>CAZYWX010000001.1:0-39074 GCA_964651285.1 uncultured Methanoculleus sp.
CGCCATGGGCCGGGATGACATGCTGCGGGTTTAAGAGGTGCAGGAACTCGTAGTGATCCTCCCGGTAGGCGTGGCCTGAGACATGCAGTTCATCAAAGATCCGTGCGCCGGACATCTGTGCACGGGCTTCGATCAGGTGGCGCTGTCCGCGGTTCATCGGGTTCGGGATCACCCGGGCAGAGAAGAGAACCTTGTCGCCTTTCTCTATCCTGAACGGGGTCTCCCCCATCACGATCCTTGTCAGGGTGGCGCCAGGCTCTCCCTGGTGACCGGTGACGATCGGGAGGAACTTGTCTTTTCCGGTCTTCATGATCCGCCGCAGCGTCCGGTCGACGGTCCGCCGGTTGCCGAACATCGAGAGGCTCTCCGGGAACGCGACCAATTTCAGCTGCTCGGCCGCCGAGCTGTAACGTTCCATCGACCGCCCGAGGAGGACCGGTTTTCTGCCGATCTCATGGGCACATTCGGCGATAGATTTGACGCGGGAGATGTGCGATGCGAACGTGGAGACAACGATCGCGTTCTTGTCGTCCTCGTAGCTGGTGAGGGTGTCCCTGACCAGGTCCCGCGCGATTCTCTCGCTCGGGCAGCGTCCTTTATCGTTGATGTTTGTACTCTCCACGATCAGAGCAAGCACCCCTTCCTTTCCGATCTGCCGTAACCTGGCAAAGTTTGGCGGGTCGCCGAGCACCGGTGTCCGGTCGAGCTTGAAGTCGTTCGCGTAGACGATCGCGCCTTTTGGTGTGTGCAGGACCGGGAAGACGGTGTCGATGATCGAATGCTGGCTCCGCACAAACTCGAGTGTGAGCCTCGGGGAGATCGTGTAGCGCTGTCCGGCTCTCAGGGCAAAAAGTTTGTTGTTTACGCCAAACTTTCTCTCACCTGCGATCTCCTGCCTGATCAGTTCTGAGGTATACGGTGTGCTGATGATGGGGGCATTGTAACGGTGCGCAAGTTTTGGTATCGCGCCGATGTGGTCCAGATGCCCGTGCGAACAGACGATCGCCTTGACACTTCCCTCTACCGAATTCATGATGGTGTCATCAGGAATGGCTTTCATCTCGATCAGGTCCAGGGAATGCATGCTCTCGATATCAGCATCCTCATGGATCATCACCTGGTCAAGACGCAGACCCATATCAAAGATGACAATCTCTTTTCCGCAGCGGACGGCGGTCATATTTCTGCCGACTTCGTTATACCCGCCCACTGCTATAATCTCAATATCCATGTAACTTCCTCGTAACTACCGATTTTTCGGGTTGTTTTTGTAATTAGCCGTTGTTTTCAATCATTTGTCGGGTCAATCCAGTTATATACGTCCGTGCGTGCGAAAGATCCCGTATCCTCCGAGATCCGGTCAGGAACATCGCCACCTCGAGTTCGCGGTGTATCGTCTCCACGGCTGCAAAGAGCGCCTCATCGCTCTTCATCGCCGGTTGTAAGAGAGGGAGCGCCATGCCCCCAAGATCCGCTCCGAGTGCTATTGTCTTGGCAATATCTATCCCTGAACGCAGTCCGCCCGTCGCAATGATCGGGCCTCCTGTTGTTCGCACCTCGCAGAGGCTTACCATCGTCGGTATGCCCCAGGAGAGAAACGCTTTTCCGAGATCGGCAAGCCCGGGGTCTTCAGTCCGCAGACACTCTACTTTTGCCCAGGACGTCCCTCCATAGCCGCCGATATCTATGGCACTCGCTCCCGCTCCCCAGATCACCCGCGCCGTTTCGGCCGATATGCCGGAACCGGTCTCTTTCACGATGACCGGGTGATTGAGTTCCTTGCAGAGGTGACGGAGTGCTTCCAGGCACCCCTCGGTGTTATGATCACCTTCTGGCTGAATCGCTTCCTGGAGCGAATTGATGTGGATGGCGATTGCCTGTGCATCGATCATCTCGACAGCCCGTTCTGCCCACTCGATACCGTGGTCACGGAGCTGGATGATCCCCAGGTTGGCACAGAGGAAGGCATGCGGTGCTTCCTCCCGCACGACAACAAAACTCTCTTCCAGTTCGGGATTTTCCAGTGCCGCTCGCTGAGAACCGACGCCCATACCGAGATTATACCGCTCGGCGGCTCGTGCAAGCCGCCGGTTCACCTCGAGGGTGTCCGGATGTCCCCCGGTCATCGCTGCAATAAAGAGAGGTGACCCGAGTGTTGCGCCAAGGAACTCGGTCCTGATATCGATCGCATCCATATCGCACTCAGGAAGGGCGTTATGGACCAGCCGCACGTCCCCAAATCCGGCATCCCCGGTCTCGACATCTTTCTCGCAACAGATGATCAGGTGGTCCCGTTTTCGTGAGGATGTGATGCCTCCCTGCGTCACGCTCTGCCTCCCCTGGTTACAAGAGTTCCGCCATGGTCTGCGCCGTCCAGGAACCGACCGATCTGTGAGACATGGAAGATATGCGAATCGGTCCCGGCGTCAGCAAGTGCCAGGAGTTCTGCGATCTTGCCTCCCATCCCCCCGGTCACATCGGTGTTTCCTGAACCGCCGATAGCCAGGCTCTCTGCTCTATCCCGGTCGATGCGGGGGACGACCGATCCCTTCTGGAGAACGCCTGCGACATCGGTTGCCAGCCCCACGCGTCTGCTCCCGAGAGCCGTGGCAAGACGGGTCACCACCTGGTCGCCAGATACGATGCAGGCTCCCTGCAGGCGGTCCATCACCACATCGCCGTGCAGCACGGGGAGAATGCCGTGTCTGATCATTTCGGCGATGTGACGGGTCTCGAGCGAGACCAGACGTCCGCCTTCGGCAAGAGCCAGGTCGAGAGGATGGATACCGATCGCCTCGATCCCTGCGTCCCGCAGGAGATCGACGACCGCGGCGTTCAGACGCGAGACCGCGGCATGCGTGCGGTAGACCCCGGGGACGTTCTCTGCGGTGAGCCCTTCATGGATCTGATAGCGTTGTGCTTCTGGGTGCCCGCACGATCCAGCGCCATGGACCAGCAGAAGGGGTATCCCGCTCCGTGCGGCGACCTGGTCTGCGATCTTGCGCATCCGTGCACGATCAAGAGCGCAGGGGCCCGACTTATCGGTGATCACGCTCCCGCCCAGTTTCAGAATAACCAGCCCCTCAGTCATGCTTTTCTTTCCTTGCGCCATCGGTATCGATGCTGGTGATGATCGCTCTTCCTTCACAGGCCTCAATGGCACCGGCGATCCGGTTCTTTGCACGCCGGGGGCAGAGAGCGACGATACACCCGCCACCTCCAGCCCCGGTGATCTTTGCCCCGTGAGCCCCGCTTGCCCTTGCGGCAAGGATGAGTCTGCTGCTTGCCGGATGCCCCACGCCGAGCGCCTCCAGGAGGGCGTTGTTTATGTCCATGCACCGTCCCAGTTTCTGGGGGTCGTTGAAACTGTGGAGGGCGGTCAGCGTCACGGCCTCAATGCCGTCCAGGATCGGGTCTGCAACCTCAGGATATTTCCTCTTGAGGTTGGCGACCCGCCTGACCATCTTTGCGGTGTTGTGTGAGACCATGGTATTCCCCACGACGATGTGGAGGCGACGCTGTGGGACGAGGCGACGCTTGGTGTTCCCGCTGATGAGCACCATTCCTCCCTTTGTGGAGACGTAGGTGTCGGTGGGACTTGCCCTTCCTCTCTGGACTTTCTTCTCGATAGAGAATGCTATATCCGCGATCTCGTCACGGCTGTGCCCGAGGTTGAACTCGTCGTTGATGGCACAGAGCGTTGCTACCGTCACCGCTGCCGATGACCCAAGCCCTGATGAGCTCTGGAGCTGGGAGCGGATATAGACACTGCCCCGGACACCCATCCGCTTGAAACATTCGTTGATGTAGGGTGACCTGGGCCGGGTCGGATTTTTTGCCTTTCTCACCGTGGCGAAGACCCGGGGTTTGATTGCCATCGCTACGCCTGGTTTCCCATATACTACCGCATGCTCGCCGAACAGGAATACCTTGCCCGGCGCGCTCCACGTTGCCAATTTATACCACCGCTATCGCTGCATACCCCACTACCTGATCACGATCTCCTGTCACATCGCCACTGGTCGTATACCTGAGCAGTTCTGCTCTCTCAGCGCCGAGTCCCCGGCAGGTGATGCAGAGGGTCGCGATCGGGCCGTAGCCGCATGCCGTAGCGCCGGTCTCCTGGAGCCTGCGGTAAAACTCAAGCACGTCCAGGTTTTTGAGCGCGTCGATCGCGTAGAGGTCCTGTCTCCGGGCAACCTCGTCCGGGACATAATGCGAAAAATCGCTTGATGCGACGATCCGCACATCCCTCGCCGTCTGTTTTTGTGCCCTGAGCAGGCGCTCAGCAAGGCTCACCGCCGCTTCAATACTCTGGTCACCCATCATAACCGGCGCAACCCTCGCTCTCGGGAACCGGTACCTGATGATGGGCATCTGGACCTCGATTGAATGTTCGCTCAGGTGCGACCTCTCATCTATCTCGATATCAAGCGCGTCGACGAACTCCTTATCGACATCGACGATTCCGAGTGGTGTCTCCCACGGTACAGCAGATGCGGAGGTCATGTACCCCCGGTGGCTGGGACCGATGACGACGAATGTGCCGTCAAAATCAGGTGGTATGGTAGAGAAGGCACAGGCTCCTGTCTCCCCCGAGTAGATGTAGCCTGCATGGGGAGCGACGATGCCCCGTGCGTTCGTGATGCCTGGTCGCCTGGTCTGGAAGAAGATCTCCAGCAACTGCTCCAGGTGCCTGGGCTCGGCAGGATAAAACATTCCCGCTACACTGCATGGGCGCATATCCATCAATGGTTGAGCTCTTGTGCCTTCGGTTTTTATAACTCTGTCTCAAAATCTTCGGGAGTGAGCGTCGTGGTCACTCCACGCAGTCTGAGCACTTCCCTGGTCAGGAGGTAGTAGACCATTGAGAGCGCTTTTCTTCCCTTGTTGTTGGTGGGGATGACCAGGTCGATATACTTGGTCATGTTGTTGCTGTCGCAGAGAGCGACGATCGGGATACCTGTCTGGACAGCCTCGGTGATCGCCTGCGCATCACCCGTGGGGTCGGTCACCACGACCACGTCGGGCTCGATATACTTGTTCAGGCGCTGGTTAGTAAGCATCCCCGGGATGAACCGACCGATGACCGCCATGCCGTTGATGGCATCAGCAAACTTCTTGGCGGGATACTGCCCGTACTGGCGGGAGGTGACGACCAGGACCTTCGCAGGGTCATACCGTGCGATGAACTTCGCGGCGGTCTTGATCCGCTCATCGGTCGCCCGGATATCCAGGATGTACAGCCCATCGCCGCGGACGCGGTAGATGTACTTCATCATGTCCTTGCTCTTCTGCTGAGTACCGATGTGCACACCTGCTGCAAGGTACTCTTCCACGGGTATCAGTGGTTCTTTCAGTTCGATTTCCAGTTCGTTTCCAGTCAAGCTAGATCAGCTCCTCTATGCGAATCAGTTCATTCAGTTTGGCAATCCGTTCCCCGCCGACCGCGCCGGTCTTGAGGAATACACATTCGAATGCAGTGGCCAGGTGGGCGATCGTTGCGTCGGTGGTCTCTCCAGACCGGTGACTCATGACCGTCTCCATGCCGCTCTTCCGGGCGAGGTGTATCGCCTCGAAGGTCTCGGTGAGCGTTCCTATCTGGTTCGGTTTGATCAGTACGCAGTTTGCCGCGCCGGTCTCGATCCCTTTCGTGATCCGTTCAACATTGGTCACGAAGAGGTCGTCTCCGCAGATCAGGCAGTGATGGTCGCCGACCTCTCTGGTCAGGTCGGCGAACCCCTCAAAGTCCTCCTCGTAAAGGGGGTCTTCGATGTAGATGAGGTTGTAGCGGTCAACCAGATCGAGCATGTAGGCGATCTGGTCTTCAGTGGTCAGGTCGCCATCCTTGTAATGGTAATGCCTGCCGTCCCAGAGTTCGCTTGCCGCCACGTCGATTCCCATACGGATCTCGACGTTCATCTCGTCTGAGACTGTGGCGATAGCTTCGCTGAGGATCTCAAACGCCTCGGTATCAGCTATTGCGGGTGCCCAGGCACCTTCGTCTCCTTTCCCGGAGAGTTTTCCTCGTTTCTGCAGGATCTTTTTCACCGTCGCATGAACGGCAGCGTTCACGAAGACGCCCTCCGATGCGCCTGAAGCGCCGGTGGGGACCACCAGGAATTCCTGGATGGACGTGGCGTTGGGGGCGTGCGCGCCTCCGCCGATGATGTTGCCCAGGGGCAGGGGTGTCTGGCTGGCAAATGCGCCGCCCAGGTACTGATAGAGTTCAAGTTCAAGAGACGATGCGGCTGCCTTCGCACACGCAAGTGAGAGGGCTACCGCGACGTTTGCGCCGATCGAACTGAAGTCTGATGTTCCGTCGATCTCCCGCAACCGTGCGTCGAACGTGATCTGATCGCGAGTGTCCTCGCCGATGAGTGATGGAATCAGGTTCTTCTCTGCGTCCTCGACGGCCTCTCGTGCCGGCCGCACCTTTGCCTCGTAGGTCCCGGTGCTGGCACCACTGGGTGCCGATGCCCGCCCAAAGCCGCAGTCTGTGTAGATCTCGGCCTCGACGGTCTCGTTTCCGCGGCTGTCCAGGATTGTTCTCAGGATGATCTCTTCGATGGTCGTCATCAGATCACTACTTTCTCTTCACCGTTATAGGGATCACGCCTTGATCAAACTCTTCCAGTGCGATCTCGAGCGGCTCTGTATTCATCGTTTTAATCAAAACCGGTGCACCCATCGATATCTGCAGAGCACGAGCCCCTATAATCCGCGCTCGTTCGTATCGGGTATAAGATTCCATCGTGCAGCCTCAAAACTTTAATAATAAAATGGGGTCGCTGAGATTTGAACTCAGGTTACAGCGTCCCGAACGCCATAGGATGTCCAGGCTACCCTACGACCCCTCACTGATACGGATTCAGGTCCTCCACTATTTCCTTGTGCGTCAGCAGCATCCGCCTGCAACAGTAACGTTCCAGGCCGAGATCGTCGAGGATCCGTTTTGGATCCTCGCCGGCATCCCGCCGCTCGTTGAACTCCTTCCAGGCTGGAGAGATGACCTTACCGCATGTAAAACATCGTACGGGTATCATAATAATGTACCTGCTCTCCTTATATCCCTTTTCCTCTCACCGGTAGGATTTCTGGTATCTTGCCCGTGCACCTGGACCGTGCGGCTTCTTGGACTCTTTCTGCCGTGAGTCATTCACGAGCAGCGTGCGGTCGTATGCCAGGAAGGCGTCCTTAATCTGCGGATCGTTGTGCCACTCTACAATGCCGCGCGCCAGTGCCGTACGGACTGCCTCGGCCTGACCCACTGCACCGCCGCCGGAGACATCGATTGCTGCGTCGACGCCGTCGAGTGCGCTTGGGACCAGCAGCAGGGGTTCAGCGATCTTCATGCGCATCAGTTCTGTCCCGTAGACCTCCAGGGGCACGGAGTTGATGCGGACCCGGCCGTTGCCGGGTTTCAGGGTCGCCCGCGCAATTGCCGTCTTCCTCTTACCGCTTGTATTGATGATCTTTGCCATTCCGTCACCTCATTTCAGTATTTTGCTCCGAGATTGGTGCTGATTGCTCCAACCGTTACATATCTCGGGTTGCTTAACCGGTCGATGTGGGCCACTTCAAGAGACTCTCTCTCCATCGCGGAGAACTCAACCGGAACGCCTACGTAGACCTTGATCCGCTTAAACGCGGCGATACCCCGTTCGCGCTTGTACGGGAGCATGCCGCGGATGGTGCGCTTGATGATATGGTCGGGCCGGCGCGGGTAGAACGGGCCGCCCTCGCGGGACCCGCGGTTGCGCTTCCTGTAGTAGTCCGCGAGCACGTATGCCCGGTCCCCGGAGACGATTGCCTTCTCCGCGTTCACGATGGCGATCTCCTCACCGGCGAGCGCGCGCCCTGCGACGACGCTGGCCATTCTTCCGAGCAGTAATCCGTCTGCATCGATAACCGTAACCATTCGTCTCACCTGAGGATCCGTACCCTGCTCCCCTTCGGGTTATCCCGAACGAGGTCCTCGATGGTCATGCACGTCCCGTTGGCACCGGTGATCTTGCTCACCGCGGCCTCGGAGAAATCGAGCGCGGCGACCTTCACCGGCAGGTTGAGTGCGCCGCTGCCGAGCACCTTGCCCGGCACCAGGATCGTCTCGCCTTCGTTTGCGTACCGGTCGATCTTGCTGAGGTTCACCTCGGCGTAGTTCTTCCGGGGCGCATCCAGCCTCTTTGCGATCTCGCGCCAGATATTCGCCTCATGCACGCGCGACGCATCTTTCAGCGTCACGATGAGGGCAGCCAGCCGGGGGTTTGTCTTCTTCTCGGTTGTCTTCTTCATTCAGTCCCCTCTCCCGTTATCTCATTCATCACGTCTACCAGGTCGTCTGATGTATTCTGGATATATTGTAGCGCTCTCTCGATGATCTCCCGGACAGGTATCGAGCCGTCGCTTTCCACCACAAAGATGAACCTGTTCTCGTCAGCATCGATATGGATGGCAGGTTCGGTGCCGATGCCACCGGCAAGACATGCCCGCTCGCAGAGCTTGCAGAGGGAACAGAACTCCTCGCGCCCTCTCACGACCTGAACCCGTTCTTTCCCGGGTTCGAGTTCGAGCACGCCTCGTGGGCACTCATCGGTGCACATGCCGCATCCATCGCACTTCTCACTGATGGTGATCACCGGGTAGTTCTTGTAGCCACAGGCGGTGGTCGCCTGCCACTTGGCATGCTCCTTCCCGGTGTTGACGATGGCATGAGCCTCGAGCACGATCTTCTGGTCTCCGAAGAGCTCGACGATGGGAATATCCTCATCTGCCGGTGCGGCGTCGGGGTCCTGAGGTATCAGGTCGCTTGAGTAGACCATTCCCGGTCCCTCGACAGAGAGTGTGTAGGTGGCGGTGCACATCGGACAACCGGCGCCTTCACAGGAACACTCTGCACGTGGCACATAGTGATCCAGGTCGGTCCGCAGGGGGATGAGCCCCAGCCGGTGTGCCAGCATCTCATCGAAGAGGACGCTTGTGTTGTCGTAGATCCGGACATCTTCGATGGCGAGCGTCGGCACTTCGCTCATCATCGCCCGCCGAAGCATGTTGGCGAACGATACGGAAGCGCCGCTCAGGGTGAATTTGGCGACTCTCTCATCCAGGCGAGAAAACGCAATCTCCATTACACTCTCCTTCCTCTCCGTCCGCCCTTCGCGCGGATACCGTCGTGGGGGACCGGAGTGACGTCTTCGATGCGGCCGATCCGTATCCCTGCACGCGCAAGGGCGCGGATCGCTGCCTGAGCACCTGGACCAGGGCTTCGCTGTTTCCCCCGCCCTGGCGCACGCACCTTCACGTGGACGCCGGTGATCCCTTTGTCACGTGCGTTCTGGGCGACCTCGTTTGCCATCTGCATGGCTGCGTAGGGGGAACTTTCGTTCCTGTCCTGTTTCACGACCATGCCACCACTGCTTTTGGTGATCGTCTCGGCTCCAGAGAGGTCGGTGATGGTGATGATGGTGTTGTTGAAGGAGGCGTAGATGTGTGCAATGCCCCATTTCTCGTTTGCCATGGTGTTACCTCACTCCTGCATGGGAGATACGGCTTCTCTCGGGATGAACCTCGTTCGTGAACGGAGAGGTGCCGTAGTAGCTGATCTCAGACTCTTCGGCTCTGGAGACCCGGTAACTGGGCACAGTCACCCGGCGACCTGAGATCGCGATGTGACCGTGGGTGATGAACTGTCGGGCCTGCTTGGGCGAGCGCGCGAGGCCTTTCCGCAGGACCAGCGTCTGGAGACGGCGGTCGAGTTGCTGCTCGATCTTCAAGGCGAGGATATCGTCGAGATCGGCGTCTTCACCGACGAGACCATAGCGGTAGAGGTGGTTGATGAGCTGCTCTTTCTTCTTCTGGTACTCATCCGGGTCGAGGCCCGCTGACCTGAGCGCCACCAGTTCACGGGCGGCAGCCCGGTATTCCCGCAGGACGCTCTGGGCCTTCCAGACTTCACGCTTGTTCCGGAGCCCGTATTCGATGATGAGTCGCTTCTCGTCCTCGAGCTGCGTAGCCTCAAACCGCCGCTTGGGCGTCGAGTACTGTTTGTAGTTCTTTCCAGGATATCCCATTCTCGATCACCGCGTTACTCTTTCTTCCCGGCGGCAGTCTTCTTGGCAGCAGCAACAAGTTTCTTCCTGCTGACACCGACTGTCGTGCCTGTTCTTCCGGAGGATCTGGTGCGCTGACCGCGGACCTTCTGCCCGGTCTCGTGCCTGATACCACGGTAGCTGCGCATCTTGCGCATGCGGTTGATATCATCATCGGTTGCCATGGTAAGGTCGGTCCCAAGAAGGTGGCGGACCTCGCCGGTATAGACATCCTTTGGCCGGTTTACCATCCAGTCTGGCACCTGCTCAGCGTAGGTCTCGACGACGTCTGCGATCTTCGCGACCGATTCGTCGTCCAGTTTCCCGAGCACGGCATCAGGGTCGACTCCGGCGAGAGCGACGATAGCGCGCGCTGTGCGCGGACCGACGCCCTTGATGCCGGTCAGTGCGGTCTGCACTGTCCTGGTGCCGTCGAGATCAGTGTTGCTGATCCGAACAAAGTACTTTATCTCTTCTTCATCCATGTCTTCGCCTCATCATCGACGTTGTCGGTGAAAGCGCTGAGGGAGGGATTTGAACCCTCGAGTCCCGAAGGACACAGGTTTAGCAAACCTGCGCCATACCAGGCTTGGCTACCTCAACATTTTGAATTTCGCGTCTTTCGACACTCGCAGCACGTGGGTGCTGCTCCAGACACAGCATTTTCTATGACTTGTGCCTAGGTATTTTTGCACGATAGCCTAATAATGGTTGTGGTGGTTCAGGGAGGGCTGGCCGCTCGCTGAACCCCGCTCCCGATGAGCGCCGATGCGACGATAGGGAGCGCAATCGTGGCGTCACAGAAACACTGGACCCGGGGAGACTCGGGTGCCTCCTTGCCCCAGCTGATCGCTTCCTCAAATGTGCATCCTGAGAGTCCGCCCCAGTGGGGGGCGTCGGTGGTGTACTGGATGGCATAAGCATGTCCGCCGAGGTGCTGCTCGTGGATCGAGGCGATGACCTGGGTCTGCTGGATGAAGTTCTTTGGCACGCCGCCACCGACGTAGATGACGCCGGTCTTGCGCGATTCCTCGACCATCCGGGTGATCTCGTCGGTATCGGCGAGCTGGTCGATATTGATATCCACCCCGCGTCTGCGTGCCATGACAAGACCGATCCCGATGGACGAATCGCCGAGAGCAGGGATGAAGATCGGGACGTTATACTCGGCGCAGGTGGCGATGAGGGAGTGGCCTTCTGGCCGCCGTTCGCGGAGCCAGTCTCCGAGACGCCTGATGAATTCACGCGAGGAGCCACTGAACGGTGCGACTTCGTCGGCAAACCGTGCGATCTCGGCATCAACGGTCCTGAACTCATCTTCGTAGGCGAAGACGTCGTAGATCCGGTCGATCCCCTCCTCGAAGAGCGCCGCGTCGTCGGCGTGGTGGTGGCCGATGTAGTGGCGAACGCCGAGGTGCTCGCAGGTGTCGTGGAAGATGTTTGCGCCGGTGGAGACGAGGACGTCGATGTAACGATGTCTGACGAGTTCGATGAGCACGTTCTGCATTCCTGCCGGGATCATCGCGCCCGATAACCCCATGAATATCGTGCAGTCTGGATCCCTGATCATCCGGGTCCAGACACCGAGCGACTCCCCGAGTTTTCGTCCCTGGAAGCCGGTCTTGCTCATGGACGTAAGGAGCGCTGTTACATCCTTGTTTGGTCTGACTGGCTGCGTTGGTTTCATGAATACATCTTGATACCCGTTTTTGGTTCTGGCGTCTTAATGCTTGGCTCTGGTCGGTGGAGCGGCGGGCGGGTAGGGTCTGTGCACTGTTCCTGAATCTGGGTTTTGGGTGAGGGACTCAGCGCTGCTGTCGGGGTTTTCAGAAGGGCGACCCCCGGTGCCACCCGGGAAGAATCCCTCTCTCCCTCCGGCGGCCCCGGGCGCGATACCCGGAGGGATGTCTGGGTGTGGTGGTAGGAAGAGGTTTCTTCCTCACAATGGCCTGTCGTGTCCCTGGCCTGGAAAAAAAGAGGCGGTCTCCAGGCCCCTTTCAGAGGGCCTGGATGAGTGAGTTTCTGGTAACGATGCCCGTGATCTTGCCATCCTCGGTGATTGGGACCGAACTGATGTTCTTCTTGAGCATCAGGTCGATGACGTCAGAGACGTCTGTCTCCACATCCACAGATATCAGGGGCGTGGTCATGATATCCCGCACAAGGAGGTTCCGGATCCGGTAATCCTGATGAGTCCCCTCCACGATATCCTTGAACGCGTAGAGCGCTCTGGCGACATCGGTCTCTGTGACGATCCCCACAACCTGGTCACCGTCCTCGACGATGAACCGGTCGATCCCCCCGTCCAGCATCCTCCTGCGGAGGTGGACGGCTCGTTCCTCGACCTGGATGGTGTGTATCGGTTCCATGACGTCTTGAAGGTCGCCCGGTGGGCGGAGCACCTTCAGGAGGTCACCGGCAGTCACCTGCCCGATGAGGCGGTGCTCGGAGTCAAACACCACAACCAGCTTGTAGTGCTGGAGGAGCGGCACCAGGATATCGATCTTCTGGTCAGGGTAGACGGAGGTGAAGTTCTCCTCAACGGTGTTTGCGACACGGATGGATGTGGCCTTCATTGCCCGGGTCTTCCTGCTCCCGAGCGTCTCTGCGATCGCCGCTCTGGACGTCGTGCCGATGACCGTGCCGTTATTGGTCACGATGAGCGGGTCGACCCCCTCGTTGAGCATCTTCTTGAGCGCTTCGCTGACAAAATCTGATTTTGCGATGGTAACGGGTTTTGCCATCACGTCTTTGACAAGTACTGGTAATTTCTCGCTCATTTTGCCACTTCCTTGATAATATCATCTCTCTTGAGTATGCCCATGATATCGCCGTCCTCCACGACCACGAGGCTGTTGATCTGGTTCTCCAGCATCAGCCCGACAGCGTCCTGCAGGGATGCATCGGGGGGAATGGTGATGACCGGGCGACTCATGATATCCTCTGCGACCGCCGATACCTCGACGACGTACCTGAAGCGTTTCTGCCCTGCTGGTTCCTCTCTCCGGAGATGCGTAATCTCTTTCCTGGGCAGGTTCATCTGCTCGTCCAGGTACTCGTAGAATGCAAGGTTACTCTCTGTAATTATCCCTGCAAGGCTTCCATTGGCGTTAACAACAATAATCTTATTGTTTTTCTCTTTCATCGTGTCGATGATATGGTCCAGCGAATGGTAACGGCTGACCGTGATCGCCTCTTCCATGATCTCATCGACCCGGCCGGAGAGCCCGCGCACATACGCCGAGTGCATGATGTCCAGTTTGGTGACGATCCCGATCACCCTGCCGTCGTCGACCACGGGCAGCCCGGATATATCGTGATGGAGCATCGTGGCAGCGATATCATGGGTGCTGGTCTCTGGTGTTATGGTGATAGGGTCCTGTGTCATCAGGAGACTGACCGGGATCCGGTCGATCGGGCGACGCCGCCATATCGGTTCAGTCTGTCTGAGTCGGTAGCCGATATCTTTCTTGGTGAGGATGCCCCGAAGTTCGTCTTCCTCCATGACAGGAAGCCTCGATACCCGATGCTTGAGCATGAGGTTTCGTGCATGGGCGACGTTATCGGTCGGTGCAACCACGTACACCGGAGCAGCCATCACATCAATGGCACGCATTCAGAGTTCACCCCTCAGCAAACGCTTTCACAAGATCATATTCTGTTACCAGTCCGACAAGGTGCGAGTTCTCGATGACCGGGAGCGCCCCGACACGTCGCTGGATCATCTCGATGGCGATGTCATGGATGTTCCGGTCCGGGGTGGTGGTATGGAGTTCTCCTGAGAGGATCAGGCGCACCGGTGCTCCCATAACCTCGGCAGAATCCCCGGTTGTCAACTGCTCAAAGGCTTTCCCCTTGCCGAGATAATTCATAATGTCGGTGGCGGTCACAATGCCACAGAGCAGGTCGTCCACGACGACCGGGAGCCGCCTGAACCTGCACCTCACCATCTCCTGGCAGACCTCGCCGATGGGGGTGTCGGGGCTTGTGACATGGACCGATGTCGTCATGATATCCTCTACCGTGCGGCCTGAGTTCTCGGTGGCGAGTACCTTCATCACGTCACGCTCGGTCACGATCCCCTTCAGGTTCCCGTCCCCATCGGTGATGGGTATCCCGCCGACGTCCTGGTTGATGATCACATTGACCGCATCAGCGATGCTCCCTGTGACGGGCATGGTGATCGGTTGCGGGGTCATGATCTCGCGCAGGTCCTCGTTGATGGCGGCAAGGAAGTTGCCGTCATGCTTCACCCGCACAAGGTTGTACTTGTCACCGCCGCCCATGAAGTCAATGATGTCGCTGACGGTCACGATCCCCCGGAGGCGGTGTGTTCCTGCATCGACGACCGGCAGCCTGCGGAACCCGTTGCTGGTCATAATCTCGACTGCTTGGATGATCGTGGTGGTCCGCTGCGCCGTGACGACATCTCTGGTAGCGATCGTCATGATCTCACCTTCGTGCTCGGCGATCCTCGTCTTGAAATCGACAGGCCCGCGGTCAAGTTTGCCCGGCATCTTCAGAAGCCGGTCAGCCGGATTCTTCACTGGATTATTGGGGTTCGGTTGCATGCTTATCTATTCACTCCTCTGTGGTTGGTACCAGAATGGTCTCATGGGATCAGGCAGCTTGCGACGTCGTGACGGTCGATGACACCAACAAGTCTCTTCGTTTCATCGACGACCGGGAGGATGCTGATGTCGTGTTTGACCATCAGTCCTGCTGCCGTTGCGACCAGGTCATCGGGTGTTACTGTGATGACCGGTGTCGTCATCACCCGGTCTACGGTGGTATCAGCCTGGTTCTTCACCGATATACGGATTTTCCCGGCGCGCAGGAGGTCCCGACGGGAAATAATGCCGATGACCTCGTTCTTCTGTACCACCGGGAACGCGATAAAGCCGCTGGATACGATCAGGTTATAGATACGGTAGAGGGGGTCTTTTGGTGCACAGGTGACTGGGTCACGTGACATGGCCTCCTCAACCCTGCCGGGGATATCGCGGCGGGAGATGAGGACCGGGAAGAGTTCGGAGAAGAGCACTCCTCCCAGGAGCACCCCCTCTTCGTTGACAACTGCGGCGCTATTGGTATAGGCATTCATTGTGGCATGAGCGACCTCAGTGAGGGGGGTATCAGGGGCGACCCGGGCGGCCTCCCTGGTATACCCTTTGATGGTGATATTTGATTTTGTGTCGATCACCCGCAGGACGTCAGAGATATCCAGATATCCCATCAGGCGATCTTTTTCATCAACAACGTAGAGTTCACGGAAGACGTCATCCCTGAGGATGCTCCGTGCTTTTGTGATGTAGTCATCGTAGTGCAGGGCGGGGATATCAACCATCAGGTCTGAGGCCACTTTCATAGCAACTGTTCCTCCTCCCGGCAGACCGGGCAGAGCATAAGGTTATCGACCCGCGAGAGGTCGTCTGACATGTTTCCACACCGGTCGCAGATGCCCATGGCATACTCTTCCTCGCGGTTGATCTCGATGAGGTCTGCCAGGAGCTCGTTCAATTCAGACGCGACGGTGAGGATATCTCTGACTGTCACGATCCCGATGACGAGCTGGTTCTCTACCACCGGGAGCCTGCGAACCCGGTGCTTCACCATCATTGCTGAAGCATCGCCGACCAGTTTGTCGGCACCGATCGTGATCAGCGGGGTGCTCATGATCTCGCTGACATGAACACTGCCCGGCTTTAAGTCTTTTGCCACGACTTTGCAGTTAATATCCTCCTCTGTGACGATCCCTATGGGCAGGTTATTCTGTAATACTATGCAACTGCCGACCTCGTCACGGCACATTGTCTGTGCCGCACGGGCGACTGTCTCCCCCACATCGATAGTCGTTGGATGGCTCCGCATGACCTCCCGTACTGGAACACGTGTCTCGAAGTGGATGGTATCGCTATTGTTCATCATGGGATTCTCCTGATCTGGTCGCTATAAGAGCCGATTATCCAGGTGTACGTGTATCTAGGTTTTAACAGTATAAAAGAATTCTCTCGTTCCGGGAGAGGTGTTTTTGTCTGCGAAAATTGGGTAAATATGCAGGAAGAGACATATAATTATATTTATTTATGGGTTCCATAGCTTACCTAAGTACAGACAAAATTGGTGTCTATTTGAGGGTGAGGTATGGAGTTCTTAGATCGTACAAAACAGAAGATATCGCGGTTTCTCAGGGTGCTCTTTCAGAAGCGTACCTCCCGCATCGGGATCTATGGGCCGCCGAATGCAGGTAAGACGACGCTCGCGAACAGGATTGTGCGGGATTGGACTGGTGATGCGGTTGGGCCGGTCAGTGAGGTGCCTCACGAGACCCGCCGTGTGCGGCGTAAGCAGGATATCACCATCACCGGCCAGAACGGCGGTTCGGTCACGATCGATATCGTTGATACGCCGGGCGTGACGACCAAGATCGACTACAACGAGTTCGTCGAGTATGGTTTTGAGAAGGATGAGGCGATCCAGCGGGCGCGGGAGGCAACCGAGGGCGTGGCCGAGGCGATGCACTGGCTCCGTGACGATATCGACGGTGTTATCTATGTGCTCGATTCCACGCAGGACCCGTTCCAGCAGGTGAATATCATGATGGTGGGGATCATCGAGAGCAGGAAACTCCCGATCCTGGTCGTCGCCAACAAGACCGATCTCCCTGATGCTTCGCCGGCACGGATCAAGAGTGCTTTCCCCCAGCACCCGGTGGTCTCAATATCAGGGCTGGAAGGGAACAATATCGATGAGTTGTATGAAATGATGGCGTCTTATTTTGGGTGATGGAGAGATGATACAGGGTGTACAGATTGATCTTGTTTCGGCAGAGCGCCTTGATCGGCTCACCTCGATGGAGAAGATCCGTCTGATCCTTGACGATGTCATGGAAGGGAATATTGTCGTCCTGGAGAAGGGTCTTGAGCCGGATGAGCAGAGCAAACTGATTGAGATTACGATGCGGGAGATCACGCCAGATGGGTTCTCGGGGATTGAGATGGAGACCTACCCGGTCAGGGAAGCCCCGGATGGTTTCCTGGCGAGGCTCTTTGGTGGGAAGCGGTCTGAGAGTCGATTGACCGTGATCGGGCCTGCAAATCAGCTTAAGACGATTAAGAAGGAGGAGGACTTTATCAGTGCCTGGGTCTCCTCCTCGCGATAAGAAGGATAGAATTATAGGTGATATACGTGCCTCACAAATGCACGCAGTGCGGTAGAGAGTTCGAAGAGGGTTCGATGGAGATACTGAAAGGGTGTCCGAGTTGCGGCGGGAAGAAATTTCTCTACATCCGTGAGGCCGAGCGGCACGATGACGTGCTGAAAGAGAAATCGATCGATGAGATCGCCCGGGATTCCGGGGAGGATCTGCTTGAGGTCAAGCAGGCCCGGCGCACCACAGATGAGGTCGAGATCTATGACCGGATCGAGAGCGTCCGAATCCTTGCTCCTGGTTCGTATGAACTGAATATAGAGAAACTGGCGCAGTCTGATGAGGTTGTTGTCGGACTGGAGAAGGAGGGGAAGTACGTGGTCGATATCCTCTCGATGGCCAGAAAGAAGAAGAAGTGAACCGGTTTCTGGTATCAGGAACCTACCCTCCCCGGCTCTGGCGATACCCACCCTCTCTTCTTCCTCTGATGGACGGTAGCCGGGTGTCATCAGACCCTGATGGTGACCGATCTGCTGGAGACATCCCGTTTTTCCCTCCGGGGGGTGGATCTGATGAGTGTTGCTGCGGGGGTCCCCTTACCCTCTCTCTTGATCGAGGTCCTGCTCCTGCCTCCCGCACGGATGAGAATTTTTTACCCGGCCTCCCCCAATCTTTAAATACCGAGGTATCCCTCTCCCCCCGGTATCGAGAAGGTTCCGTCGCTCAACGACGTAGGTCGGGGTGCTACATCCTCGCGTGAGATGCCGGCATGCCTCTCATGAATCCTTGTCCTGTGCACAAGACCGGACAGCCACTCTTGATCGCTGCTCTCGTGCGGCCTGTCCCCGACTACTTCTGACCACTGCGTAACGGAGATCATTCTCTACGGTGATTTAACCATGTATCCACGTTATATCTCATCGCTCGATGAGGTCCCCGGGATCAGCGCAGAGGAGCGCGCCAGCCTCGCGCGGGTGACCGACCTCTTTGCGTTCAGGTCAAATGACTATTATCTCTCGCTGATCGATTGGAACGACCCAAACGACCCTATCAGGCGGCTGGTCATACCGACCCTGGATGAGCTCGAACCCTGGGGACGCCTGGACCCCTCGGCAGAGCACCTGTATACCCGGGCACCCGGGTTGCAACACAAGTATCGGGAGACCGCTCTCCTGCTGGTAAGCGACCTCTGCGGTGGCTTCTGCCGCTACTGTTTCCGCAAGCGTCTCTTCATCGAGGATACCCGTGAGGTGAATAAGGATGTCTCAGAAGGGCTTGCCTACATCAGGGATCATCCTGAGATCACCAATGTCCTGCTCACCGGGGGCGACCCGCTGATCCTGGATACCGGTCGGTTGCAGGAGATCCTCACCCGGCTCCAGGAGATCGAGCATGTCAGGATCGTCAGGATCGGGACAAAGATGCCGGCATACAACCCCTACCGGATCATCAATGACCCCGGGTTGCTGGATATGATCCGGGGATACAGTCAGGGCGAGAGGCGTGTCTACATCATGGCCCAGTTCAACCATCCCCGGGAACTGACCGAGGTCGCGTGCCGGGCGGTTGCGCTCCTGCAGGGTGCCGGTGCGGTTATCATGAACCAGACGCCTCTGATCCGCGGGATCAACGATGACCCGGCGGTGCTCTCGAGACTTCTTGGACGGCTCTCGTTCATGGGGATCAATCCCTACTATGTCTTCCAGTGTCGTCCCACGACCGGGAACCGGCCGTTTGCGATACCGGTGGAGGAGTCCTACCAGATCTTTGAGCGGGCGCGGGCGACCTGCTCGGGGCTCTCCAAGCAGGCCAGGTTTGTTATGTCGCATGCCACCGGCAAGATCGAGGTGGTGGGGGTGACTGAGGGGCACACGTTCTTAAAGTATAACCAGGCGGCCGACCCGGCTGATATCGGGCGGTTTATGATCTATAAGCGCAACCCGGAGGCGTACTGGTTTGATGATTATACAGAACTGGTGGATGAAGGACGGCGGGTTCAAGTTCTGGAGGCGGTGTAGGGAGACCCTTCTATCCCCACCCAGGTGAGGTCCTGCTGTTCTTCGCGGGGATGCCTATCCGGGGGTATGCAGATCCTGACGATCGGAGATGCCGGGGGGCTGGAGCGGATGCTTGCTGGATGTGGCGAGGGTGCCCTTCTTTCCGGCTCTTCACCACGCGGGAGGGGAGACCCCCGCTCCCGGCCTCGTGACCGCTGTGGTGCGGGATTGGTTGGCTAGAGAGAGATCCTGCTCGGTCATGTATGGGTGTCTATCCCCCGCTCCCGGGTCCTTCAAACCCCGGAGGTCCCTGGCGATTTGTGTTCCCATGCGGGAGATCGATCCCATGCCCGGCAACCACCCGGCGTCTTCCGACTGATCTCGCCCGGGGTGTGTTGTGCGGCCGCGCCGCCGCATGGTCATCAAACCATGCCAGGAGGTCTTTTTTTCTGCCCTCCTCCAGGTCTCCTGCCGGTTGCCCGGGGCCTCGGAGCCGGGGGTTGCTGTCCTCGATGTTCCTCTGGTTCGTGCGCGACTCGATCCCGGTTTTCTGTTTCCGGTCTGCCGCCAACCTCGGGACCGCGGAGACCCGGGGCGGGGTCATCCTGCTGCGGCGCAGGCGGACCTTTTCTGTCGGGACCCCCTCAACCTGTTGCTCAATCGTTGTCGGGGTTTCCCCCGGGAAAAACAGGAACAAGACCCATGATCTGGAGGGTGAGGACCTCCTGGCACCTCCCTTTCATGACTCTCAAACCTTTTCATCTTTGCGCTCCTATGTAACATAGAGTTATGTTACAGGAGTCGGGAGAAACCCCTGGGGGGACGTTCCTGAGCCAGGGATGCATCCTCTGCTACCAGGGAGCAAAGATGGTCCTTTTCGTGACCGGACGGTGTCACCGCACCTGCTGGTACTGTCCGCTCTCGCGTGAGCGGAAGGGTCAGGACGTCGTGTTCGCAAACGATCGGAAGATCCGATCGCCGTCTGACATCATCGAAGAGGCAGAGAACATGAGCGCGCTCGGTACCGGGGTCACCGGCGGCGAACCGCTGCTCGAACTCGACCGGGTGATGGACTGTTGCCGGCTCCTCAAGGAGCATTTTGGCCCTGACCACCATATCCATCTCTACACCGGTCTTGCGCCAGACGAAGCCACGCTCGGACGGCTCCAGGGGCTGGTCGACGAGATCAGGCTTCACCCACCCCACGAGTCCTGGCCTCGTATCCTCAAGACCAGCTATGCCCGGTCAGCCATCAGCGCTCGTCGGATGGGGTTCGCCGTCGGCATCGAGGTCCCGGCGCTCCCCGGGCTTGGAGATCTTGCTGCCGCGTTGCCGCTCCTTGACTTCCTCAACATCAACGAACTGGAGTGGGGGGATACCTGCGCTGCCGCCATGCGTGAGCGCGGGCTTGAACTCGTGGACGGATTGCATAACGCGGTGAAGGGTGCCCGCCAGTGGGCGGAGGAACTTCCTGCCGACCCCAAGGTGCATTTTTGTTCCTCGACCTTCAAAGACTCTGTCCAGTTACGGGAACGGTTAAAACGGATCGCTACAAACACTGCGCGTCGGTTTGACGAGGTGACTGATGACGGGACGATCGTCTATGGGGTCTTCGAGCCTGAAGGGGCGCTGGATGGGTTCCTGGATGGGCTCGATGAGGAGGATTACGCGCTCTGCGAAGGGAGGGTCGAGCTGGCGTGGTGGGCGCTTGCCGACCGGGGTGCCGGGGTGCCGGGCAGGAGGTATGTCGTCGAACGGTATCCTGACAGAGGTATGGTGGTGGAGGTGACACCGCTCGATGTTGCGAGCCGCGATTGAGCGTCTCTATGAGCGCTATCTGAGGTTACAGGTGATGCATATCCCCCGGCATATTGCGGTGATCCAGGACGGGAACCGCAGGTTTGCCAGGAATATGGGATTGGATACGGCGACCGGGCACCGACTTGGTGCAGATACCACCGAGAAGGTCCTTGACTGGGCATGCGATCTTGGTGTGCGCCACATCACCCTCTACGCCTTCTCCACCGAGAACTTCAGGAGGGATAAGGAAGAACTGGAATCGCTCTTTGCGCTCTTCAAGGAGAAGTTCGCTGCTGTCCTGACCGATGAGCGGGTGCATCAGAGGGAGATCCGGGTGCAGATGATCGGCGACCGGTCGCTTCTCTCTGATGATATCCTTGAGACGATCGATGAGGTGGAGAAAGCGACGTTGTACTATGCTAATTATTATATCAACGTCGCGCTCGCCTACGGTGGCCGGAACGAGATCGTGCATGCCGCCCGGTCGATACTGAAGGGGGTGGAGAAGGGTACGATCGATCCAGAGGTGATCAACCCGATGACCGTCGAGAGTCATCTCAACCGGGGGGCACCGATACCCCCGGTTGACCTGATCATCCGCACCGGCAACGACTGCCGGACATCGAACTTCCTCCCCTGGCTCGCAAACGGGCACGAGTCAGCTGTTTACTTCTGTGCCCCCTACTGGCCGGAGTTCCGGAAGATCGACCTTCTGCGGGCGGTGCGTGTCTATGACCAGCGTATGCGCCTGAAGGAGGATCTGCGCTGGCGGTCTCTGGTTGACCGGTGACCCGCCCCGCCTGCCGTTCTTTTTTTTTCTGACCGGTCCTGCCACCCTGCCCTTTGATTGGATGGAGGTCTCTGTCTGGAGGGTTCCTGCTTGACCGCCGGTGTGCTCGAATTCGGGTGCCCTGGGGTGTGTACTCGGTCTTCTGGCATCTGCATCCAGACCCCCGGGTGCCGGGCAGGATACGAAGATGAGTTCTTCTCTTTCTCGGGCTTTGTTTCCTCCAGGGCTTCTGTGGCGATACCCGCACGGTCGGTCAACCGCACCAACACCGGAGCGCGGGTCCTTGCGTCCCGGTTTTTTTGGTAGCTCTCAGGACCGGTCGCTCACTCCAGGGCATATCGGGACCGGGCGGGCTCTCGCGTGGTGATGCTCTCGAATGGTCGTCTCCCGAGGTCTCACAGACCCCCGGAGACTAAAAAAACCTCCGGGCAGGGCCGGTTGCCGCCAGGGTTCTCATCACACCTTCCCCCGCTCCTGATCGCGATCAACCGCCCCCCCGGGATCCCCCACGGGAAGATCCCGCCCCTGACCGGGGCTGCACCCCTGCAACCGGAGGTGGTGATGACAGCGACCGCCCGGGAGAGGAGATGAAGATACCTACCCACCACTCTGACCCTTCCTCTCAAATAGGGGTTACCGAGCCAGAAAAAAGAGTTATTCTGCGGGTGGGTTTGTCATGTAGTGCTGGAGAAGTTCGAGCGCCTCCCACTCCCGGGGTCCGCCGCATTTCCGCGCAAGCGCGGTATGGTGCTCGATCAACCGTCCCAGCCAGGGATCGTGGTTTCTGATGTAGCGGGTCGCATGGACCGTTGCGTCGATGATACTGTAAAACCCGCGATTTACCGGGTGGAGCCTGAGCCCGATCACCTCTTCCTTGACGGGGGTGAGCCTGACGATGATCGCCTCGTCGCTCGACCGTTCCACCACGGCGACGAACGCGGCCCAGGCCTCCACGTCATGGAGGCGGCAGACGACCAGCTCGTCGATCTCTTCCCTGACAAACGCCTCCTCCGGCAGGTCCTCAAACGCGGTCCTGACGTAGAGCACCGGGTCAAAGACAAAGTTCGCCACCACCCAGCGGTCCCTGGCGATGTTCCGGGCGGTATGGCTTCCCCTGAAGAGGACCATGTGCAGGGATCCACTCCGGTTGATGATCCCCATGGGCGCGGCGTTACCGTCGGTGGTCGCGATCACCTCGTTGATCCCCCCGGCTAGCAGTCCCACCGCCACCCCTCCCCGAGCGCCACGTAGATCCCGGCGATGGTGATATCGGCGATCGAGCCCGGGTTGATCCCATTCCTGATGCATTCGGCGTCAAAAGCCCGGATATCGCGTCCGCCTCGAAGCACCTCGGCGGCGCACCGCATTGTCTCTTCTGCCACCGCCACCCCATGTTTCTTTGCGATGAAGGTATCTGGTTCAGAGGCGAGGAGGTTGAGGAACGTCCTGACAACGGCTTCCCGTCCATGCCCGTGTGCGTGGAGCAGGTCTGCGCATCGTCTGGTCAGGGCAAACCCGTTCGTCCACTCCCGGGCGACCATGTCCCGGGGCGCCGAGTAGCCCATGATATCGGCAAGCGTCATGCCCTGTTCCTGGATCACCCTGACCGACTCTGGATCATTGACGTCCAGGTCGTCGCTCTCCAGCACCCTGACCTGGGTGAGCCCGAAGGCTGCATAGAAATCGATCGCGTCCTGGACGTCGGTCTCTGCGACAACCTGGCGCGCCCCTGCGATGTCTCCTCCGATGATGAGAGGAAAGAGCAGGATGAACGCTCCAAAATGGGTGTTTCCTCCCGCATGACCGTTGGTGAGCATAACCGCTTCCCGGATCAGGTTCCCGACCCGGCCTCCGGTCTTCTCGGCTGCCTCAAACGCCGGTCGCGCGAGGATGGTCGAGGCCAGAAAGTGTTCCAGCCTGGTATCAGTGTAATCATGACACCGGTCCACGTTCCCGGGTTTTGGGTACGCGCAGACCTCGAGCATCATCGCCATCTGGGCGCGTTCAGCCCGACTCATCGCTGATCTTTTCATCAAACAACCTGTGCATGATCTCTTCGGCCAGGCGGTGCTTGGACTGCATATACTTCTGCGGCGAGATACCGCTTCTCTTGAGCGTCATGTTCCGAAACATGCAGGGCGAACTGCTCTTGCAACACCAGGCAAGACTCCCAAAACAGGTGCTCCGCCCGCCTTCCAGCAGGGTGCCTTCCACCGCTTCCAGTTTGATCTTCAGATAATCTTCCCGGGTGAGCCCGGCTTTCTCGAGGGTCGCGAGGAGCGGACAGGGCTTCACCGGCATGCAGCAGAAGGCGAGCGCCCTGATGTCGCCGCCGCGGCAGAGCTGTTTCGGGGCGTTGTACCACCCGCATTCATCAGCGTAGCGGGTGATGGCCGCATCCAGCTCTGAGAGGGTCCAGGGATCTGATCTCCGGGCGAGCGAGACGAGGTCTGCACCATGAGAGAAGGCATCCATCGCACGCTCAAACGTGGTGATCGAGTTGTTGGCGATCAGCGTCAGGGGACAGGCGTTCCTGATCTGGCGGACCTTGCTGTGCCCGTAGTCCATCAGGTCTATGTGGAGGATGTCAGCCCCCGCCTTCCAGATCGCTCGGGCAAGATCGCGGTCGTCGGCGGCGACACCGGCCCTGATCTTGACCGAGACGGTCACGTCCTCACCTTTCAGGGCGCGGATGATCTCGACGAGCCTTGCCGGGCGTTTTAGGAGAGCCTCGCCGCATCCTGCCTCGATCATCGGTTGCTGCCGGCAATGAGCATCGATCTCGTAGACCACCCGGTCCCCGAAGGCGCTGGCGACCCTGGCGTAGGCGGCGGGGGTCACCCCGCGGAGGTTGATCCCGGTCACCACGTCGCTCTGTTGCAGGGCATTAATCTGCTGTTCCAGTTCTTCCAGAGGGTCGTCATACAAAAACTCTTTTCGGCCCTCTTGTGCCATCTGCCGGCTTGCAGCAATGGTTGGGGCGTCGATGGAGTAACCGCCGATGAAGGCGACCCCGACGTGAGCCGCCCTCTCCTGAACATAACCTGCATCCACGACCCCTGCCATGGATGCAAGCGCTATCGGTGTTTTTACGACCCGATCGTTTATGAGGAGTTCAAAACGATCATATGCTTCCATCATGCTTCTCCATTCATTGGTGGTGGGAGAGGATATTGATTGTGTCGGATCCGGGGAGGTTGCACCCGCCGTTGGAATGGCAGGGAGCGCGGCAGAGCCAGAGTGCCCCCATTAATGTTCCAGGAATGGTCTTTTGGGTACCTGGGAACCACCCGGGGCAATGGTCTGGTGGCGAGAACATCAGGCAGGACGGTCGGCATACCTGTCTGTTCTGGTTTGCAGGCTGGCAGAGGATCGGTTGATACCGGGGAGCCTTCCTCCTCGCACGTATCCTGTCTGATAGATGGGAGACCGTGCCCTTAAAAGAATCGGTAGTTATTTTAATTGTGTATCGTATTACCTTGTACTATATGACCAAAAAAGGAATGTTACTGGTAGGGCACGGAAGCAAGCTCCCCTACAATAAAGAACTGGTCGAGACCACCGCAGAATTCATCGCTGAAAAGACCGATGAATTCGTCGTCAAACCCGGGTTCATGAGTCTCAACACACCCACGGTCGAGGACCAGCTTGAGGCGTTCAGGAAGGAAGATATCGACCTTCTGGTCGTCGTCCCGCTCTTCCTCGCGCGCGGTGTCCACATCAACCATGACATCCCCGAGATCCTCGGCCTCCCTGAGGGTGCCCGGACAGGGACGTTTGAGATGAACGGGAAGACGGTGCCGCTCGTCTACGCCGATCCCATCGGGAGCGATCCTCTCCTTGCCGAACTGATGCTGAAGAACGCGTCTGCAGCGATCGCTGAACTGAACCGCTGACGACCATGCGGATCCTGGTGCTGGATACCATCCATGGTGGGGTTGAACTTGCCCGGGCACTCCGTGGATCCGGCCACCAGGTGGACGAGGTGGACGTCTACCGCGGGGAGGCCGGCATCCCGGTAGCGACGGCGCTCGCCCGGACCTATGATCTGGTCACCGCTCCGGTCCATCTCGACCCGGACCACCCCCTTCTCCGGCGGCACGGCCCCGCGTTCTCACACCACGAGATGGTGGGCTGGGTCATCAGGCGGCATCGGCCCCGTCCTTTCATCGAGATCACCGGAGCGCGGGGGAAGACCACCACCGCCCACGCCCTCGCTTCACTCCTGCCCGGTCCGGGCATCCTGCATACATCGACCGGGACCTATCGCTACCCTGAGGGAATCCGGCTCTGGAAGCGGAGCATCACGCCTGCTTCCCTGATCCCGGCGGTGCGTGAAGCCTGGCGTATCGGGGGCTGGTTGGTCGCCGAAGAGTCGCTTGGGGTTACCGGTGTCGGGGATGTGGCGGTGCTGACGTCGCCTGACGACTACCTGATCGCGGCAGGCAAGAAACACGCGATCACCGAGAAGTGTCGGCTCCTTGCCCGGGCACGGGCCGTGGTCCACCCGCCCGGGATCGACCTCTCCGGGAGGGTGGTGGCCGCCGATACTATCGTCTCCTGCGATGGCCCGGTCTGCCGGTATGCGTGGAACGGGATCGCCGGGACCTTCACAAACCCGCTCTGCACCCTTGCGGGTTACCGCACGGCGTTTTCGCTTGCGGCGGCGACCGCCTGCCTCCTTGGTCTCGATCCTGCGCCGCTTGCAGAGTTTGCCGCCCTGCCCGGGCGGATGGCAACCTGGTGGGAGGGGGACCGACTGATCGTGGATAACGCGAACAGCGGGACAAATATGGCCACCACCATCGAGGCCGCCCGTTACGCGCGGACCCTCGCGGGGGAGGGGGCCCTGACGCTTGTCATCGGCGAGGAGGCCCGGGCGATCTGCGAGGGGTTCTCGGCTGAGGATATCGCCCGGACGGTATCGGCCGTCGAGCCGACGGCGACCGTCTATGTCGGGGAAGGACATGATGCGGCCACTCTCGATGCCGGGCTTGACCAGGCCCGCAAGATCACCCCCGCGGGTTCTATCGTCCTCGCGGTCAAGACATGGAGATAGAATAATGCAGTACATTCAACCAAGACCGAGTTCTATTGTGGCAGCGCTCTACACCGCCCGCGACCTGGGCGTGGATCTGGCTATCCTCCACGGGCCGTCAGGCTGTTCGTTCAAACATGCCCGTCTTCTCGAGGAGGACGGGATGCGGGTGTTGACGACCTCGCTTGGCGACAACGAGTTCATCTTTGGCGGGCACGAACCGCTCGTGCGGGTGCTTCGCTACGCCGAACAGGAGTTTGCACCCCGCAGGATGGCGGTCATCGGGACCTGTGTTGCGATGATCATCGGCGAAGACCTCGAGTCTGCCATCCACGACGCCGGGGTCACCACACCGACGATCGCCGTGGAGATCCATGCCGGGTTTCGGGAGAACATCGATGGCGTGATCGCGACGCTTGAACCGGCCGCCGCTGCCGGCTGGATCAGCGAGGATGAACTGGAACGCCAGCGCTACCACCTGGGGATGGCAAACGAGGTGGAACGGCTGCGGGGGGCGGCGTCCAGGAGTTATATCGAGCCTTCGCGCGGCGACCTCAAACACGTCGTCGCAAAACGTCTCGTGGACCTTGCCGACGGGGGCGCCAGGGGGGTTGCGGTCCTGAACGCGAAGAAGGAGACCGCCTATATGTTTGCCGATGAACTTATCGCCCTCTACGATACCTGCCCTGACGCCGCGATCACCTACCTCGCAAACCTGGAAGACCGCGGGCTCCCGAAGGTCCGGGAGGATGCCGCCCGGATCCTTGCCGGGTTGCAGGAACGGGGGGTCGACCCCGAACTCGTCGGGGCGCTGGACGAGTACGGCGCCAACGGCACCGCGGTGGGGAAACGGCTCCAGGAACTTGCGCCCGACTTTGTCTTCATCGTCGGGGTGCCCCATGCTATTCCCCCTGAGTACACGGATGGAATCGAGTGTTTCTCGGTCACGAACGGTCCCCGACAGGTGGCACCGCTCCGTGACCTGGGCCACCGCCACGTCGTGGTCGAGATCGACCTGCACCCAAAGACCCTGGGCGTCCGGGAGATCATCGAGAGCGAGTTCGGGGCGGTCCTGCGGAGCATGCGATGAAAGGTCTGCTGGTCGCCGGCGACCGGTCAGGGAGCGGGAAGACGAGCATCACGCTCGCGCTCTCGGCGCTCCTCTCGCGATCGCGTGTCGTCCAGACCTTCAAGGTGGGGATGGACTACATCGATCCTTCCTACCTCACGGGGGTGACAGGCCGACCCTGCCGGAACCTGGACGATTACGTGATGAGCCCGGACGAGATCAGGACAATCTTCGCGCACGGGTGCCGGGGAGCTGATATCGCCATCGTGGAGGGGGTTCGGGGGCTCTTTGAAGGGGCCGAGGCGCTCACCGATCGCGGGAGCACAGCCGCGGTCGCCAAACAACTCGATCTGCCGGTCGTGCTCGTGATCAACGCCCGGAGCATCACCAGGAGCGCGGCGGCGATCGTGAAGGGTTTCCAGGCGTTCGACCCTGATGTCGCGATTAGGGGGGTCATCCTCAACAAGATCTCAGGGAGACGTCACCGGGAGAAGACGATCCAGGCGGTCGAGCATTACTGCGGGGTTCCGGTCATCGGCGCCATCCCCCGGATGGAGGAGATGGAGCTTGCGATGCGTCATCTCGGGCTTGTGCCCTACCGGGAGGGGGCTGAAGGCGAGGGGTTCAGGGAGCGGATCGATCTCATCACGCGGATGGTCGGGGAGCACGTCGACCTGGACGCCCTGCTCGGGATCGCCGGCGAGGTTGAGGTGCCGGCCCGGACGAGCCCGGTCTATGCGGTGCCGGACGCGCCCGACGTCAGGATCGGGGTCGCGCTGGATGAGGCCTTCAGTTTCTACTACGCTGACCTCTTTGATGTCCTGGCATCGTTCGGAGCCCGGGTGGTTCCGTTCTCCCCGCTCAGGGACCGGTTGCCGGAGGCTGACGGTTATATCCTGGGGGGCGGCTACCCTGAACTCTTCGGCGCCGAACTTGAGGCCAACACCAGGATGCGGGAGGAGATCTGCGAGGTCTCGCGGAACGGCACGCCCATCTACGCCGAGTGCGGGGGGCTCATCTACCTTGCCGACCGGATGGTGCTCGCCCCCGGGTTCGGGGGCGTGGATGAAGAGCGGGCCTACGACCTCGCCGGGGTCTTTGCCGGCGAGGCGCGGATGCCGGTGCGGCGGATGCTTGGCTATGTTGTGGGGACGAGCGCGGCCAGAAGTCCCATGGGCCAGGCGGGGTTCCGGGGCCACGAGTTCCACTACAGCGATCTCAGGCTTGCGCCCGGGACCAGCTACGCCTACCGGCTGACCAGGGGAGGCGGGATCCGGGACGGGCTTGATGGGGCTTTCCGGGACCAGACGATCGGGAGTTACACGCATCTCCACCCGGTGACGAGCCGGGGGATGTTTGCGCACTTTGTTGGGTGTTGTCGGGGGTGACTCCTCCTCTTGTCGGGGGCATCCCGGGAAGCTATCCCTGAGGATGCAGGCCCGATCTCGTTCTTGTGATCACCGGGGTGGCTGTATCGTCGTTGGATCTGTTGTGTGGCGGGGTGGAGCCAGGTTTCTCAGCGATGATCGGGGGATCATGTTTATGGGGGATGACCGAACAGGGGGGCCTTATGCTTGGGGATAGCCAGGCGATGCAGCGGCGGGCTGTCATGATTGAGGTTGAGGAGATGATCCAGTCGATGCCAGACTATGCAGCTATGAAGGAAGCGCTCAGGTCGCTTGACTTCATACCAGAACAGGATGATGCCGATGTCGCGGTCTGGGTCCAGCCCGACCTCGGGATCTTTGTCCTGCTCAGGCTGAACCTCGGGGGCGGGTATGCCGGCTACAGGGTCGCTACCTACGACGAACCGGGAGATCCCCGGGACGATTTCACCGGCTACCATGCCCGGTAAGGGCGTCCTGCCAGGCACCGACCGGTGCCTGGTCACTCTTCTCTGCCGGGTCAGGTTTATGAAGAGGTATGCGGTATGACGCTTGCATGCGCAGGAGAACGATACAACTCGACCCGGAGGAACAGGGGGTCGTGCGTGCCCAGGTCCTCTCGATCATCGCCGGAGGTGCCACCTACGATGAGATCAGGGAGGGATTGCAGGGTCTGGGGTTCCAGGCGAAGGAGGACAACCCTGCCCTGGGCATCTGGGAGAACCACGAGTATGACCTCTTTGTGCTGGTCCGCATGGATCGCGAGACCGGAAGGCTGCAGGAGTTTATGGTGAAGACGTTCGAGGAGATGGAAGGGTTTTGAGGGGCCAGCGTCCTCGACCGGGCTGGTCGATGATGATGCGTGCCCGGGTCAGATCCTGGTGTTCCCGGCCACGAGCGAGAAGATCTGCATGAGGGTGAAGATTATCCCGGTGGTGCCAGAGACCGGGCCCTGATGCCAGGGAGGTCGCCTTTCAGGAAGGGTGTCGCGATCAAGGATGATTGGCTGATGACCCATCGAAGAACGAACGGTCCTCCCCCCGGTTGCCGCAACGCAACGTTCAAGTAATCTGGTGGGGTACTCCACGAAAGTCAGGTAACCGTGAGATTCGCAACCCTTGCCTCCTGTTTTGAGAGGCTCAAAGCCACATCGTCCAGGAACGATATGATCGCTCTCCTGGCGCGGCTCCTTGCCGCGACGTCGCCGGACGAGATCGAGATCGTCTGTTTCTTCACGCTCGGGGAGATCGGTCCCGGTTACAGCGGGCTGACCCCTGGCGTCGGGGACCGGACCGCTGCGGCGGCGATCGCCCGTGCGGCCGGCGTCGACCTGGCGGTGGTCGAAGCGGCAGCCCGCGACTACGGCGACTACGGTGACGTCGCCGCCCGCCTGGTCAGGGCACCCCCGGACAGGTCTGCCGGGAACCTCACCGTCATCGACGTCCACCGTGGTCTTCTGGCGATCGCCCGGGCTTCCGGCCCCGGTTCGGCCGATCTGAAGGCAAGGATCCTTGCCGGGATGCTCACCTCTGCCACGCCCACGGAGCGGCGTTACCTGGTCAGGCTTGCCACCGGGGAGATGCGGCTCGGTGTCGGGGATATGACGCTCCTCGATGCCCTGGCAGAGGCGTTCCTGGGGTCGAAGGCAGCCCGCCCGTCCCTTGAGCACGCCTACACCATCTCCTCAGATATCGGGCTCGTGGCCAGGAGACTTCTCGAGGAAGGGCTCGCCGGGGTCCTGGCGATTCAGGTCACCCTGCATCGCCCGATCAGGCCGATGCTCACCCAGCGGGTCTCCCGGCTATCCGAGATCCCGGAACGGATCGGCTCTCCGGTCATCGCCGTCGAGGAGAAGTACGATGGCGAACGGGTCCAGGCCCACAAGGACGGTGACGATGTCACCCTCTTCTCGCGGCGGCTGACCAACATCACCCACCAGTACCCTGAGATCGTCTGGCACGTCCGGCGATGCGTCAGGGCCGATACGGCAATCCTTGATGGCGAGGTGGTCGCGTTCGACCACGAGACCGGGACCTACCGGGCTTTCCAGACCCTGATGCGCCGACGACGAAAACACCGGGTCCGGGAGGTTGCCGGCGAGATCCCCGCGATCTACCGGGTCTTTGACCTCCTCTATGTGGACGGCGAGTCATACCTCCATCGGAGTTACCCGGACCGGCGGGCAAGACTCGAGGCGGTCCTCTCTCCCGATGAGCATATCTCCCCCGCAGACCGTATCCTGGCCCGGGACCTCGACGAGATTCAGGGTTTCTACCTGACCTGCGTCGAGCGGGGGCTTGAAGGAGTTGTCTGCAAGTCGTGCGCGGAGGACTCGTACTACCAGGCGGGGGCGCGGGAGTGGCGGTGGATCAAGTGGAAGAGCGACTATGCCACAGAACTTGCCGATACCCTCGACCTGGTCATCGTCGGCGCAAACGCCGGCCGCGGGAAACGGGCTGGAACCTATGGCTCGGTTCTCTGCGCCGCCTACAACCACGAGGAGGATCTCTTCCAGACAGTCTGCGGCATGGGAACCGGGTTTTCTGATGCAGACCTGGCCGACCTCCCCCACCGGCTCGCCGGCGCGAGGGTTGACCGGCAGCCGGCCCGGGTGATGGTGACCCCGCAGGCGTCGCCAGATCTCTGGTTTGCGCCGGTCCAGGTGGTCGAGGTGCTGGGGCGTGAGATCAGCGAGAGCCCGGTCCATACCTGTAACTGGGACCCGGAGCGCCGGCGGGGGCTTGCCCTCCGGTTTCCGCGGTTTGTGCGGTGGCGCGATGATAAGAGTCCAGAGGAAGCAACGACGACCGCTGAGGTCGCGGCGATGTTTTGCCGTCAGCGGGAGGGGGAGGGATGAAGCAGGTAACCGCCACCGAGGTCGCGGCGATCCTCTCTGAGGTCGCCGACCTCCTCGAGATCAAGGGCGTCAGGTTCAAACCCCATGCCTACCGGCGGGCGGCGCAGGCGATCGAGACCCTGACCGAGGATATCGTCACCGTTGCGCGGGAGGGACGCCTCGACGAGATCCCGGGGGTCGGGAAGAGTATCGCCGGCAAGGTCCAGGAGATCGTCGAGACCGGCAGCCTCGGCTACCTTGCGTCGTTGCGTGAAGAGATCCCGGAGGGCGTGCGTGATCTCACCAGGATCGAGGGGATCGGGCCGAAGCGGGCGCTTACGCTCTCCCGGGAGCTTGGGATCCGGAACCTCGATGATCTGGAGGCGGCGGCGAAGGCCGGTCTGATCCGCGATCTCCCCGGGTTCGGGCAGAAGACCGAGCAGAACATTCTTGCCAGCATCCAGATGAGCAGGATGGCGGGGAAACGCCACCTCCTGGGTTCTGTTCTCCCGGTTGCCAGGGAGATCGAGCAGCGGCTCGCATCGCTCAGTTCGGTTGGGCAGGTAAGCCTCGCCGGTTCGATACGCCGCAGGAAGGAGACGATCGGGGACCTCGACATCCTGGCCACCTCTATGCGTCCGGAGGAGGTGATGGAGGCTTTTTCCAGCCTCCCCGGGGTCTCGCGGGTCCTTGCCCGGGGGACGACGAAGACCTCGGTGGTGCTCTCGACCGGGGTCCAGGCTGATCTCAGGGTGGTGAGGGATGAGCACTACGGTGCCGCGCTCCAGTATTTCACCGGGTCAAAAGAGCATAACATTGCCCTCCGGAAACTTGCCATCGCGAGGAACTGGCGGCTGAACGAGTACGGGCTCGTCGACCTCGCGACCGGTCGCATGATCGCAGGGGAGGACGAGGCCGGGGTCTACCAGGCCCTCGGGCTTCCCTGGATCCCGCCTGAACTCAGGGAGGACCGGGGCGAGATCGAGGCCGCACAGACCGGAGCACTGCCTGACCTCGTCGGATACGGGTCGGTCCGGGGCGATCTCCACGTCCATACCTCCTGGAGTGAAGGCGCCCATTCGATCGAGGCGATGGCAGAGGCGGCGCGCGGGCTGGGGTATGAGTATATCGCCATCTGTGATCATGCAGAGAGTCTCCATGTCGCCCGTGGTCTCTCCCCGGCTCGCCTGGCCGACCAGATGCGCGAGATCGAGCGGATCAACCGGGCGGCCGACGATGGATTTACTGTCCTTAGCGGGACCGAGTGTAACATCGGCATGGATGGCAGGGTCGACCTCCCCGACAGCGTCCTTGCCGACCTCGACGTGGTGGTGGCAAGCGTCCACTCGGGGTTCAGGCAGCCAGAAAGGGAGATGACCGATCGAATCATCAGCGCGATGCAGAACGATCACGTTGATATTCTCGGTCACCCGACCGGCCGGATCCTCCTCTCGCGGGAACCCTGCCAGATCGACCTCGCCCGGGTCTTTGAGGCCGCGGCGTCCTGGGGTGTCCTCATGGAGATCAACGCCTCTCCTGGAAGGCTTGACCTCTCGGACGTCAACTGCCGCCTGGCCCGGGATGCTGGTCTTGGGTTTTCGCTTGGTTCTGACGCCCACAGCCGGCAGGGCCTCCGCCACATGGAGTTCGGTGTCGCGACCGCCCGGCGGGGCTGGCTTACAGCCGAGGATATCGTCAACACCCATTCTCTTGAGGGGGTGCGGAGGGCGCTTCGTTCCTGAGGGAGGGCGGGGATGGCCGGAGGTCGGTCACTCGCTGACGATATCCAGGAGCTTGATATCAAATGTCAGGGGTTGCCCGGCCAGCGGGTGGTTGACGTCCAGCGTCACGGTCAACTCTGAGACGTCGCTGACGGTGACGATGGCCGCCTGGCCGCCGGGTTGCTGGATCTGGAGTTGCTGGCCTGGTCTTGGCTGGATATCTTCCGGGAACTGGTCCCGGTCGATCGTAAACAGCATATCGTCACGGTGTGGGCCGTAGGCCTCCTCCGGGGGGATCGTGGCGGTCTTCGTCTCCCCGGGTTTCATGCCGACCACGGCCCGCTCAAACCCCGGGATGATCTCTCCTTTCCCGATGGTGAACTCCAGGGGTTCTCGCTCGTCCGAGGTGTCAAAGATCGTGCCATCTTTCAGTTTCCCGGTGTACTGCACCCTGACGGTGTCGCCTTCTTTTGCCTGTGCCATTGCTTGCATCACCGGCGGGTGGTGATCCCGGGTTCCTATTTATGCCTGACGGTCGGGCTGGAGATCCCGGTGTCTGCCGATCTTTTCTGGAATCCCGGGGTTTCCTGGGCCGGGCCTTGATACCCGGCGCCCTCAGCCTGGTCCCCCGTCCTCGTGCTCTTCGCCATGGCACCGCATCCCCCGGTCGTGCATCGGAGGTCAGCGACGACCCCGGGGGCCTGGCCCGCCTCCGCCCCGACCGGAACCCGGGCTCAAAGGAGGTGGTTGCGTCCCGGCATCAGGTCCCCTGCGCTCCTCCGGGCTGCACCCCGCAGACAGCCCGGCTGGCTGGCATATTATAAACGTTTTCCTCTTTTCCCGGGCAGGTCTGACATGGTCAGAACCTGATTCTGCCTGCCACTGGTGCCCTGAGGAGGGAGAGATGTGAGGATGTTGTTTATTTTTATATGGATATTATTATAATATCATCCCTACAGATACACCAGTGAAGAGATTAGCATACTCTCTTGAGGAGGCGAAACGTGCAAAATGGCATACATGGACGGGATCACCTGTATCTGCGATAACGGCCGGACACTCGAGGACCACCGGCCTATCGTCGGTGACGATGTCATCTCCGGGATCTCCCGCAAAGCGGAAAACCTCCGGGGAAAGAGGGTCCTCCACGTAAACTCAACCTACCAGAGTGGTGGCGTGGCCGAGATGATCCTCTCGCTGGTGCCGCTCATGAACAATATCGGGATCGAGACCCAGTGGAATATCTTAAACGGTGATGCAGACTTCTTCACCATCACCAAGAACTTCCATAACGCGCTCCAGGGACAGCCGGTCACGTTCTCGACTGAGGAGAAGAATCTCTACATCAGGACAAACGAGTCATTCTCCCGTCAGATGACGATCGACCACGACCTGGTGGTCATCCACGACCCCCAGCCGCTGCCCCTGATCCGCTACTACCCAAAGACCCAGCCCTGGGTCTGGCGGTGTCATGTCGACCTCTCCAACCCTGACCCGGCCCTCTGGGAGTTCCTCAGAGGCTTCGTCCTCGACTACGATCGGATGGTCATCTCGCATGAGCGCTACCGACGCCGCGGGATGCCGATGAAGCAGTGGATCTGCCCGCCGGCGATCGACCCGCTCTCTCCGAAGAACCGTGACCTCTCTGAAGCCGAGATCGCCGGTCTCCTCGCGAAGTACGGGGTGCCGACCGACAAACCGCTGGTCACTCAGGTCTCCCGGTTTGATAAGTGGAAGGATCCCCTGGGCGTTCTTGACGTCTTCAGCGAGGTGCGGGAGCATGTCGACTGCAGGCTGGTCCTCTGCGGGAGCATGGCCCCTGACGATCCCGAGGGCCGGATGATCTACCGGCAGGTCGAGGCAGCGGCGCGGGGCCTCATCGATGCCGGCGACGTCATCCTGATCACCGCCGAAGACCACCTCCTGGTCAACGCCCTCCAGCGGGCATCGGCCGTCATCCTCCAGAAATCGCTCCGTGAGGGATTCGGGCTGACCGTCACCGAGGGGCTCTGGAAGGCCCGGCCGGTCATCGCGTCCCGCGTCGGAGGAATTCCGCTCCAGATCGAGGATGGCAGGACCGGGTTCCTCCTCGACCCGACCGATATCGATGGGTTCGCCCGGCGGGTCAGGCAGGTCCTTGAGAACCCTGACCTCGGGGAAGAACTCGGGCGGGCGGCCAGGGAGCATGTCAGGAAGCATTTCCTGATCACCCGTCTTCTCTCTGACTACCTGGATATGCTCAACACAGAACTTGCTACCGCCTGATGGCAGGAAGAAAAGAGGACCTCGACCCGCCTTCCACAGGAGGGCATGAGGTCGTGCCATGATCTCGGTGGCCCCTCATGCCACCTTCCCGGTTGCCCGGCTGGTCCGCCACCGGGCATTCGTCCATTTTTTTATCCCTGGAGGATTTTTTGATCCCGTCCGTATCCCGGCGGGTAGCCTCGTTTGGTGGCGCAATGGCAGAGCTTGGACGGGGCGTTGCAGGCTGGCGCACATACTCATCGATCGTTTGAGCGTGCAGGTCACAAGGCGGGTCATGTTATTGGCGATTGGCTTCAAGAGTTGTTCATCCTGACCTGTTGACGAAACCACCCCCTGACGATGAAGAGGATCTTCATCCAGCCATATAATTTTTTCTCCTGCCAGGGAGGGTCTTTTGGTCTCCCTGCGAGGCCCCTGCATGGGATCCTTGCACCGGTCCTGAAGGGTCGAGCAGACCGATTCCCTCTTTTACGAAGAAAACGTCCCCCTCCACACTGGTGGGGTGGATGCGGTATGCGATGTCGCTCTTCTGCCGGGAGGGGGGCCGGACCCTCTCGTCCTCCGATCGCCAGGCATCTGCACTACCGCACCCCTGCAGCAGACCCCGCGTCCTGGCGGTAACCGTCGCCGATTCATGCTGGAATGGAGCAGGAGAGGGTCCCGGGGTGGTTCTGGTGGACCCAGGAACAGAGGCCAGGATCCTTGCATCCCACCCGATGAACGAACTGATCAGGTCTGCCCCTGCCCCCTGGACGCAACCAGATCCGATTCATCGATCCCTGAGATCGGATGGGGTTGTCGGGGAACTCGTCTCCCGTCCCCGGGCAAACAGCCCCGGGTTCTTGATTGCTGCATCCTGATCTCTGTCAAATCAGCGTTCCCGCGTGTTTGCGTGGGCGCCGCCGTCCCACCGGGCATCCTGGTCTGAGGTCGGTTGCACCCCGGCTTGCCCCTGACCGGGAAGAGAGAGCAGTCACTCTCGTCCGGCGAGTACGATCGGGCTGGGGAGCCTGATCCCTGCGATGGTCTTTCCTGCCATCCGTTCGATGACCTGCGCAGCGGCGTCTGCAGGGACCTCAACGGTGGAGTAGGTCTCGTAGATGTTGATCGCGCCGATCGATTTCCCGGGGATCCCGGTCTCGCCGGCGAGCGCCCCGACGATGTCTTTTGGCCGGATCTGCTGTTCTTTCCCGAGCGGGATCTCAAGGAGAGCCAGTCCCTGGCGGGCCGCGACATCCTGCGCCAGGCTCAACCCCTGATCCCGCGCCACGGTGCCTTTCCCGAGTTCCATCTTCAGGAGGGCAGCGGCGGCCTCAAGTGATGTGTAATCCTCGGCCGTGATCTGTTCGACGATGTTGATGTAGCGGTCGAGGTCGCCTTCGTCGATGACCTGCTTCACCCGGTCGACGAGTTTCCGTGCCTGGCTCTCCCTGACGTCCCCCGGGGTCGGGAGCGGGATGCGGGCGATCTTGATCTTTGTGTAGTTCTGGATCGTCTTGAGTTTGTAGTATTCTCTGGGGCCCACGAACGTGATGGCCCGGCCTGTACGCCCGGCCCGCGCTGTCCGGCCGATACGGTGGATGTAGTACTCGATATCCTGCGGGACGTCGTAGTTGATGACCAGGTCGACGTCCTCGACGTCGATACCCCGGGAGGCGACGTCGGTGGCGACGAGGACATCGATCGTCCCGGCACGGAACTTTGCCATTACCCGGTCACGCATCGACTGTTTCATGCCGCCGTGGAGGCTCTCGGCAAAGTAGCCCCGGGCCTGGAGGTGCTGGGTCAGGTCGTCGACCCGCCTCTTGGTGTTTGAGAAGACGAGCGTCAGTTCGGGGTCATACATATCGAGCAACCGGCAGAGGATCTCGAGTTTGTCCCTGCTCCTGACTTCAAGGTAAAGTTGCTCGATCTGCGGGACGGTTACCTCCCGGCGGGCGACTGAGATGACCTTCGGGTTCTTCTGGAACCTCTTTGAGATCGCGAGGATCGGTCCCGGGAGTGTGGCCGAGAAGAGGACCGTCTGCCGGTCGCGGGGTGTCTCCTCGAGGATCTTCTCGATATCTTCCCTGAAGCCCATATCAAGCATCTGGTCGGCCTCGTCGAGGACCACCATCTTCACCGCGGAGAACGAGAGGGTGCCGCGGTCGAGGTGGTCGAGGATCCGGCCGGGCGTTCCGACGACGATCTGGGCACCGCGGCGCAGTCCCCGAAACTGTCGTTCGATGGACTGTCCGCCGTAGATCGGGATGGTGTTGATGCCGCGGTGGTATTTTGCCAGGCGGGCGAACTCTTCGGCGGTCTGGATAGCGAGTTCGCGGGTGGGGGAGAGGACCAGGATCTGGACCTCTTTCATCTCGGGATCAACCTGCTCGATCGCCGGGATGCCGAACGCCGCTGTCTTTCCGGTCCCGGTCTGGGCCTGGCCGGTGACGTCATCGCCGGCAAGTATTAAGGGTATTGTGCTCACCTGGATTGGTGTGGGCTCTTCAAACCCCATATCTTCTATTGCGCGTAGAGTCTTTTGCGAGATATTGAATTCCTGAAATGTAATATTCTTCTCCATTCACCCACTTCTTGGTGCTGAGACCTCATTATCTTGTGGGAGCAGGAGAGCTCAGACGTCGGATCAGAATGCCGGCCGGGGGTGCATGTGGACCCCGGAACCCCGTAATCATGGTCTCTCCTAAGAGATATCTGGTCGCCGACCAGATATTACCGGTATGGATACCCTGTCTTCTCCTCCGGTGAGCGCCGCGAGGGCTGCAGAGGTCTACCGGCGGTATGCTGCCAGGCGGCCTGAATACGGGGGGATCATCCTGCCTGATCTCCTGCCGCATGAGGCCTGCGAGGTCTATGGCAGGTATCGCCGGCCCGGCTGCCGCGTGCGGGTGCTCTTCGTCGCCGAGTCGCCGCCCTGGGCTGCCGGGCGCGA
>CAZYWX010000002.1:0-38925 GCA_964651285.1 uncultured Methanoculleus sp.
ACCGTCTCGACCCACTCGGTGTTCTCCCGGAGGGTGATGCAGGGGACGCCGAGCATGTAGGCCTCCTTCTGGACGCCGCCTGAGTCGGTGAGGATCTTTTCTGCATGTGCCATCAGGTGGATCATGTCGAGGTAGCCGAGCGGCCCGGTGACCTGGATGTTCTCCGGCATCTTTCCGAGGAGACCGTACCGCTTGAGGGAGTTCTGTGTCCGGGGGTGGACCGGGAAGACGACCGGTCGCTCAGCCTCCCCAAGCGCGCCGAGGATGGCGGCCATGTTCTCCTGGCTATCGGTGTTCGAGGGGCGGTGGACGGTGACCACCAGGTAGTCCCCCGGCTCGACCCCCGCATCTTCCAGGATCCGGGAGCGCTCTTCCGCGATGCCGCGGTTGTAGTTCATCGCATCGACCATCACGTCGCCAACGAGGTGGACATCCTCCGCGATCCCCTCGGCCGCGAGGTTCTCCACAGCCGTCTCTGTCGGGCAGAAGAGGATGTCTGAGCAGTGATCGGTGAGCACCCGGTTGACCTCCTCTGGCATCCGGCGGTCAAAACTCCTGAGTCCTGCCTCGACATGCGCCACCGGCACGTGGAGTTTGGCCGCCGCAAGCGCGCCCGCGAGGGTCGAGTTCGTATCCCCGTAGACGAGGACGAGGTCCGGCTTCTCCGCAAGGAGGACGTCCTCGATTGCCCCGAGCATCGCCCCGGTCTGGTGGCCATGGCTCCCTGAGCCGATGCTGAGGTTATAGTCGGGCTCCGGGATCGCGAGTTCATCAAAGAAGACCGCAGACATCCCATGATCGTAGTGCTGCCCGGTGTGGACAAGGACCTCTTCGTGCTCCTTCCTGAGTTCCCGGGAGACGGGAGCGCACTTGATGAACTGCGGCCGGGCGCCGACGATCGATGCGATCTTCATGGTTACCGCCGAATCGGGTGGCTGTTTTTGTCGCCCCGGCCGATACCCTTGTAGATGAAGCCGGCCCTGATGAACGCGTCCGGGTCGACAACATTCCTGCCGTCGACGATCACCGGATGATCCACTCCAGAGAGTTCTTTTACCCGGGCGGGGTCGAGGGAGGCGTATTGGTGGTGACCGGTAAAGATGGTGACGGCGTCTGCCCCGGCGAGGGTCGCATCAAGGTCTTGGGAGACCTCAATCCCCGGGTATTCCTCCACGAAGGGGTCGTGGACCCTGACCTCTGCCCCCGCCTCCTCCATCGCCGCGAGATAAGGCTCTGCAGGAGTGTTGCGAGCATCGTCTGAGTTCTGGATGAACGCCCACCCAAGGAGTGCGACCGTCGCACCTTCCGGCGACTTCTCCACCCGCTCAAGTCCTCTGGTGGTCAGGTGGACCATATGCCGTGGCATGAACTCGTTGATCGTCCGGGCGACACCAAAGATCGACTCAGCCCCATGCGGGTACCAGAGATCTCCTCCGAGGACCTTCGCGCCCCGCTCGAGGTGCCAGGAGTCCTTCGTGAGGCAGTGACCGCCGACCCCCGCGCCCGGCCAGAGGATGGCACGGGTGATCCCCTCACCCTTGAGGGAGTCGATCCCGGCCCTGACATCATAGACGTTGACCCCCATCGCCTCGCAGTGGAGGGCGAGCTGGTTGACCGCCGCGATCTGCAGGTCGCGGAAGGCGTTCTCGGCGGTCTTCGTCACCTCAGCCGCGGTCGCGGTCATCGGGATGATCTTGCCCTTCGTGAGAACCGGCTGGTAGAGTTCGATCGCCCGTTTCGTGCTCACCTCGTCGATCCCGCCGACGATCCGGTCATGCTCGCGGATGTTCTTGAGCAACCGCCCGACCATCACCCGCTCGGGGGCATGGGCAAGCGCGAACTCCTCACCAGCAACGAGCCCGGACTCCTCTTCCAGGATCTCGCGGGCCATCCCTGCGGTTGTTCCCGGGGTGACCGTCGACTCAAGCACCACGAGCGTGCCGGAGGTCATGTGCCGCCCGACGTTCCTGAGCCCTTCGATCAGGGCTGAGAAGTCGGGGATAAGGTCTTTTGGGTCAGCAAAAGGGGTCTGGATGGCAAGTGCCACCGCATCGCACTCCGCAACCTCCGAAAAATCAGGGGTGCACCTGAACTTCCCCGCGCTGACGACCTTCCCGAGGAGGTCCTCCAGCCCCGGTTCCTCGCCCTTGAGCGGTGACTCACCCCGGTTCAACATAGCAATCTTGTAGCCAGAGGTGGCCGAGTTCCGCTGGAATCCCAGGACAGACTCGAACTCAGGCGCGTCCGCAAAGAGCACCGCGGCTGGAATGCCGACGTAGCCCATGCCGACCACACCGATGGTCTTGATCGATCCTCGCTTGTCGATGATAGATTCTAACCTCGTACTCATGCAAAAACCTCACTTATACTGAGAAACACCGCGCGACTTCCTCACAGATCTCCATATTCAGCAGTGCCTGCGCGGGGCTGACCGGGAATGCGCATCCCCGGTCCACACAGTCCAGGAACGTCGAGAGTTCGAGTTTCAGCGGCTCCTGCTTGTTCACGAGCACCTTCTCGATGATATTTTCCTGCACGTAGCGCTCGTCCTCGACCGCGTACTGCCCGGGTTTTCTGTGGATATAGATCTCCTGAGCCATAAAGTCGCCTTCGACGGTGAACTCCTCCTCCTCGATGTAGATCATCCGGATCTTCTTTGATGACTTCCTGCTTGCAGAGAGATAGACCGGAGTCTCTCCGAAGGAGAAGAGGGCGCTGCAGACATCGGCGTTTCCACTGCCAGCGAGGCGGTATACCCCATCAGGGAGGAAGACGTTTCTCATGATATCGATGTCGTGGATCATCAGGTCCTCAACGACCGAACTCCCGCTCACCCGGGAAGAAGCCGGGTTGTGCCGTTTCATCTCGATGTAGAGGGGATCCCGGACGATCTTTTTGATCTCGGGGACGATCGGGTTAAACCGCTCGATGTGGCCGACGCCGACGACCAGGTCGTCAGGGATCTTCTTGATTAGCCGTCTACTCTCCTCGACCGTCGCACAGATGGGCTTCTCGATGAGGAGCGCAACCCCGGCGTCGAGAACCTGCTCCGCGACCCCCAGGTGGTAGGGCGTCGGAACACAGACGCTCACTGCATCCACGCAACCGAGCAGATCCTCAGCGGTGGGAGAGACCGTTGCCCCAAAGGCTCCCGCAAGGTCACAGGCTGCCTTCTGGTTGAGGTCGTAGAGGTAGAGCGAGTCCACCGCTTTCAATTCTGAGTACACACGGGCATGGTTCCTGCCCATCATCCCGACACCGATTACACCTACGTCCAAGATTTCACCGCCGATAGTCTTTGTGTCACGTGGCGCTTCTGATCTTTGAGCACCTGAGTGATTACAACATGTTGGTGTCGCTCTGCTATGACGTTATCGTGGCCCCCTGCCTGCCAGGGAATGACCCCCTCTCCTCATCACCCCGTCCGGCAGAGGTCCCCTGCCTTCTGGCGCGGGGATGGTTAACAAGCAATAAGGTTTTGCGCAGCAAAAGAACTGTCGTGTTTCGCCCCTCCAGATATCTTGCCCGGATCATGCGGATCAACCCGGTCCAGCGCCAGAGTCTTATCAGCCTCGTCTCGACGCTCGGACTCACGGCGGTCGGGTTTCTCGCCACGATGTACTTTGCCCATACCGTCGGGCCGTCGATACTTGGGGCGTACTTCCTCTTTGTTGCCTACTTCAGTATATTCAACCTGCTCGGGGATGGGGGGTTTGGGAACGCCGCTGTAAAGCGGATCAGCGAGGGCGAGGACCAGGGTGCCTACTTCTCTGCGTTCATCCTCCTCCGGGTGATGCTGATGGCGGTCTCGGTGGGGTTTCTCTTCATAGCGCGCCCTTATCTCACCGATCTCACCTCATCGGGGATCTTTCTCTGGCTGGTCCTTGCGCTGGTCGTCAGCGTCTTTTCGAGCATTACCGCAAACGGGGTCTACGGCAGAGGAAAGGTCGGCGTCAACCAGATCAGCGGGCTGATCAACAATCTGGTTCGAATATCTATCCAGGTCATCGCGGTCATCCTGGGCTACGGTCTTGCAGGACTTGCCGGCGGGTTTGTTGCCGGGATTCTTGCCGCAGGGTTCTTCAACCTGCGGTTCCTCGATCTCACGCCGGCCCCCTTCCGCAGGTCGCATCTCTCCAGTCTCTTTGCCTTCTCATTCTGGATCTTTCTCAGCGCAAGCGGCTACCTGGTCTTCTCATATGCTGATACCGTCCTGATCAGTTACTTCATGACCGAGACCGACGTCGGCATCTACCGTGTGGCGCTCCAGCTGACGTCAATCGCAACGTTTGTCACTCTGGCGCTTCATACCACCCTCTACCCGAAGATCAGCTACTGGGGGAGGCAGCAGGACCTGGTCTCGGTGGAAAGGGCGCTCGCCCGTGCTTTCACCTACTCGCTCCTGCTCGCGGTTCCCGTCGTTGCCGGAGGCTGGATCCTCGGTGAACGCCTCCTTTACTTCTTCTACGGGGCGGCGTTCTCCGCAGGGGCGGGGGCGCTCGCGATACTCCTGCCCGTCCAGGTGGCGCATGTCTTCATGTACCTCCAGACGATGTGTCTGAATGCCCTCGACCGACCGCAGGACTCGTTTTGGGTAACGGCGACCGCAGTCACCGCCAACGTCGTGCTGAACATCCTGCTCATCCCTGCCTACGGTATCGTCGGGGCGTCGGCGGCAACGCTCGTCACCATGGTGCTGAACGCAGTGCTCGCCCACCGTGCCCTCTCCCGCAGCATCAGAGTCCGGATAGAGCCCCGGGCCGTAGGCCACATCGTCCTTGCCGCGATCGTTATGGTGGCCGCTGTCGCAGCCTATTCGTTCATCATCCCGCTCTCAAACGTCCTTGTGGTCCTTGGGGCGGTCGGCCTTGGCGGGCTGGTCTATTTCCGGGTTCTTCTCAAGTTCGACCGGGGCATCCACGACGAACTCGAGGGGCTGGCCAGGAAACTCGGGATCCCGTGGCCAGAAGGACTCTGATCCAGAAAAGCCGATCCCGGAAGATGCCTGGCGACCGAAGATCAGGTGGATCGAGCACCTGCGCGCTACCGAACAGGGTGCGAAAATGATGGTGGGGAGAGGGGTATCCCCCCATCCCCAGTGCCGGGAAGGGCGGGGTACCCCTCCTCAAAATAGGGTATTCAGGAGCGCAACCGATTGGAGATCTGGTTCCCGGACTCAATGCACCTCGTGATGAAACCAGATCCGCCTTCTACTGCTCAATCTTTTTGATGTGCCCGATGGCGTTCTCGGCCAGCTTCTCCTGCCCCTGAAGTTCAGCGACATCGCGTATCGCCTCAAGCATGTGGACAGAATCTTCAAGGAAACTCAGGATGTCGGCGGGGTAGAGGTCGATCCCGTACTCATCGAGGAGGTAATCGCTGATCTGGCGGTGATCAAGTCCCATCTCCCTGAGCTCGATGATGGTGCGGGTAAACTTCCGCTCCGGACACCCGCAGAAAGGAGCGTTCTTGCACCTGCAGTCCATGAAATCCCGGATGAACGCCAGGAGTTGTTCGCGCATCCGGCGGTCGACGTTCTCAAAGTTGATCGCCCTCCCCACAGACTCAAGAAACCCGCCTGAGAAGACATGATTCGGGAGTCGGAATCCCGCTGCCCGTTCCAGTCTCCGTGCCGCCCGAAACCGGGCTCTATCCGCGATCACACCGACTCCCCGGGCACCTCATCAAACTTCGCAAGTGATTTCATGGCGTTGCTCATGGTCTCGATCTCGATAAGCCATTCATCAAAGAGACCTGGGTTCTCAGCATCGTCCTTGATGTACTTCGCGCAACAGGTAGCTCCGTCGATCACGGCGGCCCCGATATCGGTCGCAATCTCCAGCGCCTCATCGAGATCCTCCTCATCGAGGGACCGACCTTTCTTCACGAGCGTCTTGATATCTTTATCAAACTCGCCCTCGAGGTACCTCCGGCAGGCGGTAAAGAGCACCAGCAGGGAGAGCTGGAGCGATCCGATGATCTCCTCAAGTTTCCCTTCTGGAAGCCCGGTCATGACGATCAGCTCAATCTCATCAAGTTTCTCCGTGGCCTCTTCCTTCGTGAACCGGCCGTTCTGATAGAGACGGATGATCTTCAGGACAGAGAGGGTGATATCCTCGGTGAAACTGAAGAGCAGCTGCTCGCCTTCGGAGACCTCTTCGCCTTCGGCGGGCTCGAAATCAGCACGCTCCAATGTTTTTATCCAGTTGTCCCAGCGCTCCTGGTTGTAAAAAATATAGAAGAGCTTTGTGGGCCCTGCCTTTTTGGCTCTCGTTTTCTTCGCCATGTCAATACACATTCGGCGTGCCTCGGTTAAAAAACATTTGCTCAACGTGTAGCAGACCGAAATTGCTGCGATTTTCCGAAGATTCTTCTAGGACAGAGGAGCATAAAGTGAGCAGATGGCAAAAGTTTGCAGGCTTGTTGAAGTTATGAAATCCTATGAGCCTGTTGCGATAGCGCTCTCTGGAGGGACGGACAGCTCGGTTCTGCTGGCGCTTGCCCGGCGGCATGGGATCCGGGCGGTCGCGATCAGCGTTGATACCGGTCTTACCCCTCCGGGAGAGGTCGCAGCGGCACGGGAACTCTCAGGCCGCCTGGGTATCCCGCATGTCGTGATACCGGTTGCCATGCTCGAGATCCCCGCGGTCCGGGAGAACCGACCTGACCGGTGCTACGTCTGTAAACGGGTGATGATGGAGGCGATCATCATGGAGGCAGAGCGACGGGGATGCCGGACGGTGATCGACGGGACCCACGCCGACGACCGGCCAGAGATGCGGCCCGGGATGCGGGCACTCAGCGAGCTCGGTATCAGGAGCCCGTTTGCCGGGTGTGGCATGGGGAAGGAAGCTGTCGTGGCGCTTGCGGCAGACCTCGGGGTGGTTATCAGGCCGCCGTCGGCATGCCTCGCCACCCGCATCCCTGTCGGGGAGCCGATCACCCCGGAGACTCTTGCGCTGGTGGGAGCCGCCGAAACCCTTCTTGCGCAGGAGATCCCGGGGACCATACGGGTCAGGTGCACCGGTGGCTGCGCGACCATCGAGGCTGACCCCGAATACCACCAGAGGCTGGAGCAGCTGCTCGACGCGGTGAGAGACCTCGGATTCTGCGATGTGACGATCGCCCCCGAGGGCTACCAGCAGGGAGGTGCAGGTTCGTGGAAGCGGTGATGATCAGATATGGCGAGATCTTCCTCAAGAGCGAACCGGTGAAACGGCGGTTCATATCGATAATGACCAGAAACATCAGCCTCGCTCTGGAGGCTGCAGGGCTCTCCCACCGTATCGAGACCCCACGAGGTCGGATCCTGATCTTCGGTGACGAACCACGGCGTATCGCCGCGATCGCCGCCAGGACGTTTGGAGTGGTGAGCGTCAGCGTCTGCACGCTGACCACGCCTGATATCCCCGGAATCTCCGCCGCTGCCGTCGAGCACGCGGTGCGCCGTCTCCGGCCAGGGATGTCGTTTGCGGTCAGGGCACGCCGGTCCGGGGTCAAGGGGTTCACCAGCCAGGACCTCGGGGTTGCGGTCGGGGCAGCCATCCTCGACCGGGTGCCAGAAGCCACGGTAGACCTGACGACGCCTGACTACGAGGTCTTCGTGGAAGCCCGGGAGTTTGCCGGGCTTGTCTATGATGAGATGACCGCCGGGCCAGGCGGGCTCCCTTACGGAACGCAGGGAGAGGTGATGACCCTCCTCTCAGGTGGTATCGACTCCCCTGTTGCGGCGTGGCTGATGATGCGCCGGGGATGCCAGGTGGTGCAGGTCCATATGGGGGGTGGACGGTTCAGTGGGAGAGACGTAAAAGAGACCGTTCTCCGGCACCATGCCCGGCTCTCCTCCTGGGTCTCTGGGCACCCCATCGACCTTCTTGTCGTGGATATGGAGCCGTTCTTTGAGGTGATCACAGCACTAAAAGAGCCCCGATACCGGTGCATCCTCTGCAAGCGGTTCATGCTCAGGGTGGCAAGCATTCTCGCCGAAGAACGCGGTGCCTATGCGCTCGCCAACGGCGATAACCTGGGGCAGGTAGCCTCCCAGACACTGGCGAATCTGGCGGTGGTCGCCACGGCGGCGAGCATCCCGGTGCTCAGGCCGCTCATAGGGTTTGACAAGGAGGAAATCGTCGAACGCGCCCGCGCCATCGGGACATTTGAGGAGCGGTCAGGGGATCTCGGGTGTGCGGTCGCCCCCCGACATCCCTCAACGGCGGTACCCGCGGCGACGATCGCACGGATTGAGGAAGAGATCGATGTGAAGAGTCTCGCGGATCAGGCAGTGGAGACACTGCGGCGCTACCGTGCCAGGAGCGGGGAGGTCTGGGAGGTCGGGTGAGAGGGGGCCTTTTCCCTCGGTCGCGGGATAGTATTTTAGCCATGAAGTCGTCCTGATACGCCTCTGCCGGGAGGGGTCCCCCCTCCCGGTCCCTCCCCCAGGGCGATACCCTGGGCATAGGCAGCATCTCCGATTTCTGCGTTGTTCCAGTCCGTGAGGGTGCTCTGATCCTCCCGGGTCCTTCGATCGCCAGACACTTCTGGGATGAGCTCAGGGTCTTCTAACCGCAAACCTCCTCCGGGCTGCAGGCGTTCACCCTAAAAAAAGAGTCTGGTGGGCTTTTAGAGAATATTTAGTCCGTTATCCTGTGCTACCTCGATGAACGAGTCGCAGACGTGCTGGATCTGTTTTCCGGTAAGCCCGAAGGTATTGTACTTCCAGACCCTGGTGGACCCGGGGATGATCCCGATGATGCCCCGTTTCTTTAGATCGCTTGAGAGGAAATATCCTCGTTTCTTGTGCTGTTCTGCCACTTTATCGAAGGAACCACGGGTGTCCACTCTGGTCAGAGTGTGTCGGCGGGGGTAGTCGGAGAGCACCTTTGTCCCCTCGATAGAGAGGAGGGCGTCTGCGACCGCCTGTGAGTGCGCAACCTCGGTCTCCCAGTGCTTCACCCGCTCCCTGACATGGGGGAACGAGGCCATCATACCGACGACGGTGACCCCCATAAGGGTGCAGCCCATCATCTCCACCTCTTTTATCCCAAACGTCCGGCCGGTCACATCCCCCTTTGCCTTTGTCGTCCGAAAGACCTGCTCGGCGTGCTCATCTGTCGTCGCAAGAAGGCCTGACGGCGCCGGGGCAGCCATACTCTTGTGCCCTGATCCGACCACAAAGTCAGCACCAAGCGCCTTCCCGTCGACGGGCATGATTCCGACCGAGTAGGCCCCGTTGACGAGGACGGGAATATCATACTGATGAGCGACCTTCACGATTCCCGCAACATCATGGACGTTCCCGAACTGATAGTCGACGTGGTCGACGAAGAGCAGGGACGGCGTTCGTGAAAACTCCCTGGTCACCGCCTCGATCTTCTCGGCGGTGGCGTCAGGGGTGATGTGGTTCATTGTGTCCTTCGGGATCTCCCGGGGGATCCCGCCAGCCTCCTCGACCGCCACGAACTCGGTGTAGTGGGAGAGCGACGTGACGAGGACGGGATCACCCTTCTCCACATAGGTGTTCGCGACCGCCTGGAACCCCCGGCGGGCTCCAGGAACAACCCGCACCGTATCCATATTCAACCACTCAGCAAGTTCTTCGTGGAACTCGGCGATGGGGGGTTTCCTGATGTAGTCGAGCCTGAAGGGTTTGAGGCAGTTGTCACAGACCGAGTAGCCGTCGCCATACGCGATCGCTGCCTTCATGGCATCAGCAGTGAGCCGTCCGCCCGCCTGGATGGGGTCGATATTGATGTAGATCTCCTCGACATCGCGAGCCTCAATACCAGGTGCGCACTTCATCGTACCAGCTCCTCCTCGATGATCGCTATCTGACGCTTCACCTTCTGAAGAGAGGTCGCGGCACGTTTTCGCTGTGCTTCATTCAGGTCATGCTGTGGTGCGGTCTCACGCAGCAGGAACCGAAGGTCTGTAAGGATGAATAACGCCTGAAAAACTGCATCTACGGCTCTTTTTGACACAAGATCACCATACAAATATGGGTAAGAAAATAGTAGTTTAAATATGTTAAGGGCACCGACCCGGGCCGGGATCAGACACTTTCACGCCGCGCGGCTCAGGCATTTATGCACAGAGGACATGGTGAGTACTAGGGCATGAAGATCGTTCACATCGCAGATACGCATCTGGGATTGTCGGCGTTTAACCGGATCGATCCGGAGACCGGGATGAACCTGCGCGAGCAGCTCATCTACGACAATTTTCTTGCCGCCATTGACCAGATCATTGATATACACCCCGATGCACTCGTTCATGCGGGCGACCTCTTTCACCAGGTCAAACCAAAGACCCGTGCCTACACAACGGCGCTCGACGCCCTCTGCCGCCTGCAGGACGCAGGGATCCCGATGATCGTGATCGCGGGCAACCACAGCATGGCCAAGACCAGATACACGGCATCGCCCTTTGAGGTCCTCGAACGGGGGGGTTACCGCTCAAACGACCTCTACGTCGCCCACAACAACCGCTACCGGCGGGTTGAACTCGGGGATACCGTCTTTCACCTGATACCAAACATGCTCCAGCCCCAGGGATACCGGGCCGCGTTTGAGGGGATCGAGTTCTCGCCCGGCACAAACGTTCTTGTCACTCACGGGCTTGCAAGCAATCTCAAGGATAAGCGGCTGCATACGGTTGCAGAACATGAGCTTGATGCGACCATCATCTCTGACCGGTTCGACTACATTGCGCTTGGCCACTACCATGGTCAGAAGAAGATCGCTGATAACGCCTGGTACAGCGGGTCGATCGAGTACTGCAACTACGGAGAGATCACAGAGACCAAAGGTGGGCTGGTGGTTGACCTTGATACCAACAGGGTCCAGAGGATAGACCTCCCGCACACCCCCATGATCGACCTCGGCCGGATCAACTCTGACGGCCTCTCAGCCCGCGAGGTCATGAGGGAGATCCTGGATGCGATCGACCGGGCAGGAAACAAGATCGACCGGTCGATCTGCCAGGTCACGCTCGACGGGGTACGCCGGGAGACCCTCAGAGCGCTTGACCAGAAGGCACTCGCTGACGCCCGGAACCGGATGCTGAACCTCAAGTTACGGGTGATACCCATCGACGATGCAACCCAGGTCTTCCGGGAGGAGACGCTTGTCGGCCTGGATTACGTCGCCGAGTTTGAGCGTTTCGTGGAGAGAGAGCACCTCGCCCCTGCTGAGGAAGAGTATGTGAAGAAGGTCGGGACCGCGGTCCTCAGGAAGGTCATCGCACGTCACAGAGAGGGAGAGAGTGCTGCTCCATAGACTCTGGATGAGGAACTTCAAGAGGTTCCGCGACCAGGAGATCATCTTCCAGGACGGGATCACAGGGATCATCGGGAAGAATGGGACCGGGAAGAGTAGCATCGTGAGTGCCATCCTCTTTGCCCTCTACGGGCTCCAGGGGACCGGTCTTGACGGAGACTATATCGTCAGTTCGTTTGCGGACCCGCAGGACGTCTGCGAGGTTCGTCTGGACTTCCTGGCCGGCGGCAACGAGTATACCGTCGTCCGCAGGTTCAAGCGCCGCCCCTCCTCCACCCTCCATGACGCAGACCTCTACCTGAACCAGAAACTCCTCGCCAGCGGCGTCCTGAAAGTGGAGCAGGAGGTGCGGCGGATCGTCGGCATGGGCCCGGACGACTTCCAGAACACCATCTACGCCGGCCAGAAAGATCTCCTCACCCTGATCGAGAGCAGGGCCGGGTCCAGGAAGGACTGGTTCATGCAGGTGCTGGGCATCGATTACCTCAAGAAGGATAGCATGGAGGAGTTGAAGAAGGTCATCGATGCCAGGGAAGGGACCTGCAAGGAGCTCTCAGGGCGGCTCCAGGAACTGGATGCCGCCTCTCTCCGCGACCGCGTATCGGCGCTCCGTGGAGAGGTTGCTCGTGCGGAGGAGGAGTCTGAGAGGATCAGTGCCGCGGAGAGAGAACTCAGGGAGCGGCTTGAGCGCGCCCGGGATGAACGCGACCGGTTGCTCCAGATGCGTGACCGCCACCTGCACCTCACCCGAGAAGAAGAGGTGCTGGCTTCCGGGATCGAGCGGCTCCGTGCCGGGTGCCTGGAGATAGAGGCGGAGATCGCAGAACGGGAGCGACTCCGCAGCGATCTCAAGAACCTCCTGCCCCTTGCCGACCGTTACGAGACCCTGAAGGCAGAGGTTGCCACCATGGCCGAGGAGAAGGCGCTCGCCGACCGTCTGGCCCTCGAAGCGAAGACAGCGGGAGAACAGGTACTGGAGTATGACGAGCGTCGCGCGAAGATCGAGGCCGAACTCGCCGCGCTGGCAGAGGATGAGGCGGTTGTCACCAGCCTGGCCCCGAAGGTCGAGGAGCGGCGGGCTCTCCGTGACCGGATAGTAGCGATGAAGTCCCTCCAGCCCGATTACGACGCCCTTCGTGAGGCTCTGACCCGTATGGGCGAGGGTTTTGTCCAGACAAGGCGGCGTGTCCAGAAGAACAGGACAGAGATCGAGGAGGTCGAGGAGAAGGCCAGGCAGCTGCGGGCACTGGAAAAGGAGGTCGAAGACCTTGACGCCATCCGCGCCCGTGAGGAGGTGCTCCTCGCGGCTCAGGAGTATGCCAGGCAGGAAGAACGGTGCCTGCGGGAGGTCGAGACCATCTCTGAAGACCTGGACCTGCTCAGAGACGATATCGCCAGGCTTGCCCGGCAGCTCGCTGGAATGAGTGCTCTCGACGACCAGATTGAGTCGGCAGAGAGCAGGAAAGATGACCTGACCTCGCGGATCAGTGCCTGTGTTACACGCCAGCAGGCCATCCGCGAGGAGATCAGGAGACTGGCTGAGAGGCAGGCAGAGATCCTCAAGGCAGGCCCAGAAGGGGCCTGTCCGATGTGCCACCAGGACCTCGGCGACCACTACGAGACGCTGGTCAGCGACCTTGCGGCCGCTGTAGCATCGATGCAGGAGACGCTCACAGGGCTGGAGGACGAGCGTGCAAGAATGACCGCCGAGTACCAGGAGGTTGTCGCCAGGGTGGAGGCTCTCCACCAGGAGCAGATCACCTGCCAGCGCCTGAAAGAACAGCATGCCCTCTGCTCGTCGCGCTACGAGCAGGGTCTGGAATCCCTGCGACGGTGGCAGACCGAGGCCAGGGATCACCGTGCTGCCATGCAGGCGATCGGCGTGGAGAGGTATGACCAGAAGGAGCATGCCGCTCTCAGGGACCGGATCCGCGACCTCTCTGAGAAACGAACGATGGCCGATACCCTCAGGGGCGAGTGCCGTCGCCTCCCTGACCTCCAGGAGGAGCGTCGCCGACTCATCGACGAGGTTGAGGGCTATCTCAACCGGAGAGAGGAGATCGAAGCAAAGATCGCCAGGCTCGGGTATGACCCTGAAGAGATGCAGCGCCTGGAGGCTGAATCTCAGGCGCTTGAGGCAGCCTACCGTGCCCACACCGAAGCAGAGGCACGGCTAGCGCGGAGACCGGCACTGGAAGAGGAGTTGAAGTCGGTTGCCACGAGGATCAACGACCTCCAGGAGCGGTTGCGGTCTATCGACGAGGAACAGGCCCGTCTCTCGTTTGACCCTGATGAGTTCACACGTCTCTGTGAGGAGCGCGACCATGCTGGGGAGGCGCACCGGAAGGCGCTTGAACTCCGTGTTCGTCTTGAGGAGGTCCCGAGGATGCGCCAGACGCTGGAGACGAACCGTGACCGCCTTGCAGACCAGGAACGTGAGGTGCTCCGTGTCAGGGAGGCTATGGTTGATCTCGGTTTTGACGAACGAGCGGTCGCGGCAGCAGAGGAGACCCTCGCTGGTTGCGAGAGAGATCTCGCGGCGACACGGGAACAGCGGTACGCGATCACCGCCCGGATAAGCACCCTGAAGGCAGAGATCGAGGAGAAGACCGCCAGCCTCGCGCGGGCTGATGACCTTACCAGGCACCAGAAGGCGCTCCACGAGGAGGTCGGATACCTGAAACTGACCCGTTCGCTCATCAGAGACTACACCGACTACCTCCTGCAGGTGGTCAGGGACAGGATCGAGGAGGAGGCAGGAAGGGTGCTTGCCGAGATCACTGATGGGCGGTATAACACGGTGATGCTGGATGACGACTTCACCGTCCTCGTCCATGACATGGGCGACGACTACCCGGCTGACCGGTTCAGCGGCGGAGAGCAGGACGACATCGCCATTGCCCTCAGGATCGCCCTCTCGCGGTTCCTTGCCGAGGTAAACGAGATGCACGACTCCACGTTCCTGATCTTTGATGAGATCTTCGGGAGCCAGGACGAAGAACGACGGAGCAACCTCCTCCGTGCGCTCAGGACCCAGGAGGCTCATTTTCCCCAGATCATCCTGATATCGCACATCACCGAGGTCCAGGATGAGTTCTCGACGACCCTCATGGTCGAGATGGGACCAGACCAGGCAAGCAGGGTCAGGGAGGTTAGCTGATGGACCCGAAGAAGCTCTACCAGGAGGCGGTCATGCGGGTCGCAGGAAAGATCAGGGAGTCTGTCCCGGAAGACCTTGCCAGGCGGTTCTCGGAAGATAGCGGGTTTGATGCGTCGTCCTACCGGCATTGCCGGCCAGTATTTGACGGAGCGGTCTGTGCGGTGGATGGGAGCAACGCCATCATCCTCGACGCCGGGAGTTTTGCCGTTGCCGCTGTCCGCGCATCGGTCAGCGCGTATGCTGGAGAGGCGCGACTGTATCACAGGACAACGCCCTTAGAGTTCGTCACCGTCAATCCAGGTGCCGGGAACGAAGATTTTGACAGACTCTTTCGCGACTGTTTCCATCGTCCTCCGAAGGTCCACCTTGACCACGACGACCCGGTCAGGAACGCCGCCGTCATACGGGATACCCTCGAGTACTGGGCTGCCATGGAGATGGCTGCAGAACTCGATACCGGGGACCTCATCGTCCTCGATGGCACGCTCCAGGTCCGCCACGGGAGTCATGATGAGGTCATCAAGAGCCTCCTGAACCTCTGTAACCTCAGAGGTGTGCTCATCGCTGCGGTGACGAAACGGACATCGCTCACCTGGGGCGGAGGCTACCCGATCGTTCCTGCGGCTCTCGGGCTTGCCCGAGACCTCGGTATCCGAGAACCCTGGTACCTCTGTGTCTCTGCCGTGGATGGCCTGATCGACCGCCGTGAGACCCGCCCCTGGAAACAGCGAGGCGGGCAGTACGTCACACGGTTGCATGCGAGGGCGCAGCGGGCGTTCAAGGTCGAGATCCCTGACTACTACAGCCAGGAGAAGGTCAACCAGGTCTTCTCGGCGCTTGCCTCCTTTGCCGACGATGGGAGGGTCACAGGCTACCCCTACCCGCTCCTTGACGCTCACCTCACCGCCAAGATAGGGAAGGATACCGTCTACCAGGTCCGCCAGGACATCGTCTGGAACATGGACCGGCTGGGCATGAGCCTTGCCGACTACACCAGCATCTTTGGAGATTACCATGATGAATTTGACCGATATTAAGAGAGACGACGCCTCAAAGTACCGCCTGATCGGAGACCGGGTCCTCAGTTACCGGTTCGCCGTCCCGCACGACGAGAAGCTCTTTATCGGGGACGTGCTGAAGATCGTCGATGACGCCAAGCAAATGACGTTCTTTGCGAAGGTCACCGATCTCCTCCACGGTTGTAACTTCTCTGACCCGAACTGGGATACCCGCCCGCATACCGAGCACTTCTACGGGATCGGCGAGGATGTCTTCATCCTGGTGGAGGCGATCCCGCTCGGTTACGTGGGCAAGGATGGCAGGTTCAGGAGACCCCGGACGATCCCCACGAAGTTCTCCCGCGTGGAGGTGCCAGAGGCCAAGGATTTTGCGTTCCTGCGGCAGGTGATGGGCGATATCGAGGTGGGCGTGATGAGGAGTGGCCAGGGGGTGTTGCAGGACGTGAAGGTGGCGCTCCACGCTGAAGCGATGCGGCAACATATGGGGGTCTTTGCCACAACAGGCATGGGGAAGAGCAACTTCATGAAGGTCTTCTGCGCCTCCTGTATGCGATCCCGGGAGTTTGGACTCCTCATCGTGGACCCGCACGGCGAGTATGTCCGGGGTGGACGTTCCTCGATCGGCAAGGATACCCAGGGGCTCCTCCACTACCAGGCTGGAAGAGACGGGCTCGCGATCTTCTCCACCAGGCGAAAGGAGTTCAGGGATAGGTACCTCCTCAACCAGCTCTACCTGGATTATGACGACTTCAGGGCGCCCGACCTCCTCCTGCTCTCCGAGCACTCCCAGCCCCAGCGCGATGTCGTGGAGATGCTCGCTGACAAACCAGGTTCTGAGGTGATCGACTTCTTCCAGAACACCGACTTCTCGACCTTTGATGCCGGGACCTACAACGGACCTCATCAGGGGATCGCGCGGGACCTGAAGGACTTCTCGACCAGTACCCTCATGGTGATACGACGGAGGATCCAGCTGATGCTCTCGCAGAACCGGCGGTTCCTCAGGAAGATGGGCTCATCGATCCCTGATATCATCAAGGCGCTCCACGAGAACAAGGTTGTCCTGATCGATATCCCGGGGATGAGCGAGCAGAGCGAGCTCTTCGTCCTCTCGATCATAACCCGCAAGATCATGCAGAATCACCGGGGTGAGGGGGCCGGGAGCAACAGGGACCCTGATGAGGGGCAGAATCAGGTGTTGATCGCTATCGAGGAGGCGCAGCGGGTTCTGGGAGCCGGGCTCGGGAGAACCCGGGTCTTCCGGGAAGCCGCAATGGAGGGGAGGAAGTTTGGTGTGGGACTCTGTGTCATCACCCAGCAGCCAAAGAACATCGATGCCCGGGTCCTTGCCCAGGTAAACACTTTCGTCGTAATGGGGCTCTCTGACCGCGGCGACCGTGACACCATCGCGAGCAGCGCAAAACAGGATCTCTCGCGCCTGGATACCGAGATTCAGACGCTCGAACGTGGAGAAGCAGTGATCAGCACCCTCGGGATCCCGTTTCCGGTGAGCACCAGGATCCATCTCTTTGAGGAATATATCAGGGACCTGAATACCAGGCCGAGGCCGAGATCGATAGAAGAAGGGCTTGATCCGACGTTTTGATAGGGATTTGAGCAAATGAGATGGTGACAGGCTACCCTGTTGCAACCCTCTCTAGAGAACTCTTTGACGCGAGTATGCGTCAGAATTACTGATTATTGTCTATTTTTCGGATGGATACGCAGTTGATGACCGCATCCCCTGTCAGGATGTAGCGTTTGACGACAATCCCGAGCACCTCGACCACATCCCCTTTCTGCACATCCTCAGCCGGTGAGGTGAACATCTTGACCGAGATCTCACCGGTCCGATCAGAGACGAGGTACTGCGGTCGGTTGAGAAACTGGAAATAAACCCGCTCAACAACCCCCTTTACACGCACCGCCTGACCGAGCATGTTCAGGTTGATCGCCCGGGCCCGGACGGTCTTTGCTTCTGCTTCATAGACCGGTACCAGCGACGCATACTGCTTCTGGCTCATGTAATTGAGTGCCATCGGGATGATGAGCAGCATGATGGCCGCAGGAACGCTCCAGATCAACGCAGAGTAGTTTCTGGTCGTGAGGACGTATACCGCGATCAGGCCCATAAAAAAGAGGAAGACGGCCAGCACAATGGCCGTTGTCCTCACCTTGATATCTCCGATCTGCATCGTTTACCCGGTTTACTTGAGGGCTTCAATCTCCTTTCTGAATGCAACCCAGTAGATAAGACCGACAAAGAGCAGACCGCCGACGATGTTGCCGATGGTGACCGGAATCAGGTTGCTGGTCCACATGGTTATCCAGTTGACGGTGTCGACTGCCTGTGAGGGGTCAAGACCCGTGCAGAAGATACCGGTGGGGATGAAGTACATGTTCGCAACACTGTGTTCGAAACCGGTGGCAACGAACGCGAAGATCGGGAACCAGATACCGACAATCTTTCCTATCGCGTCGTCAGCGCATATGCCAAGCAGGATGGCGAGGTTAACGAGCCAGTTACAAGCAATGCCTTTGAGGAAGACTGACCATATCCCCATCGTTCCGGCATAACTCGTCTTTGCGGCAGCTATGCCGATTGCTCTCAAACCAAACGCGGTGAGCGTCGCGGTGCCTGCCGCATCGAAACTAACACACGGACCGTATGCCATGATATACGCGAAGACTACCGACCCGATGAAGTTCCCAATATACACCCAGAGCCAGAGTTTGAGCACACCAGCCCAGCTGACTTTGTGGATGAAGGCTGCCATGGGGGCAAGCATCGCGTCTCCGGTGAAAAGTTCTGCACCGGTCAGAACGGTGATGATAAGCCCCACGGGGAAGACAGCACCCAGCATGAACTGGGCCATACCGTGACTTGCGAAACCAAATCTCATCGCGGCGTCTGATGCAAGAATGCCAGTCGAACAGACCGTTGCAAGTGCACCACCCATCGCGATGTAGGCTCCTGACATGAATCCACGGACGATCATGTTCCAGGCAGGTAACCCGACCTTATACTTGCCGGTATCACCCGCTTTTGCTACTATAGCAGCTGGAGGATGAAACACCATTTTTTAATACACCTCTCTAAACGTCCTACCCATACCTTCGAGAAATCTGAAAGTATAGGTCCAATTAATCAGTAATCTGAGAAAGATATTAATATGTTTCGAATTGATCGTTGTGTTTGGTGGATGTACACAATTTTTTGGCATTATTATATGCGTTAAGTTAAGTTCTGCCGTTAAACAAAGAGGAATGGTGAAAAGTGGTTCCGCTCCTGGCTCTGGTGACACGCAGAGAGGAGGGGGTTTGAGATGGTTCTTGATGCGATGTGCCTGAACAGGCGCCCCCCTTTTTAAGCCCTCCCCCTCGTCACCTGGGGCGGGAAGATGTCTTCAGAGGAGAAAGCCTCTGGATCCCTGCGCGTCTGGCACTGACATCGTGGCAGGGAGAATGCCACACTTACCTGAACGGTCCTGGAAGATACTCAGTTATTAGGGTCAGGAGAGGGAGCACCCTCAGGCAGGAAACGAGCAGGATACAGCCGGTCGACATGCGCCAGAACCAGGCAAACCAGGACAGATTCTTCGGGTAGTACCATTCTTTAGGTACCGGGCCGAAATGTACTCTGGAATCAATGGCAACACTACAGGGAATGAGTGGAGTCGATCTTCGAGCACTGGTAGCAGAAGCTGTCGATCGTCTCCCGCTCTGGGTCGGCAAGATCTACCAGTTTGACGCGAAGACCCTCGGTATCAGGCTTAATGGCGAAAACCGGGCAAAATACCAGTTTCTTGTAGAACTGGGACGGCGCGCTCATATCACTGCAGAGTTTCCCCGACCCCCAAAGAACCCGCCAGGTTTTGCGATGCTGCTGCGGAAATACCTGGAAGGGGGGCGGGTGCTCGGGGTCCGCCAGCTCGGGATCGAGCGTACCATGAGCATCGATATCGGGAAGCGAGATACGACCTACCACCTTATCTTCGAACTCTTTGACGAAGGAAACGCGATCCTCTGTGATGAGGACTACACCATCATCAAACCGCTCTGGCACCACCGATTCAGGGACCGGGACGTGGTCCCGGGTGCGGTCTATGCCTTCGAAGGGGTTGACTGCTCAGCGCTCTCGCCAGAGGAGTTTCAGGAGATGCTTGCGGGGTCTGACCGGGACATCGTCAGGACGCTTGCTGTCAGGTGTATGCTCGGCGGCGCCTACGCCGAAGAGGTCTGTCTGATGGCAGGTGTCGATAAGAACGAGGCTGCCGCAGAGGTCGACGCGACAGCGGTCCACGAGGCTCTGGGCCACCTGATCACCAACGTCGAGAGGCACCAGGAACCGGTGATCACAGAATCAGGGTGCTGGCCGGTGGTTCTCGCCGACGAGAAGGTCATCAGCCGGTTTGAGACGTTCAGCGAAGCCCTGGACGCATTCTACCCCAGAACAGTGACAGAGAAAGAGGAGGTCGCCGCCAGAAAAGAGCACCTCACCCGGGAAGAGGTGATCAGGCAGCGCCAGGCCTCGGCCATCAAGAAATTTGAGAAGAAGATCCAGCGGCACGAACGGATCATCGAGACGATCTACGAGAACTACATCCAGGTCAGCGATATTATCACGACACTGGACAGAGAGAGCAAAGAGCGGTCATGGCAGGAGATTGATCAGATCCTCAAATCAAACAGCGAGAACGCGGCGGCAAAGATGATCCACGCGGTCCACCCTGCTGAGGCAGCGGTCGAACTCAATCTTGGCGGGGAGATCGTGAAGATCTATGTCCACGAGACGATCGAGCAGAACATCAGCCGCCAGTATGACCAGATCAAGAAGTTCAAGAGAAAGCGGGCAGGCGCACGTGCAGCCATGGAACGGGCGATCCCCCAGAAACCAAAGCGAAAACGGCAGATCCCCCTCCAGAAGAAACGGTGGTATCACCGTTTCCGCTGGTTCATCACCTCAGACGGTGTCCTTGTCCTCGGTGGCCGCAATGCATCCCAGAACGAGGAGCTCGTCAAGAAGTATATGGAAGGCGGCGACCTCTTCGTCCACGCCGACGTCCACGGTGGGAGTGTCGTCATCGTGAAGGGTACCACCGACCACCTTGATGAGGTCGCGCAGTTTGCTGCCTCCTACTCCAACGCCTGGAAGGCCGGACACTTCTCGGCTGATGTCTACGCCGCCACCCCTGACCAGGTGAGCAAGACGCCAGAGGCCGGTGAGTACGTGGCGCGGGGCGCCTTCATCATCAGAGGCGAGCGGCAATACTTCAGGAACGTCCCGGTAGGCGTGGCGATCGGTCTCCAGGTGGAACCGGCGGTCGCGGTCATCGGCGGTCCGCCACAGGCAGTCACCGGGCGCATGAAGGCGTGGGTTGAACTCCAGCCAGGAATCTATGAACCAAACGACATCGCAAAGAAGATCGTCAGGACAATCAGGGAGAAACTCTCAGAGGACGAATGGAGAGGGTTCAAGAACGTCCTGAATACCGAGGCAGTCACCGCCTTTGTTCCCCCCGGCGGGTCGGAGATCGTGGAACCATGAAGGCTGAGGTCAAGGAGCTGAAGAGGGGGTCTGGCGAGATCGTCCTCTTCCCCGAGACCCTGGACGACCTCTGGCACCTCTCCCACCTGGTCAGACCAGGAGACCTCGTCTTTGCCACGACACTGCGGAGTGTGGCGCCGGCAACCGATAAGATCCGGCCGGAGAAGGTGGAGAAACGACCGGTCAGACTCGGGATCCGGGTTGAGAAGGTTGAGTTTCACCAGCACACCAACCGCCTCCGTATCGGCGGCGTCATCGAGAGCGGTGTGGATGTCAGCTCACACCATACCTTCAACGTCGAGCCCGGGTTCGAGATCTCGGTTATCAAACAGTGGCGGTCGTTTGATTGCGACCGGATACGACGGGCTGTCAACACCTCCACCTACAGCGTGGTCCATGTTGTGAGCATCGAGGAGGGGGAGGCGCAGATCTACCGCCTGCGCCAGTTTGGCCCAGAATGGGTAACCACCATCACAGCCGGGAGCGGCAAGGGTGCCGATGACAGCGGCAGGTCGATGCTCTTTGAGGAGACCCTCAAACCGCTTGCCCTGATCACCGGTCCCCTGATCATCGCGGGGCCAGGGTTTGTGAAGGAAGAGTTTGCAGATTACATACGTGCTCATGCCCCCGAGACCGTAGAGCGTATGGTCGTCGTCGAGACACGACGAATCGGGCGAGGTGCCGTGCAGGAGGTCATCGGGAAAGGTGTCCTGGAGCGGCTCCTCGGCGACCTCCACCTTGCGCGAGAGGTCAGGCTGATGGAAGAGGTCCTGCTCAGGATCGCCACCGGAGGGGCGGTCGCCTACGGTATCGGCGAGGTGCGAAAAGCGATCAATTATGGCGCAGCAGAGACGGTTCTGGTTTCTGATATCCAGCTCCGTGATGACGCGGTCCGCGGTCTCGTCGAGCAGGCCGAGTATGTCAGTGCATCGGTCGTGGTGATGAGCACCGAGTTTGAGCCTGGAGAGCGCCTGGAGGCGCTTGGAGGGGCGGCGGCGCTCCTGCGGTACAAGATCCGGTGAGACCGACCAAATCGAATCAGAGGGGCCCGAGACCACCGGGATGCCCCGGGCCCGAGAACCTGCCAGACGTTGCGTGTGCCCGCCCCCGGCATCAGCACCTGGTCTCCTCTCTCAGAACCGGGATTTGCCGTCAATCACCGTAGATTGGTCAGGGCGGTCAATTCCACGGGGGAAGGTACCTAGCTTTATAAACGGAGAACGCCCTATAATGTAGTATTCTTCCGATCCAGGGAATGGCCAGAAAACCCGTATTTATCGGGTTACCACCCCGGAAGGGCATCCATCTCAGAAAGAACGGAATACTGGTGTCAAGATGAGCAATAATGCGGTAGCAACAAAGGCTGAATCGGCACAATCACAGAAACGTGCCGAGAAACAGGCCGGGCACACGGATAGAATACTACGGACGCTTGTAGCCTGTTTCATGGGGATCCTGGTAGGTATCCTCTCATTCTACCTCTCAGGCACCCCCGACCCGGTCAGCGGGCTCCAGCCAAACGGCATTATTGGTCTGCTCCTCCTGATGGCAGGCATCGTCTTTCAGAAACATGTCTTCATGCTCATCGGGATCGATTACATGGACCTGACCGGCAAGGACTGGTTCTACCAGAGTTTCATGACGTTCGCGCTCTGGTTCATGACCTGGACGCTCCTTTTAACCACCACCATTCTGTGATCCTCCATGAGAATTGCTGTTGTACACCGTGACCGGTGTCACCCGCTCAAGTGTGGCACCGAGTGTATCCTCTACTGCCCACGTGTCCGGACCGGTGACGAGACCATCGTCATCGGCGAGGACCAGAAGGTCGTCATATCTGAGGAGCTCTGTGTAGGGTGTGGAATCTGCGTGAAGAAGTGCCCGTTTGAGGCCCTCGATATCGTCAACCTCCCGGAACAACTTGACCAGCCGATCCACCGTTACGGCCAGAACGGGTTTGTCCTCTATGGCCTCCCGATACCTATCGAAGGCAAGGTCACCGGCATCCTCGGGCCGAACGGTATCGGGAAGAGCACGGCGGTCAAGATTCTCTCCGGGATGGTTGTCCCAAACCTGGGGAGGATCGACGAGGAGGTCTCCTGGAAGGACGTCCTTGACCTCTACCAGGGGACCGAACTCTTCGACTACCTCCAGGTGCTCTCGCAGAAGAACGTGAACGTCGCCGTGAAACCGCAGTACGTCGACCAGATCCCGAAGGTCTTCTCCGGTTCGGTGCGTGATCTCCTCGCGACCACCGATGAGCGTGGCATGCTTGATCACTACATCGACCGGTTATCCCTCGAGACGATCCTCGACCGGACGATCGGGAACCTCTCTGGCGGTGAACTCCAGCGGGTCGCGATCGCTGCCTGCCTGGCCCGGGATGCCGACTTCTACTTCCTCGACGAGATCACGCCCTACCTGGATGTCTACCAGCGGATGGCCGCTGCAAACCTGATCCGTGAACTTGCTCAGGAGCGGCCGGTCGTGATCGTCGAGCACGACCTTGCCATCCTCGATATGCTCGCCGATACCGTGCATGTTGCCTACGGAGATCCTGCGGTCTTTGGTGTCATCACCTACCCAAAAGGTGTCAGGATAGGAATCAACCAGTACCTGGAGGGCTACCTCCCCGAGGAGAATGTCAGGTTCAGGGACTACCCGGTGACGTTTGCGACCCGGGCCCACGCCACCGAGGTGAACAGGAAGGTGCTGCTCACCTTCCCACCGATGACCAAGCGGTTTGAACAGTTCTCACTCACAATCGATGGAGGGGAGATCCGGGGAGGCGAAGTGCTCGGGGTCCTGGGAGCAAACGGTACCGGGAAGAGTACGTTTGCCAAACTCCTCGCCGGGGTGCTTGAGCCCGACACCGGGTCGATGGATACCAGTGTGCGGATCTCTTACAAGCCGCAATACCTCAAGACCGACTCGGAGGCAAGCGTCGAGGAGATCCTCAGGCAGATAACAACGAAGTTCGATACCTCGTTCTACCAGCACGAGATCCTGGAACCCCTCTCCCTGACCCCGATCCTCCAGGCACCGGTGAACACCCTCTCCGGTGGCGAGCTCCAGCGGGTCGCGATCGCGATCTGCCTCTCGCGCGACGCCGACCTCTACATCCTGGATGAGCCGAGCGCACACCTCGACGTGGAGCAGCGGGTGAAGATCTCGCGGTTGATCAGGAAACATGCCGAGGGGCGGGATGTGAGCACGCTCGTGATCGACCACGATATCTATGTGATCGATATGATCAGCGACCGGATCCTGGTCTTTGAGGGAGAGCCAGGTATGCATGGTGAGGCCATCGGGCCGTTTGACATGGCACCAGGCATGAACCGGTTCCTGGAAGCGCTCGGAATCACCTTCAGACGGGATAAGAGCGGGAGGCCGCGGATCAACAAACCGGGATCGTTCCTTGACCGGGAACAGATCGCGGCCGGGGAATACTATTACACAGATATCTCGAAGTCCTGAACGGCAGGGTCTGGAGAGTGCTCTCCCGGGAACCGGACACGACCTTGCCGGACAGAGAGGGGAGGGCAGGCCTCTCCACGCAAAAGACACAAGGTCTGATGAATATCCAGGCTTCTTGTGTCCTTGCCCCCGTTTCTGTGATGTGGAAGGAATGGCAGAACCTGCCCTTTCCCCCCGCGTGATGACGAGCCCACGAGGAACCCGCTTCACCAACACCTGCACCCTTCGTTATAGCGCACCCATATGGCTGCTCTGATCCTCCCGGGACTTTGATCGGCAAGGGTGGGGATCTCCTCAGGGGATGCCAGGAACGGTCGTGGTGAGAGCAGAGCGTTATCACCTGCCTCACCCGTTTCCTGGGGATGGGAAGAACCGCGACTGCCAGCAACGCGGGCGCGGGTGCCTGTCAGAGGAAGTGAAGACGCTCCCCGCCACCGGAGCAAGAGGACTATCCCTGGTTTATCAGTACAGCCAGATTGTGGCGATACCCCTGAGGGGAGGCAGTCCCGGGATCAGACCGGTCCCTGCCCCCGCGGGTGCTCAAAAACCCTCGTGGTCCCTCGATCGCCATACGGGATGGGAGGGGGCATGTTCCGCATGAGAGCAGCCATGAAATGGAGTCCCACGGCTGAACCGGGAGAATCGAGGACCAATATCAGGCTCATCCCGGGACCTGGAATCTATCGCCGGAGATTAAAAAACAAGGATTCCGGGAGACGGCCCAACAACCCCACCCACGCCCTATCCTCAGAAGACCCCGCCAAACAGGGTGTGGGCGGCGAAGAAACAGAGCCCCGAGACGACCGCTGCTGCCGGTATGGTCAGGACCCAGGCGATGAGGATCTCGCGGACAACCCCCCACTTGACCGCCGAGTAGCCACGCGTGGCTCCGACACCCATGATCGCGCCGGTTATCGCGTGGGTTGTCGAGACCGGAACACCAAAGGAGGTCATCAGCGAAAGGACACCCCCTGCAGCGGTCGAGGCGCAGAACCCCTGGTAGGGCCGGATCTTCGTGATCCGGTTGGCCATCTTGTCTACAACACGCCACCCTCCAAAAAGTGTCCCGACCGATATGGCAAGCGAAGACGTCAGGATGACCCAGAGCGGGACAGAAAACTCTGAGATAATCCCGCCGGCGAGGAGCATGGCGGTGATGATACCCATCGCGTTCTGCGCGTCGTTACTGCCGTGGCCGATCGCCTGCAACGACCCGGAGAAGATCTGGAGCTTTCTGAAGAGGTGCGACAGCGGTCGTGGCGGGTGGTCACGAAATACGTGGGCGACGAAGATGCCGAGGACAAATGCGGATATGAGCCCGAGCATGGGAGATATGACGATGAAGATCACGACCGCCAGGATGCCGCTGACCTCCAGGAACCCCAGAATGATGGCAAGCGGGATGATCAGCGTCACCCCGATGAGCCCGCCAAGAAGAGGGTTCCAGGGCTTAAAATCGTCGTTGAGAAGCCCGATCAGGGTTGTGGCGGTTGCACCGAGGAGCGCGCCGATAATCCCCCAGAACGCGGTCTGGGTGAGGGTGACAAGCGACGGCCAGAGGATCGCCCCGATTCCAGCGCCAGCGACCCCTGCCCCGAGAAGCCCCCCAATCAGAGCATGACTGCTAGAGACCGGGATCCCGAGGTATGAGGTTGTGAGGACCCAGAGCACCGCACCGATCATGGCGACGAGGATCAGCGCCGGCGTGAGAAACACCGGGTCGACGATCCCCTTTCCAATAGTTGCGGCGATCGCCGTGGTGAAGAGAAGAGGGCCAAGGAGGTTGAAGACCCCGGCGAGGAGGACAGCCTGCAGGGGTGTCATGGCCTTTGTGGCGATGATGGTGGCAATCGAGTTGGCGGCATCGTTCAGACCGTTTGCGAAATTGAAGAGTAACGCAAGCAGGATGCCGAGAATAATGATGAGGTCCATAACGGTCAGGTGTGTCTGATGGCTATATCACTCAGGACATTTGCGACGTCTTCACACATATCGGTCGCGATCTCCAGATTTTCGTAGATATCCTTGAGTTTGATGATGGTGACCGCATCCTCTGTCCTGAAGAGTTCGATGATGGCCTGACCGAGGACGTTATCTGCGATGTTCTCCAGGCGGTTCACTTCGATGCACCGTTCCTCGATCACACTCGGATCCGTGATCGACCTGATGCTCTTGACAGCCTTCTCAATCTCAATGGCACACAACTGAACCAGTTTCGCGAGTCTGAGCATATAGTCATCGGTCTCGGTGATGCCATACCCATACATCTGTTGCACCGTGCCGTCGATGTAATCAAGGATATCGTCCAGCGCCGACGCGAGGCGCGAGATCTCTTCCGGCTCAAGCGGTGTGATGAACGTCCGGTTCAGTTGTTCGTAGATCTGGTGTGTAATCTCGTCTCCGCGGTGCTCGATCTTTTTCATCCGGTAGCACTGCTCTTTCACATTCTCAAAGTTCTCGACAAAATCGACCAGCAGATCGGCCGCGATGACGACCGTTTCAACCATCTCGTCGAAGAGATCGAAAAAAACTCTGTCCTGCGGGATTACCCACTCTTTAATACCCACGTTGATCGTCATAGTATTTTTCAGTCAGGCCCTATATAGCGATCGGTCAAGGGATCCCCTATCGATGGGAGGACTGAACTGAATTGAGGCAGCCCTGGACTACAGGCCTGATGCTGATCGTCTCAGGTTACGTTCAGGGACGATCTCTCCCAGCAACCCATCTTGCCGAGGATTGCGACTGTTCTCCTCCGATTACCCAAAATCAGCGGGTTTGCCCCGCGCCACCCCGCACCGCCGACGCTGGTTCATCCCTCTGGAAACCCGGGTCTACCGGGGAGACAACCCCGGGCACGGGGGCTTGCGGGGCAGCCGCCCGCAGTCATTCGGGGGAGACCTTCTTGAGGTTCTTCTGGATAAACTCAAAATCTGCTTCTTTTGCCGCGATCTCGTAGAGCATCGTCCCATAACCAGGGCAGGGTTTTGTGAACGGTAGCAGGATTTTCTGCCTCTTGAACTGGAGGCCAACAAGCATGGGGGACTTCAGGAGCATCCTGACATCCCTGAATACAAAGCCCGGAGGAACCTCGTAGTATTCTTTGCAGTGCTTTCGCACGTAGTCATTCACTTCATCAGGTGTCACATCGATGAGGAGCACCTTTCCACCGAGGTTGTTTACGCACCGCGATACCATCATATGATGTTCGCTTCAATACGAATAAATCTTCTGTTCGGGCCCGGCGGAGCCCCATGAGGAGGTGTCGCAAAACAATCCAGGAACCCTGAAGTGAAGACTGGTCTGGACCGACACACCGGGTTTTTCTGACCGGGTGCATCTCCAAAGACCCGGGGTCGGAGAGAGGATGCCGATCCACCACCGCCATCACCACCAGGGGCATGAGCTGGCGGCGGGCACCCGCACGGGCGTGGGTGGCGAGAGAGCGGTTGCTGCCAGCCGCCCGGGGTGCTGCGCCAGGCAGGACATGACGCCGCATGGACTCTCGGGCCGCCCACCAGGACCGGATCAGTCTCCGCAATCCTCTGATGACGGTATCGACCGTCGCAGATCGTTCAGAATACCCTCAACCGATGACCGCAGCGTCGCTGCTATCTGGACCAGGGACGCAGGATGATCTGCATCATCTCCCCGATACAGATACCCCGCACCGCCCGGATTGTAGCGATCCTGCCGGGTAGCAATTCCCGCGGGGTCAGGGTCAGGTCTGCTCGTAAAACGGCGGCGCTGAGAGCAGAGAGAGGATGCCCGGGTTCAATCCTGTATGTGACACCAGGTAAAGGCCTGAGAGGGATCCGGCTCCATCGGCGGTCTGGAGCGACGATCATGACTATCCAGCCGTTCCCGGGGCAGGGACGCACGGTAACCCGGTATCATCGGTTCACTTAATGCCTGCAACAACCAAGTATTCTCCAGAATGCGTGAACCGGCAGTAAAGAAAATTCTCTATTGGTGCGACCAGTGTAACATTCCCCTCATCGGGAGAACCTGTTCCTGCAGGAGCAGGAACGTCAGGAAGATCCCGCTCCTGCAGCCTCACGACGTCCGTCCAGCACTGACCGCAGATATCAACCTCATCCAGAGCCTTCTTGCCGAACAGTTCGGCGAGATCCCGCTGCAAAAAGTTGTGCTCCTGAACAAAACCGGCGGTCTTGACCGGGCCGACCTTGTGATCATGCACGGGGACCGGTTTGGCTGGCTCACGTTCGACCCGGTGACCAGGAAGTACTCCTTTGATATCGCCCCTGAAGCGCTCCCCTTCATCCTGCCCCACGCAACCCGGGGTATCGTCGACCTCGAGACCCAGACCGACGTAAGCACCTATCAGGGGCGGATCGGCGGAAAGAAGTTTCCCCTCAAGACCCCCATGCCTGAGGGGACGCTCATCGTATCCTACAGGGGCCAGTTTGGCACGGGGGTCGTCAGGGATGGGCAGATCCGGGTCAAGGAACTCATCTCTGTCGAGCCCCGCACCCGGCCTGACCCGGGCTGGGAGGTGGTGATCAAGAAGAACCGCTACCACCTGAAGAACCTCGAGCGAAACGCAGTCCGCACCATCAGGAAGCACATGAACGACCGGCCGTGCGCGAACGTCTCGTTCTCGGGCGGAAAAGACAGCACCGCCGTCCTCCATCTTGCCCGCAAGGCCGGGGTGGAGAAGGCGTTCTTCATCGATACCGGGCTTGAACTCCCTGAGACGGTGGAGTTCGCGGCGTCGCAGGGTGTCGAGATCATCAGGAAAGGCGGCGACTTCTTCCAGGCGGTCCAGAAGGCCGGCCCACCGGGGAAAGACCTGCGCTGGTGCTGCAAACTCCTGAAACTCCACCCCTTAAAGATCTACCTTAGCGGTATCGGCCCCTGCGTCACCATCCAGGGGAACCGCTGGTACGAATCCTGGAACCGTGCGGACCTTGACGAGACAAGCCAGAACCCGGCAAACCCGCTCCAGCTGAACGTCTCGCCGATCAGGAACTGGCGGGCGCTTGAGGTCTTCCTCTACCTCTGGTGGCGCAAGGCCCCCATAAACCCGCTCTACGAGAAGGGGCTTGAGCGGATAGGCTGTTACCTCTGCCCGGCGGCGCTCGAGAGCGAGTATGAGACGCTCCGGGTGATGCACCCGGACCTGACCAGACGCTGGGATGAGTTCCTCGAGAGGTGGGAGCAGAAGAACGGACTGCCTGACGCCTATCACCGGTGGGGGCTCTGGCGGTGGCGGGCGCTGCCGCCGAAGATGCGCGAGGTCTGCAGGGACCACGGGATCCTCCTGAACGAGGACTTCACCCTGCGGTCAGGCCAGGTAACCAGAGAAGCAGAAGTGACAACCATGGAGACGACAGGAACCCACGAGCCGGCAACACCGGCAGGAGACGAATATTCTGCAGAAACGATCCGCCGGGATTTCCCGATCCTCGGTGATATCATCTACCTGGACAACGCTGCGACGAGTTTCTCGCCTGAGCCGGTTGTGAATGCGCTCGTCGAGTTTGAGCACCGTTACCGGGCCAACGTCGGCCGGGGCGTCCACCGCCTGACGCAGATCGCGACGCAGCGCTACTGGCATGCCCACGAGAAGGTGGCCCGGTTCATCGGCGGGGAAGGGGGAGTCACGGTCTTGACAAAGAACACCACGGAGGCGATCAACATGGTCGCACACGGGCTCTCCTGGAAGCCAGGCGACCGTGTGGTGACGACCATCCTTGAGCACCACTCAAACCTCCTTCCATGGAGAGCGCTGGCAGACCGGGGCGTCGGGGTCGACGTGATCGGGATCGATGCTGACTACGCGCTCGACCTTGCCGCGCTCGAGGAGGCCCTGGCCGGCGGTGATGTCAGGCTCGTCGCGGTCACCCACGCCTCAAACGCGATCGGCGTGACGACCCCGGTTGAGGAGATCGCCAGGATCTGCCGGGAACACGGCGCCCTGCTCCTGGTGGACGCTGCACAGTCGGTGCCGCACATACCGGTGGACGTCTCACGTCTCGGCTGCGACTTCCTCTGTTTCTCAGGGCACAAGATCTACGGGCCGACCGGCACCGGGGTCCTCTGGATGCGGGAAGCGATCCTTGAGCCGTGGATCCTCGGCGGCGGTATGGTCGAGAGCGTGACGGCAGAGGGGTTTGTGCCGGCTGAGGGCTACCAGCGTTACGAGGCGGGGACGCCGAACATCGGCGGCGGGATCGCCCTCGGCGTCGCTGTCGATTACCTCTCGGCGATCGGGATGGAGAAGATACACCGGTATGAGGAGCGCCTGACGGCCCGGCTCATCGCGGGGCTCTCCGGGATCGACGGGGTCAGGGTCTATGCCCCCCAGAACCCTGAGTCGCGCATCGGGGTTGTCTCGTTCACCGTTGACGGCCTCCACCCGCAGGAGGTTGCCCACCTGCTTGACGAAGAGGCAGATATCTTTGTGCGGTCTGGATACCATTGCTGCCAGCCGCTCATGGAGTATCTTGGTCTTCCGGGGGGAACGGTGCGGGCAAGTATTGCGGCCTACACGACCGAGCAGGAGATCGATCTCCTCATCGCAGCCGTCACCGAGATCAGCCGGGGCCGGTGAGGGAGGAGGAGCCCGGCGGCTTTCTCCCCAAGGCCAGGGCTACCAGATGATAACTTGAGGTCTCCCGGTCCCGGGAAGAGCCAGGGGTTCTCCGGAGGGTGGGAGACCGACGAAACGCCCTCTCCGGAGATATGCAGCCGCGGTCCACACCGCACGACATCACTCCCGGCACCTTTTCTGAAAAGGGGATCCCTGATGGAAGGCTACGCGTCGAACCCCGCTATCCGCTCCACGTGCGCATAAACCGCCATGTCGGGTGTTCCAGCAGAACCGACGATGCAGAGCCCGGTCTCCTCTGCGATCTCCACAGCAAGGGCAGTCGGCGGTTCGGTTGCGGCGATCACCGGGATGCCAGCGACCAGGCACTTCCTGGCCATCTCTGAGGTGATGCACCCGGTGCTGACAGCAAACATCCTGGAGAAGGCAAGGTCGCGGTCGCTGCGCAACCCGTAGCCGATCACCCGATCGAGGGCGTTGTGCCGGTCGATATCCTCTGACCTGGCAACGATATGACCGTCTTCATCCGCAAGGGCGACTGCGTCGATCCTGCCAGCAGCGATGCGGGTATCAGGGGCGAGGAGCGCCGCGATGGCCCCGGTGATCGCAGGGAGAGAGACCACAAGGTCTGAGTCGATCGAAGGGAGTTTTTCGGTGTCGATGTAGGAGACAGCCCCGCCGCACCCAGAGAGGATCGTCTTCTTTGCGCTGACCCGTTTGAAGAGGTTTCTGGTGATGACGCTGATCCGGTTCTCCTCGACCCTTACCGACTCGATCTCGTCAGTGTTCCTGATGATCTCTTCGGTGTAGAGGTAGCCGGTGATGAACTCCTCAAACCGGGCAGGACTCAGGATCGCGGTTGTCATGTGCCGTCCGTTGACAAAGATCGCCACCGGTGTCTCTTCGGCGACGTCCTGGAGCCTCGGCCCGCCGCTGCTGATAGGGATACAGGGTATCTTCTTGAACATGGTTTATCACTTCACGTATCGCACGAGAACGGGACCTGCCGGACCGGACCCGTTGCGTGATCGGGTAATTACTGTACGATCCAGACCTATAATACCCGGCGTCTGCCCCCAACCATGGGGCAGATTTGCCAGGGAGGAGAGCAACCCTGCATCCGGGGATCGTATCATGGCACCGCCGGCGGCCTTCACGAACATGTCGTATGGGTGGTGGCGGAGCGCGGGACCTTGAGGGGGCGCAGGGCATGGTATTCATAATGATGGGAAATTTATTATTCGTTAAGAAAGAAACCCAGAGTGCGTAGATTCCAGGTGAAGAATGACGAAGGCAAAGGAGCACTTCAACGATACAGCAGACCGCTATGAAGACCAGATCGAGAAGATCATGCCGTACGCTGACCTCTTTTTTGGGATAACCCTAGACTGCATTCCCGGGGGGAGGACCTCTGTTCTCGAACTGGGTAGTGGGACCGGGTATGTGACAGAGCGGATCCTCAGGAGAAACCCGCAGGCGAGGATCACCTGCATCGATATGACCCCGGAGATGCTTGCCATCGCCCGGGGAAAACCCGAACTCGAGGGAGTCTCCTTCATCGAGGGGGATTTCAGAGAGGTGTGGCCAGAGGAACAGTTTGATCTCGTGGTCACGACCCTCTGCCTGCATCATCTTCCAGATGCCGACCGGGCCAGGGTGATCCGCCGTATCTCCACAACCCTCAACGAGGGAGGATACTTCATCAACGGGGATATCTTCAGGCCAGAGAGTGAATGGGAGGAGAGGATATCCAGAAACCGGTGGCGCCGGTACATGGTGGAGCACGGCCTCCCCGCGGGCGACGCAGAAGGAATGATTGAGACACGACAGGAGAACTTCAGGTACATCGATACGCTCCGGGGATACCGGCAGAAACTCTCAGATGCAGGGTTTCAGCGGATCCTCTGCCCTTATGTCTGTTATTTTACCGGTGTGTTTCTTGCGGGCAGGTGAAGAAACCCGGGCGGTGACATCCACGTTCAGGGAGCCCCAAACCCCCCTCGCTGCCGCCCCCCACGCGGTGCAGGGTGGCGATGATCCCGGGAAAACCCTGTTTTCGATCCCTGCATCAGGTATTGCGTCGGTCTGGTCGTTGGTATGGCTTGTGCGTGACTCAAGAACCAGTCGGAAGCCCCACCTCGCAAGGCACCTCTGGATCCCTTCACCAGGGAATCCCTGGATATCTCGTACAGCGATTCCGATCGGTTTTCTTCCGGTCCTGAACACTCGCGACTGCCGGGCCATGCCGGGGCATCGCCACGGGACTACCCTGCCCGAGGGATGGGGGATGGGGGTTGTGCTGCCTGCGGGGAGGGGGCGACCGGGGGAAATCCATCCCACCGGGGCGGGGACGAGCACCCAAACCGGGGGTCTCCTCGAGTCCGATAACGCGGCATCGATGCACGAGGTTTATCCGGGGACTCTTCTGCCGGGATGGGGCGAGCCGGTCCCCCAGGGCAAGAGACCAGGAGAACACGATCTCCTGGTAAATTCGTCGTTCCCATGCCGTGTGCATGCGGCCACCGACCCACCGTTGGGAGCGACCTCATCAGCACACCTTCACAATCGCTCCAGGAAGTCTTTCTCGCCGGCGAACTAGAATTCTGCCCGGGCTGGTTGCATCCTTTTTTGCATCTGACCGCGTAAACTATATTCAAACAGCCCTATCACCATAAATCAGTGCCGGACACCCGGAGTTTCCACGAGGTTTCATCAGGATGAACGTTCAGAATGCCCGACCCTTTCTGAAATGGGTTGGTGGCAAAGGTCAGTTACTGAAGGAGTTTGATGCCCGGCTCCCGCCGGAGGTAAAAGATGGCCGTATCAAGACATATGTCGAACCGTTTGTCGGTGGAGGGGCCGTATACTTCCATGTGAATAACAACTACACCTTTGATGAGTGCCATATCTATGACATCAACGAAGAGCTTGTGCTCGCATACACCGTCGTCAAGAATGATGTTGAGGAACTCATTGAACTCCTCCGGGATGTGGAGACGACATACCTGCGCCTGAATCCCAAAAAAAGGAAAGAATTTTTCTACGAAACCCGTAGCCGGTATAATGAGTTGAAGCATTCGATCCAGTGGCAGAGGTATGGCAAAGTGTGGATTCAGAGGGCAGCAGACCTCATATTCCTGAACAGGACCTGTTTCAACGGGTTATTCCGGGTCAACTCAAAGGGTGAGTTCAACGTGCCTTTTGGTCGATACAAAAACCCGAAAATACTGCATGAAGAGGTACTGCGGAGCGACTCTGCTCTGCTTGAGAATACAAGCATCCATCGGGGTGACTTCTCGGCATGTGCCCAGTACGTCGATGAAGAGACGTTTGTCTACTTTGACCCGCCCTACCGACCGCTGAACCAGACATCGAGTTTCACATCATACTCCCGGGAAGGGTTCGATGATGATGACCAGAAACGCCTCGCAGAGTTATTCCAGAGACTGGATTCAAAAGGAGCGAGGCTGATGCTGAGCAACTCAGACCCCAGGAATGAAGACCCTGACGACCATTTCTTTGAAGACCTCTATTCAGACTACATCATTGATCGGGTTCCTGCTCGCCGCGCCATCAATTGCAACGGTGAGCGGCGGGGTGAGATCAACGAATTGATCATCACAAATTATCAAACTGAATAATCGACTTCTCGGCGTCTTGATGGGGAAAAATAACAGGGCGTGGCAGAACGCCACTGAGAATGGGGTTATCCCGGGACGGGGAAGACCAGAAGAACGCGATCTCCTGTTAGAACCGTCGTTCCCGTGCCGTGAGGGTATCCTGACCCAACCAGGATCTTCAATCCCGGAATGCCCCCAGGTTTACTCCTAAACCGTAAAGAGTTCCCGCTCGCCAGTAACCCTGAACAGCCCCGCCCTGATACCGGCATCAAGCCAGGCATACCCGTAGCTGAACCGGGCGAGAGCACCGACGAGGTCGCCTGCCTCGAGGCGCTCAACCCCCTCAGCATACCAGGACCGGGCCACGTCATAGAACTCCTCTGAGCCTGCATGCAGCGGGCTTGCCTCATCCGGCCCCGGCTCAACCTGCCCAAGAGCCGACCCGAGCATCCGGCGGTAGCGATGGGTCTTCTCGTGGAGGTGAGCGCTCTTCGCGTCAGGGATACACGCACCCACCTCGCCGGGCGGGTGGGCAGCAAGCGGCAGGAGCAGCCCGAGCCGGCACCCGCAGTCAAGCCAGCCAAACCCGTAGGCAAACCCGGCAAGCGCGTTCACGGGGTCGCCGTCCTGGAGAAACGTCGTGCCATCGCTCTGGTAGGCGGCAGCCATCTCAAGCACCTCCCCGGCCACCCGGTGGAGGAGGGTCCCTTCCGGAACAGCGATACCGGTCCGGCGAAGGGCAGCCCCAAAGAGGGTTCCGCAGTCCTCGAGGGTCATAACCCGGCAAAAACCTCCAGGTACTCCTGCTCCATGGGATGCAGGTCTGCCGGAACGATGAGAATATGGAGCGGAGGTCCAAAATCGATCTCTTTCAATCGCGCGCCGGTTCCTGCCGCGACAACCGGACTCTCTGAGCCCGCCCGGGCAATACCCACGTAGAGGGCAGGCGGCTCAATGCCACAGATCCCGGCCATCTCCTCGATGATCGCGATGGCCTCCGGGATCCGCATGTAGCGGTCCTCCTGGATATCAAGAAAGACCAGGGTGTGCAGGTTCAGGTCCAGGTTTGTCGCGATCGTCTCGACGGGCGTCGTCGGGAACCACCCTTTCGCCGGAAACGGCACCGAACAGGACTTCCCAAACCGGTAGTTCTGGAGCCCGGAGAGCCCGCAGACCGCGCTCGATATCGACGAGGCGTGGATGATCGAGGTCGCAATCCCGGCGGCAGCCGCCCGCATCCGCAGGTCAGCATGGGTCGTCGAGACCATGGGGTCTCCCCCCGTCAGGAACGCCACCCGGCCTGCAGCCGCACGCTCAATGATCTCCCGGGGGTCCTGCTCGACATCCTCCCGTGCGAGCACCCGGATCTCCTTGCCGAAGAACGCCTCCATCTCAGCAACGTCGGTCCCCATCAACCGGGAGGTGTAGCCCTCCAGGTAGACGGCGTCGGCGTTCCGGACGCATTCGAGGCCCTTCAGCGATATATCCCCGAGATCATAGAGCCCGAGGCCTACAAACGTCAGCATCTCCGGCCCCCCTCACCGTGGCACAGGGCGCCAGGACCTGATCGTCTACTCATCATCATCTTTCAATCCTTCAGCGTTCTATCATCGTAGAAGTAACGGATCCCGGAGGTTGTCGACCGCGAGACCCACGACCGGTCCCCGGTCATCTTTGCCCGCAACCTGGCACCTGCTCGCGCCTTCAAGGATGACCATCGGTCATCAACCTCCTGACCGCTACACCTCTGCCGGTCCGCTCTGTTGAGGACGGAAGAACCTGACCTGCGAGGATCTTCCCGGCCCCAGACCACACCAACGAGATCGGCAAGCCCGGGTCCGGCCAATCGATCGCGATCGCGGGCGCCAGCTACCCCTCTCACCCCCGCCGGGAGATGGAATGGTCCCGCACAAGGCCAGGAGAAGGACGCCCGTGGCGGCCCCAAAAACCCTCCTCACGATCGCCAGGGATGGTGTTTTGTGGATGGGTGGATCTCAATGCATGAGGATGGTCAGGATACGGTAGATAAGCCCTCCGATAAGGAGCCCGAGGGAGACGGTGTAGACCGTAACCGCCGCGGTGATCCGGGAACCAACCTCCCGCAGGAGGACGGTGATGGTCGCAAGACAGGGAACGAAGAGGACGGTCACGACGGCGAAGATATAGAGTTGCAGGGACGTGAGCGCCGCCCCGAGGTCAGCGGTGCCGGCAAGGATGGCGAGCGTCTCAAACGCCATCTCTTTCCTGAGGATACCAAAGATGAGCGCCGTCGCCGAGTAACCAGGAAGGCCGAGGAGGGCCATGGTATAGGGCTCCACGACCGTCTCAAACGCGGTCATGACCCCGAAGAACTCGAGCAGCCCGAGGACGACACTCCCTGCGAGGAGCAGGGGCATGGCGATGAAGAGGAACTCAGAGAGGCGTGACCATGCCTTCTTCATCACCAGTTCGGCGTCAGGCCGGCGGAGCGGCACCATCTCCATGATCATCCCGAACCGCTCGCCAGGGGTGATGCGGGAGAGGACAAGCCCGGTGATGAGGATCAGGGCAAAGACGATGGCGTATACGCTGAACGCCGCTCCGATCCCGACAAAACTGGCTACAATCCCTGCGATGATGACAGTCCTTGCCGAGCAGGGAACCATCGTGACCAGGAACGAGGCAATGACCCGTTCGCGTCTGGACCGGAGGAGCCGCACGCTCATGATCGCCGGCACGTTGCACCCGAACGCCAGGGTGAGGGGGATGACCGCACCACCGTGCATCCCGACCCGGTGCATGGCGTTGTCAGCGAGGAAGGCCGCCCTGGTCATGTACCCTGAGTCTTCGAGGAGGGAGATGATGATGTAGAAGAGAAAAACGTAGGGGAAGGCGATCCCGAGACCTGCCTGGAGCGCGAGCAGGATGGACGTCCCGAGCGTCTCTGCCAGCGGCGGCAACCCGAGACTGAGGAACGGCTGGAGTGCAAAGACGTTGAAGAACTCCACGATCGCCTCCTCGAGGTATGACCCCACGATGAAGACCAGGAGGAGCATGCCCACCAGGATCCCGATCAGGATGGGGATCCCCGGGATCGCTCTGGTCAGAATGCTGTCCAGGTCTCCCCGGGGAGCCCGGACTTCTTCCCTGATGATGAGGGCGGCGATCTGGTGGGCGAAGTTGTGCCGGTTGGCAGCGATGGTCTGGGCGACGGTCATCCGGTGCCGGGACTCGATCTCGTCGGCGATCGTCCGTGCCGCCTCGAGCAACTCAGGGTTCTCGCCAAACCCCAGGAGCGCCCTGATACTCTCCTTCCGGTCGGCTCCAAACATCTTCCCGAGGCTCCGGATGGCCGCTTCCACGTAATGGTCGTAGGGGACCTCCACCTGCGACGGCCGGGTGGCGGCAAGGGCTGCCGGGATGATCTGGTCGATGTTCTTCCCCTGCGATGCGGCCGTCAGGATGACCTCGACGCCGAAGAGGTCACGGAGGGGGACAGGGTCGATCTCAAGCCCCTGTTTGGCGGCCTCGTCGACCATGTTCAGCACGATGACCAGCGGGAGACCATACTCGGCCACCTGGAGGAGGAGGTAGAGGTTGCGTTCGAGTCGCGTGACATTGAGAACCGCGATGACCACGTCGGTCTCCTGCTGCTCCAGGTAGCGGCGGACCAGGGATTCTTCGTCTGAGTCGCCGTCGAGCGAGTAGATCCCGGGGAGGTCCACGAGTTCGACGATCTCGCGCTGGAAACAGGTGCTGCCCTGCTGGACCTCAACGGTGGTCCCGGGGTAGTTGCTCACCTCCACCCCAAGACCGGTGAGCTGGTTGAAGATCAGGGATTTGCCCACGCTGGGGTTGCCGACCAGCGCAACCCTCATGGAGATGACTCCACAATGATCGATGCGGCGATCTCGGGGCTGATAGCGACATCACAGCCTTTCGCCCTGACGACGATCGACCGGTTCGGGAGTTTTCGCCGGATCTGTACGACCTCGCCCGGGAAGATGCCGAGGTCAAGGAGCCTGCGGTTCCGCCGGGGACCACGGATCATCGCCACCCGGGCGGTGTCCCCCTCCTCGCAGTCGAGGAGCGTGTGGGTGGCCTCCCACCCCTGGCAGTGCCCCCGGCGGCCGGGCGGAGGGGTCTGGGTGTCGTCCATGTAGGAGGAGAGGCGGCCGATAGTCTCATCTGATATCCCGTGTTCAAGCGTGCAGGCTTCCCGGCTGGCTGCGTCCTCTTCGATACCGAGCATCTCGGTCAGGAAACACTGGAGGA
>CAZYWX010000003.1:0-35336 GCA_964651285.1 uncultured Methanoculleus sp.
GAGTCCTGAAACGGATTTCAGGGCCGGTCGTCACTGCAGTCGGTCTCGACGCACACATGTACGACGTGGTGAAGGTCGGCGATGAAGAACTGATGGGGGAGGTCATCAAGATCCAGGATGAGAACGCTATCATCCAGGTCTACGAAGATACCGACGGCATCAGACCCGGTGAACCGGTTGAGAATACGGGCCTGTCGCTCGCTGTCGAGCTTGGACCCGGTCTGTTGACCAGTATCTACGATGGGATCCAGAGACCGCTCGAAGTGCTCGTGGACAAGATGGGCAACTTCATCGAGCGCGGCGTCTCGGCCCCAGGCCTCTCTCACGAGAAGAAGTGGGAGTTTGTACCCACGGTGAAAGCAGGAGACGTCGTCAGGGCTGGCGACATCCTGGGCACGGTCCAGGAGACGAACATCGTCCATAAGATCATGGTTCCGCCGGACTCGAAGGGCGGAAAGATCAAGAAGATCTCGGGCGGCAGTTTCACGGTGGACGACACCATCTGTGTCCTCGAGGACGGCACTGAGATCACCATGCTCCAGCGCTGGCCGGTCCGGGTGCCTCGTCCCGTGAAGGAGAAGCTTAACCCCGATGTTCCGCTGATCACCGGTCAGCGGATTCTGGACGGGCTATTCCCCATCGCCAAGGGCGGAACGGCAGCCATCCCCGGTCCTTTCGGGAGCGGGAAGACGGTCACTCAGCAGCAGCTTGCGAAATGGTCTGACTCTGAGATCGTCGTCTACATCGGTTGCGGCGAGCGCGGAAACGAGATGACCGAGGTGCTGACCGAGTTCCCTGAGCTCGAGGACCCAAAAACCGGCCGACCGCTGATGGAGCGGACGGTTTTGATCGCAAACACCTCGAACATGCCTGTAGCCGCCCGTGAGGCGTCCGTCTACACAGGCATCACGATCGCCGAGTACTTCAGGGACATGGGCTACGACGTCTCCCTGATGGCTGACTCCACCTCACGGTGGGCTGAGGCGATGCGTGAGATCTCGAGCCGTCTTGAGGAGATGCCCGGCGAAGAAGGCTACCCCGCATACCTTGCGGCACGCCTCTCTGAGTTCTACGAACGGGCAGGCCGTGTTGTGAATATAAACGACACAGAAGGCTCGGTCTCGGTTATCGGCGCGGTTTCCCCGCCCGGTGGCGACTTCTCAGAACCGGTCACCCAGAACACCCTGCGTATCGTCAAGGTCTTCTGGGCACTGGATGCAAAGCTCTCCCAGCGCCGGCACTTCCCGGCTATCAACTGGCTGGACTCCTACTCGCTCTACCTGGATGACCTCAAAGACTGGTATGACCAGGAGGTCGCGCCAGACTGGAACTCGCTCAGGTCCTGGGCGATGGGTGTCCTCCAGAAAGAGTCTGAGCTCCAGGAGATCGTTCAGCTGGTTGGTTCTGACGCCCTGCCGGACGAGGAACAGATCACCATCGAGGTGGCGAGGATGCTCCGTGAGATCTTCCTGCAGCAGAACGCCTTCGATCCGGTGGACACCTTCTGCCCCATGTCCAAGCAGTACGACATGATGAAGGCGATCAAGTACTACGCCGACCTTGCGCGTGCTGCCCAGGTGGGTGGAGTGACTCCCCAGCAGATCGTCAGCGTGAAGAGCAAGAACGACCTTCCGCAGATCAAGTTCGTCAAGGACTACAAGCCGATGCTTGAGAAGATCCTCAACGACATGAAGGTTGAATTTGATGCCATGAGGGCGGCCTGACCATGAAGGAGTACAAAACAATAACGCAGATTGCGGGTCCCCTGGTCTTTGTCGAGAAGACAGAGCCAGTGGGCTACAACGAACTGGTCAACATCGTGACCGCTGACGGCACGGTGAAGCGCGGCCAGGTGCTGGACACAAGCGATGAGATCGTGGTCGTCCAGGTCTTCGAGACCACCGCCGGGATCGGCAGGGACGCAGGTGTCCGCTTCACCGGCGAGACGATCAAGATGCCGGTAGGAAAAGAGATGCTCGGGCGTATCCTCTCGGGCAGTGGCAAACCGATCGACGGCGGACCGGAGATCGTGCCTGAAAAGCGGCTTGAGATCACCGGTGCGGCCATCAACCCCTACGCCCGGGCATCCCCTGCTGACTTTATCCAGACAGGGATATCGACCATCGACGGGACCAACACCCTTGTCCGCGGTCAGAAACTCCCGATCTTCTCGGGTGCTGGTCTGCCCCACAACGACGTGGCACTCCAGATCGCCCGGCAGGCCAAGGTGCCTGGATCGGAAGAAGAGTTCGCTGTGGTCTTTGCAGCGATGGGGATCACGCGGGAGGAGGCCAACTACTTCATGGCCGACTTCGAGAAGACCGGAGCCCTCGAGCGGGCGGTCGTCTTCTTAAACCTTGCAGACGACCCGGCCGTCGAGCGTATCATCACACCGCGTCTCGCACTCACTACCGCCGAGTACCTGGCGTTTGAACTCGGCTACCACGTGCTGGTCATCCTGACCGATATGACCAACTACTGCGAGGCGCTCCGCCAGATCGGCGCAGCCCGTGAAGAGGTCCCGGGGCGGCGTGGCTACCCGGGCTACATGTATACCGACCTTGCAAGCCTCTATGAGCGTGCCGGTATCATCAAGGGAGTCAGGGGTTCAGTGACCCAGATCCCGATCCTGACGATGCCAGGTGACGATATCACGCATCCGATCCCTGATCTGACCGGGTATATCACAGAAGGCCAGATCGTGGTCAACCGTGCGTTGCACCGGAAGGGGATCTACCCGCCGATCAATGTGCTGCCCTCGCTCTCCCGGTTGATGAACCTCGGTATCGGGGAAGGGCACACCCGGGATGACCACAAGAAGGTCTCTGACCAGCTCTACGCGGCATACGCAGAAGGAAACGACCTCCGGGGTCTTGTGGCCATCGTCGGGAAGGACGCTCTCTCCGAGCGTGACCAGATGTTCCTCGAGTTTGCTGACCTCTTCGAAGACCGGTTCGTCAGGCAGGATCTCTATGAGGACCGGTCGATCGAGGAGACGCTCGATCTCGGCTGGGAGCTTCTGGCGACGCTGCCCGAGGAGCAGCTCGTGCGTATCGACCGTGACCTGATCGAGAAGTACCACCCGAACTACCGGAAGAAAGCACAGGGGTAGGCGTCCATGGCGCTGCAAGATATCAAGCCGACCCGATCAGAGCTGATCGACATCAAGCGAAGGATCGAGCTCTCGGAGCGCGGCTATAACATCCTCAAGATGAAGCGCGATGGGCTGATCCTGGAGTTCTTTAAGATCCTGCAGAAGGCAAAAGATAGCCGCGGTGCACTGACGGAACGCTATGAGCACGCGATGGAGATGATCGCCCTCGCCGAGACGGTTGAGGGTGCGATCGGGGTGAAGGCTGCTGCCTTCTCGACGGCCGATAACCCCGAAATCACCCTCGCGAGCAAGAATATCATGGGTGTCGTCGTCCCCAAGATCGAGGCGTCGTCGGTGCGGAAAGACCTGCTCGACCGGGGTTACGGGATACTTGGCACCTCTTCGGTCATCGATGAGACCGCGGAGGCGTTTGAGGACCTGGTCGAGGCCATCATCGAGGCGGCCGAGATCGAGACAGCCATGAAACGGTTGCTCGATGAGATCGAGAGCACCAAACGGCGCGTGAACGCGCTTGAGTTCAAGGTGATCCCTGAGCTCACCGAGGCCAGAGACTTCATCAAGATGCGGCTCGATGAGATGGAACGTGAAGAACTCTTCCGCCTGAAAAAGATTAAGGCACGAAGCGCCTGAACAGGGGTAGGTGATACCCGGTGGAGATCGGTACGCTTGCTGATGCGGGGAAACTGACAGGAACGGTGATGTTACGGGTGGATTTCAACTCCCCCATCGATCCCTCGTCGAACCAGATTCTGGACGACAAGAGGTTTCGGGAGCACCTGCCGACGGTGCAGGCGCTCGAGGACACCAGACTTGTTGTTCTCACGCATCAGAGCAGACCTGGCAAGAAGGACTACACGACGCTTGAAGCGCACGCAGCGAAACTGGAGCGGCTGCTCGGCCGTCCGGTGACCTACGTCGATGATATCTTCGGTCGGTGCGCCAGGGAGGCGATCCTGGACGCAGAACGTGGAGACGTTCTGATGCTTGAGAACCTCCGGTTCGCCGCCGAAGAGAACCTGACCCTGAAGCCTGAAGAGGCGAAGAAGACCATCCTTGTGCGGAGGCTGGCATCGATGGCCGACTTCTACGTCAACGATGCTTTCGGCACAGCGCACCGGTCGCAGCCGTCGATCGTGGGGTTGCCGCTTGCGCTCCCGTCGGTTGCCGGGCTCCTGATGGAGAGGGAGGTTGCAAACCTCTCCCGGGTCTTCACCGGCGCCCCGCGCCCGGTCACCTTTGTCCTCGGGGGAACAAAGGTGGACGACTCGATCGCGGTCGCGCGGAACGTCCTCGAGCGGAGGATCGCAGACCGGGTGATCGTTGTCGGCGTGGTAGCAAACGTCTTCCTGCTTGCAGCCGGCTATGATATTGGGGTCCCCTCAACCCAGTTGATAGACCAGATGAGTTACCTGGGCGAGGTCGATAAAGCAAGAGACCTCCTTGCGACCTATCCGGATCAGATCTCCATGCCGCACTCAGTCGCCGTCCGGAGGGGCGGGGAGCGGGTGGAGTACCCGGTGGATGCCATCCCGGAGGATGCGCAGGTGCTGGACCTCGGAGGTGAATCCATCAAGCTCCTCTCGCAGATGATCCGTGAGTCAGGAACGGTGGTGGTAAACGGTCCGGCCGGGCTCTTTGAGGAGGATCAGTTCGCCATCGGCACCTTCGAGATACTGCGAGCAGCCTCTACCGTGCAGTTCTCGGTGGTGGGCGGCGGACACTCGGGTGTGGCCATCGAGCGACTTGGGCTTGAGGACCGGTTCTCGCACATCTCCACAGGGGGAGGGGCAGCGATCGAGTTCCTGACCGGGAAGAAGTTGCCCGCCATCGAAGCGCTGGAGATGTCCAGGAAGATCTTTGGGTGAAGGGCGGTACGCCCGCCCTTATCTCTTCTTTAGCTCTTCTTCAGAGCGGCCGAGCCGGGCCGGGCTTTCGGCCGTCAGAGGATCAGGTTTTTTCGCGACTCCCAGTCTCGTCTCTATGCGGGGTCTGGATGGAGACTCTAAAGCCCGGGTGTTGTAGCCGACCAGTTCGCACCCCCTGCCGGTCAGTCGGGCAGAACTGAAGAAGTGATGAGATGCGTCAGGTGCAGTGGCCTGTGGTAACGATTCCTCATGTGGGGGGGATGGACGGGATCCCCGTCACACGGGGCACGGGGCACGCGAGAACCTCGCTCGAGGATCAGCGTCAGGGATAAACCCCGATCCAACCGAATTGGTATCACTGCCATGCCAGGATCTCCTCTGGAAAAAGAATGCTGTGGGGGGCCACACCCGAAGACCTGGTGAAGTAACTGTAAACGTCTGGTGGTTGCTGAATACTGGTGCAGGGACCGCCTTATGGCCGGACCGTCCCTGACCGAATCCTTGTAATCCTGGTATAGGCGTGGTAGTAGTCCGTGACTGATGTGTGATTGCTGACTGGAATTGAATGACGGTGATCGCTGGGTGTGGTCGTACCCCGATCTAGTATCTACAAGCCCGTTATATAATGATATCCTATAACTCCAACTGCATATATATGCAGTTGAATTCATATTAAGCCCTTAGCATCCGTCCTTAACGATAAAAACACTCAGGTACATGAGATCCATCCTTACATAAAATATATATAGAAGATCCCGGACGCCCGGCATCCCCACGCCACCTCAGGACAGCGCATTTTCCTGACCCGGAACCCAGGGATTGGTATCACTCGCGGAGGAGGGCGATCCGGGAACCGACCGGAATCCCGATATCCGCGCTGATCGGTTCGCACTTGACCGTCATCATGTGGGCCACAGGCGCGAGATCACGGTATTCAGAGAGCGATTCGTAGTTAGCCATACCCTTGGCGATGATGAGCGTCGCGCGGTCCAGGGCATCAGCGAGAGCAGGTGGGACGAGGTCCAGGTTGAGCCCGAGTTCGGCGATGCCGCCTGTCGTGGTGGTGAGCAGGTTCACCCGGCGGTCGAGCCCGAGCGCCACCGCATCAGCAAGCGTCGCATCGTTTAAGATCGGCGCGCCCCTGACGGCGAAGGTGACATGGGACCCGTTCTTCCGGAGGTGATCGGCAAAGAGAGCGTCAAAGACGATCTCCCCGCAGTTGTCGGCGATGTAGACCACGCGGGAGGTGAGAGGCTCCATCGCTTCGGTGTGATCAATGGTCAGCCCTGCTGCGAACTCCTGGTGGAAGTACTCAACAAAGTTGTCGGTGACCGTATGAGCCTTTGACCCGTAATCCAGTGTGTTCCCGATGACTGATGCGAGCGCAAGGTCGCGAAACGTCGTGAGGTCGTCGCGCACCCGCCGACAGACCGCCATCGCGTCCTCGTTGTTGGCCTGCTTCAACGAGAGATAGGGGTCGGCATCGCCGATCATCTGGTAGGCAAGGCGGTGTACCTGGCTCGCTATGACCGGTGCAGGCACCGGATCCGCTGAGATGCGCTGAAGGAGCGCACGACATGCGTCGACGACCTTCTGGACGAGAGCCTCGTCGTCGGTGCAGAGCCGACTTTCATACTCGACACGGGAGATCAGGCAATCTGTACAGCCCTCTTGAAGTCTCATGCTGAGAGATAGCTTGGGTTCGGGGATACGAAAAAAGATGCGATGGGGCCACTGCGATTTGAACGCAGGTCAGAAAACCCCCAGTCTCCTAGGATGCCAGGCTACCCTATGGCCCCTTCCTTATTCTATGCGTTCGAATCACACATATATCTTCGCCTTCCGGAAGCCGGGGATCAGAAGACCTAGACACGCGTTCTCGTGTACTCTTCGACGCTCCGCGTCAGCTGTTCCAGTTCGCCGTCGGTGATCGCCATCCTGCCTGCCAGCGCATTGACCTCCCTGAGGAGCTGCTGGATGCGCACATACATAACGCACATGATAAACAGCAGGCAGATGATAATCACCGAGAGCAAGATAATCATAATAGCGTTGATATCCATCATCACGGCTCTCTCCTGATTAATACGCGGGCGAGGCGCTCGATAAATCCTTCCTGAACCTCTTCGGGCTCCTCTTCAATAGGGAGGCCTGCCAGTGTGGCCGCAATCCGCCTGAACGCTTTTGCCGATTCAGACCCGGGTGACCTGACGACAACCGGGGTTCTGGTCGCCGCCGCTCTTCGCACGTTCGCATCCTCAGGGACCGTATCGATGACCTGAACACCAAGGATCTCCTCGATCTTTCTCTGGTTCACGTCAGATTTCTCCAGTGTCGCCCTGTTGAGAATAGCCCCCCCGATGGTGCCACCGATCATCTCGGTCAGGATCTTGATCTTCAGGGCATCCACGAGCGAGGAGATCTCGGGGTTCACAACCAGCAGCACTTCATCTGCCACCGTGAGCGATATGATCGCATCGGTGCCGATGCCAGCAGGTGCGTCAAAGATCAAGAACTCACAGCGATCGGTGAGGTCCCGCACCACATCCTGCAACCGCTGCGGGTCTGCGTTCTGAAACCCCTGGAGTGACATGCCGCTCGGGACGACCGTCAACCCATACGGTCCTTCGTAGATCGCATCCTGAACAGGTGCTTTCCCTGCCAGGACCTCATGAAGCGTGACCGGCGTCTCATCCAACCCCAGAACCAGCCCGAGATTGGCCATGCCCATATCTATATCAACGATGCAGGTCGCTCTGCCGTATTGGGCCAGCGCCGTTCCCAGGTTTGCTGTTAACGTCGTCTTCCCGGTCCCCCCCTTTCCGGAGGCGATGGTATAGGCCCTGATCATCTGGAAACGTCCTAAGGAGGACATAGGAGTCCCTCAATTTAAACCTGCTTGTTTAACCTGGGGGGAGGTGCGTGGCCTGAGAGGAAATCCTCCGCCTTTCAGGCAGGAGAGTTCCAAAAATAGCCCCGCCTCCCGAATGCAATCCGGCCTTGCCAGAAGAGGTATACCTCAGCACCCGAAGCAGACGGGTACGCCGATCCTTCTCCAGAGATCACCTCTGCAGATCGCCCGGGATCTGGGCATCACCGAACCAGGACCCTCCAATCACCTGCTCAAGACCACCCACACATGCCCTTGCCCGGGGAGGTAAGCCAGAGAGGAAAACCTGACCGTGCGCCCAACCCACCATTCATCCGGCCGCGGATAGAAGCGGATCATCGGGGCAGCACAAGCGTGCTATGAGCCCCCGGACCATAAGATTACCCTGAGGTTGTCCCAGAACCCCCCTGCCCGGCGGAGCCCGCGGGTCCCTCCCGAACTCCCCTCCTCACGCCCCACGGCAGGTGATGTCCCGTGAGAGCAAGAAATCCCCGCACTGGCGAGTACGGGGGTAGCTCGCACTGAATTCTTCATCTCGTGAATAAGAGGTCTGATTCACCGGATCCCTGATGCAGGTATACGCCACCTTACACATCTGGTTTCGCCGGACGATAATCGGATGACGGGCCGCCCGCTCGGCAAGGCAGGCAAACGTGATCGAACCTGTTTTTTCCATACAGAGATCGGAGCGAGGCCGCTATATAACCGTAGGCCGCGCGCGGGGTGAAAGTGAACAACCAGGGTTCGATCAGCTTATCCTCCCCTCCCCTGACACGAGCGACAGATAAAACCACCATGAAAGGGAATTCGCACGTATACCCGCGTATTGCCTTACCATCGACTGAAACAGGGGGTGTTACGGTGGCAAGTGTTAATGTATTGTTGGTCGCATACATGAGACAGAGTGCCGTATGCTGGATATCAGTGATTTGCACGTGAGCGTGGATGGCACCGAAGTGCTCCACGACATCAACCTTCACATCGGACAGGGGGAGACTCATGTCCTGATGGGCCCGAACGGCTCGGGAAAGAGCACGCTGCTCAAAGCCATCATGGGGTTTGGTGGCTACACGATCACGGCCGGGTCTATTATTTTCAAAGGGAAGGACATCACCTACATGCCGATCCACGAACGGGCCCATCTCGGGATAGGCATGATGTTTCAGCACCCGCCTGCGATATCCGGGCTGAAACTCGGGAAACTTCTCGTCGCCACATCCCACATGGGAGAAGACGCGATAGAGGCGCTGGCGCGATCCGTCAACATGGAAGAGTTTCTCGCCCGGGACGTCAACGTCGGGTTCTCTGGCGGTGAGATAAAACGGAGCGAAGTTCTGCAACTGAAGGCACAGCAACCTGATTTCCTCATGCTGGACGAGCCGGAGAGCGGCGTCGACCTTGAGAATATGCACCTGATAGGAAGGGAGATCGCAGGTCTGCTCGAGAAGGATGTCCACATCATCCACCGGCGGCGGAGCGGCCTGATCATCACCCACACCGGCTACATCCTCGATTACCTCGAGGCCGACCAGGGGCATGTAATGATCGACGGGCAGATTCGGTGTCACGGGAACCCCCGAGAGATCCTGCGTGTGGTCAAAGAAAAAGGATATGGAGAGTGTCTACGTTGCAAACAGATATAACCGACATGGAGCACCTTTCACAGGAAGATCAGGAACGCCTTGCCCTGACCGGTCTTGAAGTCGGGATGCAGAACCGGTGCGGGAGTTTCTTCCAGATCGACCAGAAAGTGGTGCAGACCACCTGTGGGGCTGAGGGGATCGAGATGCTCCCCATCAAGGTCGCCCTCGAGAAGTACGACTGGATGAAAGATTACTACTGGAACGCGGTCCCGAAGGAGAAAGACAAATACACCAGGTACGTGGCAAAGCAGGAAGTGCCGCAGGGCCTCGTCGTCATCGCGCATCCGGGCGCGAAGGTCGCCATGCCCATCCAGGCCTGTCTCTTCCTCCGCGAGGAACCGGTGCAGCATGTCCACAACATCTTCATCGCGCGAGAGGAGTCTGAGATCCATATCATCTCCGGGTGCGCCAGCTCCTGGAAGAAAGAGCGGGGAGCGCATATCGGGGTGACCGAGATCTATGTTGGCAAAGGCGCCAGGGTCACATCCACGATGATCCACAACTGGAATCCGGGGATCAGTGTCTTCCCACGGAGCGCCACCATCGTCGAGGAGGGCGGCACGTTCCTCTCAAACTACGTCTGCATGCAACCGGTCCGCCAGGTCAATATGTACCCGACGGCACGCCTCGTCGGAAAGAACGCCGTGGCCCGGTTCTCAAGCATTGTCGTTGCAACGCCGGGATCACTCCTTGACCTCGGTTCCCGGACCATCCTTGCCGCCGAAGACACAAGCACCGAGCTCATCACCCGGGCCATCACCACCGGCGGCACAGTCATATCCAGAGGGCATATCCTCGGCGAGAAGCAGAACACCCGGGGACACATCGAGTGCAAAGGCCTGATCCTGAAAGACGGCATCATTCACGCCATCCCCGAGATCGAAGGAACGCTGACCGGCACCGAACTCTCCCATGAAGCCGCGGTCGGGAAGATCGCCCGCCACGAGATTGAGTACCTCATGGCAAGGGGTCTCTCGGAGGAGGAAGCCACCGCAACCATTATCCGTGGGTTCCTGGACGTAAAGATCAGCGGTCTGCCTGCAGTCCTGCAGGAGCAGATCGATGCCGCAATCGACAAAGCAGAATCAGGGTTCTGATTCGTGGGATGAGATGACCAGGACCGATCGCTTCAGGGAAGAACGCGAAGAGATGGTGGCGTTCCAGATCCAGGCCAGAGGGGTCAGAGACGCGAGGGTGCTTGCCGCGATGCGGAAGATCCCGCGCCACCTCTTTGTCCCGAAGGGCTACGAACGTGCCGCCTACGAGGACCGGCCGCTCCCCATCGGGGGAGGGCAAACCATCTCCCAGCCCTACATCGTCGCCGTCATGACCGAACAACTCGAGCTCAAACCCGAGGACCGGGTGCTCGAGGTCGGGACCGGCAGCGGCTACCAGGCTGCGCTCCTTGCCGAGCTCGCCGGGAAGGTCATCTCCATTGAACGCCTCGCAACCCTCGCCGACCGGGCACGCGAGAACCTCGCCCGCGCCGGGATCACCGGTGTCCAGGTGGTTGTCGGCGACGGCACAGAGGGCTACCCACCAGAAGCCCCCTATGACGCCATCATCGTCACAGCGGCATCGCCCACCGTCCCCGCGCCCCTGATCGAGCAGCTGGCTGAAGGCGGGCGCCTGGTTGCCCCCATCGGTCCGCGGGACTGCCAGGACCTCATCAAACTCGTCAAACGCAGAGGCCAGATAGAGAGGTTCTCTCTCGGTGGCGTCTGTTTTGTGCCATTGATCGGCAACTTCGGGTGGAGGGAAGGAGAAGAACCATGAAGATCTACGACATCACCCGCGACCTCTCTGAAGAGGCCGTGCTCTACCCGGGGGATATCAGACCCAGGTTTCACGAGGTGGATACAGGACAGTACCGCGTGACCGAGATGACCCTCGGCAGCCACACCGGAACGCACATCGACGCCCCGTCACATTACCTCAAAGGAGGGCAGACAGTCGACCAGATCCCTCCCGGGATGCTCATGGGACCGGCGCGGGTGCTTGATTGCACCGACGCAGAAGAGGTCATCAGACCCCATCACCTCGCCGGCAGACTGGCCGGCACCAGGACGCTTCTCCTGAAGACCTGGTTCTCTGAGCGACAGACGTTTGAGCCTGACTACCCCTCTCTCTCCTCCGGGGCGGCAGATCTCATCGCCGACGCCGGGATCACCTGCCTCGGGACCGACGCTCCATCGATCGAGGAATACAGAGGGGAGGGAGCAGTCCACCGTCGCTTACTCGGGCATGGGGTGGTCATCCTCGAACTCCTCGACCTCTCTGCCGTACCTGAAGGAGAGTATTTTATGGTGGTGCTACCCTTACGACTGAAAGGTGTGGATGGGTCGCCCGTGCGGGCGATCCTCTGTGAACAGGACGCATGAGGAAGAGCTATGAGCATTCTACAGGACGCGATCGAGAAACTTGAGAAGATCCTGGAGGGCAGCGGGTGTGAGCACGGTGTCGTGAACCTCTCGGTGAACTACGACGCAGAGGTCTGCCAGTACCCAAAAGGGGTCTGCATGGAGGGGCATTTTGGTGGGAGAAGCGGGCAGTTCATCACGAGTGACCCGGTCAGGGCCAACACCCGGATCTCCTTTATGTTCGGTGCGCCACTCAAAGACCAGAAACAACGGGCGGCAGCAGCGGTGATCATCAATGCCGTCTCGGCGTTCCTCTGCCTGACACGGAGACTCCAGCCCTGCACCCCAGACCATCACGCACCCTGCCTTGCAGAACTCTCCCGTGAGGTCGCCGGAAAGCGGGTCTACCTTCTCGGCCCGATGCCGGTACTTGAGCGAGCCTTCCGTGACCAGATGGTCGACTCGCCGGAAGCGGCCGACCTCATCCTGGTCGCCGGAGATGGCATGACGACCGATGAGGGGACCGCCTGTATCGACGACTACCGGGGGAAGAAGCAGATGATCTTTCTTGGCCCGTCGACCGCCGGAGTCTGCGGTCTCTTAGATCTAAAACATTGGTGCCCGTACGGGCGATGAATACTTTTTTAGAGAGAAAAGAAGTATACAGGTGTATGCTATTTGGCTCTTCCGGGATCAGACGGGAGTTTGACCAGACCCTCGTCGAACTGGCACTCCGCGTCGGGGCGGCCGCTGCAGAGAACGCATCTGATATCGTCGTGGGCAGGGATACCCGCACGACCAGCGAGGTGCTGGAACATTCGCTCATCGCCGGGATGCTCTCAACCGGGGCAACCGTCCTGACCTGCGGGGTCGCGCCCACACCGACGATCGCTTACGCGACACGGGAGGCAGACGCAGGATGTATGATCACCGCCTCGCATAACCCCGAACCCTACAACGGGCTGAAACTCCTCAACCCCGACGGCTCGGCATTCACCCGCAGACAGCAGACAGCGATCGAGGGTGCGATCGAGCGGTCACGCTGGGTGGCCTGGGACGAGCAGGGGCATGCATCCTCCGTCGATGCGGTGGGCGCGCATCTGGAAGCGATCCTTGACCGGATCAGCCTTTCGCGACCGATCACGGCCGTGCTTGACTGCGGTAACGGTGCCGGGAGCGTCATCACCCCGGACCTCCTTGCCGGGGCAGGGGCGACCGTCATCAGCCTGAACTCAAACGTATCCGGCCGGTTCGCCCGCCCTTCAGAGCCGCTTGAGGCAAACCTCCCCTACATCGGGGAGATCGTGCGGAAGCGAGAGGCCGCGTGCGCGGTGGTCCACGATGGCGACGCCGACCGGATGATGGCGTTCGACGAACGGGGCCGATACATCGACGGAGATCATCTCCTCATGCTGTTTGCGAGGTATCTTGACCTGGAACGCGTGGTCACCACAGTCGACGCCTCCATGGCGATCGAGGAGATCGCAGAGGTCCGCCGCACCCCGGTCGGTGATAGTTTTGTCTCTGAGGAACTCCTCTCCTGGGGAGAATTCGGCGGGGAAGCGTCAGGAAGCTGGATCTTCCCCTGGCACTCCTACTGCCCGGACGGGGTCTACGCCGCGGCCCTGCTCTGCGAGATCGCCTCAGAATGGTCTATCGCCGAAGAACTGGATGAGATGCCCCGTTACACCCTCCTCAGGGAGTCATATACCGTTGCCCGGCCCCGGGAGATCATGGCAGCGATCGGGGCTGATGAACCGACACACGGCGTCAGGTTCAGCGACGACAACGGTTGGTACCTGATCCGGGCAAGCGGCACCGAACCAAAGATCCGGATCACGGCCGAGGGAAAGACGCCTGCGAAAGCAAAGGAGATGCTCGACAGAGGACATACTGCTCTCAAGAGAGCGAAACGTGCAATATGATCAAGATAGAAGTGATGTTATGCAGTGTGTGGTGTTAGCAGCAGGCGAGGGGAAGCGGATGCGTCCCCTGACCGCCCGGCGGCCGAAGGTGATGCTACCCATCGCCAACCGCCCGATGATGGAACATCTGGTCCTCGCGGCCCGCGATGCGGGGATCACCAGATTTGTCTTTGTCGTCGGTTACTTTGAACGTGAGATCAGGAACCATTTCGGGGATGGCAGCAACTTTGGCGTGGATATCACCTATGTCACCCAGCGCCACCAGCTCGGGACCGGCGACGCCCTCCGGGCAACAGCAGGAATCGTCAACGACCGGTTCCTCCTCCTCAACGGAGACATGACCCTCAGGCGCGACGATATCGAGAGGCTCTGCCAGAGGGACGCGCCCTGTATGGCGGTCCACGAGACCGACCATCCGCAGGACTACGGGGTGGTAACCGTCGAGGGCGACCTGATCACCGGTCTTGAAGAGAAATCAGAACACCCAAAGAGCACCCTGATCAACGCCGGGGCCTATCTCTTTGACCCCGATATCTTCGACCTTCTCGAAGGGATCACCCTATCAAGCAGGGGAGAGTATGAGCTGACCGATGCGCTCGCATCCTACATCAGGGAGAGAACACTCACCGCGTACCCGCTGACCTGCTGGCTCGATGTCGGGCAGCCATGGGACCTCCTCGACGCAAACGAAGCGCTCCTCGCCTCGATGCACCACGAGCAACTCGGCATCATCGAGGAGGGGGCAATCGTTCCCGATACGGTCAGCATTGGCAAGGGGACCGTGATCCGGGCCGGGACATATATTGAGGGGGCCTGTGTCATCGGCGAAGACTGTATCATCGGTCCTCACGCCTACATCCGTGGTTCTACCGCCATCGGGGATGGGTGCCACATAGGCCATGCGACCGAGATCAAGAACTCTATCATCATGCCCTCCACGAAGATCCCGCATTTCAACTACGTCGGTGACAGCGTTGTGGGCAGCGGGTGCAATTTCGGGGCAGGGACCAAGATCGCAAACCTCAGGCATGACAACGCGACGGTGAAAGTCTGCGGAAAGACCACCGGCAGAAGGAAGTTTGGTGCCATCATCGGCGATAACGTTCTCTTCGGGATCAATTGTTCGGTCAACGTCGGGAGCCTCATCGGCAGCAACACCAAGGTGGCCCCCCACTCCCTCGTGGATGGGTGTGTCCAGGATGGAACGATAATCAGGTGATACAATTGCAGGCAGTCATTTTAGCAGCAGGAGAAGGGAGTCGCCTCAGGCCGCTCACCCGGAGTAAACCCAAGGCCATGCTCCCGGCGGCGAACCGGCCGATCATCGGCTACGTCATCGACGCCCTGCTTGAGAACGGGATCCGGGATATCGTGGTGGTGGTAGGATACCGCAAAGAGCATGTCATCAGGTATCTCAACCACCTGGACGCCCCGGTCCAGGTCGTCGTCCAGGAACGGCAGCTCGGGACCGCTGACGCCCTGCGGGCAGCCAGGTCTGAGATCACAGACAATTTCCTCGTCCTCCCCGGCGACAACTACATCAACGCCGAATCAATCGCCCGGATTAAGAAGGAGAGAAACGCCATGCTCGTGGCCGAGCATCCGAGCCCCTCAAACTTCGGTGTTGTGGTGATCAGAGACGGTTTCGTCCGCGAGATCATCGAGAAGCCTGAAGACGCCCCGACGTTCACGGTCTCGACCGGGATCTACTCGTTCACGCCAGAAATTTTCTCCTACCTCCAGACAAATGAGATCCCCGACGCCCTCGCTGCCATGGTCGCGTCGGGTCAGCGGATACGGGCGATCCCGGCAGATGACTGGCAGGACGCCATCTACCCCTGGGACCTCCTGAAACTGAACAGCCGGATGCTCAGGGGTATCACGCCAGAGATCGGGGGAACGGTGGATGCATCAGTCACCCGGCGGGGCGTCATCTGTATCGGTGCCGGGACAACCATCGGGCCGAACACCGTGATCTACGGCCCTGTCACCATCGGGAGCGACTGTACCATCGGACCGAACACCGTGATCATGCCCAACGCAAGCATCGGTGATCGGGTGGTGCTTGAACCCTTCACCTACGTTGCCGATTCGATCATCATGGATGACGTCACCATCGGTTCCCACTCAAGGATCGTCTCTGCTATCTTTGGGCAGGGGTGCATCCTTGCCGACCATACCACAACACTTCCATCGGCAAGTTACCTGGAGGTCGGAGAGCGGGTACTCAAGGAGGCGTTTGGGGCGGTCCTTGGTGACGGAGTCCATGCAGCACCCTTCACAACATTTAAAAACTGTATAGCAGGTAATAACGTAATCATAGAAGAGGGAAAAACAGTGAGCGGTCTTCTCGAGGATGGAGCCAGGGTGATCTAGATGTGTGGGGTTGTCGGCTACGTAGGGAGACGGGATGCGATACCAATTCTGATCAGAGGGTTAAAGCGACTTGAATACCGCGGCTATGACTCATTCGGAGTCGCGACGGTCGGGAGTGCGCTCGAGGTCTACAAGAAGACCGGCCGCATCTCTGACAGCGAAGCGGAGGCAGCCATCCTCCAGGGATCTACCGGGATCGGGCATACCCGGTGGGCCAGTCACGGTGAGCCAACCGTTATCAACGCTCACCCGCATACCGACTGCGAGGGCAGGATCGCCGTCGTACATAACGGGGTTATCGAGAACTACACTGAACTGAAGCGACAACTCCAGGAGCGCGGTCACATCTTCAGGTCAGAGACCGACACCGAGGTGATCGCGCACCTCATCGAGGAGTACTACGACGGTGACCTGCTTGCGGCGGTCAATGCAACCCTGCCCCACCTCAGGGGCTCGTATGCCATCCTCGCGATTGTGGAGGACACCCAGCAGGTTGTCGCCGCCCGTGACGCAAGCCCCCTCGTCCTTGGTATTGGGGACGCAGAGTTCTTTGCCGCCTCGGATCTGATGCCGCTTCTTGATTATACCGAACGCGTGATCTACCTCGAAGACGGCGACGTCGCCGACATCACGCCAGATCACCTCGATATCTACCACAACAGCCAGAGAGTGGAGCGTCCGGTCGAGCTGATCAACTGGTGTGTCGAGGAGACCAGGAAGGGCGGGTTTGCCCACTATATGTTGAAGGAGATCTTTGAACAGCCCCAGTCCTTCTACGAGACCATCAGGGCAGGTATCGATGATACTGTGCAGCAGATGATCCTGGATGCCGATGAGATCACGCTGGTCGCCTGCGGGACGTCCTATCACACCACCCTGATCTTCAAGTACCTGGCTGAGATATTCTGTAACATCCCCGTACAGGCCGAGATGGGGTCAGAGTTCAAGTACTTCGCGCCCCCCCTCCATGGCCTCGTGATCGCGGTCTCGCAGTCGGGGGAGACCGCCGATACGATCGCAGCAATAAAACAGGCAAAAGCCCGGAACTGCCCCACGCTCGCCATTACCAACGTGCAGGGAAGCACGATGACCCGTGTCGCAGACAGAACCTTGCTCATGCGGGCGGGGCCAGAGATCGGTGTTGCCGCAACCAAGTCTTACACGGCACAACTCGCGGCGCTGATGCAGATCATCAATTTGCGGTGTGAGGGGGAGTTCAACGATATCCTCTCGCACGCGCACCTGGCCATCGAGGAGGTTCTCCACCACGATATCATGGACGCCGTCAGCCTCTGTTCGAAGGCAGACCATGCCTTTTTCGTGGGGAGGGGGCCGTTTTACCCGGTCGCAATGGAAGGCGCGTTGAAGATGAAGGAGATCAGCTACGTCCATGCTGAAGGATATGCAGCAGGAGAACTGAAACATGGACCGTTTGCCCTGCTCACCCCTGAGACGCCTGTGATCGCTATATGCAACCCTGGCCCGACCTACAGTGTGATGGTCTCCAACGTCAAGGAGATGAAGGCTCGAAAGGCGCCGGTCATCGCCCTTGGTGTGGACAGCGATACAGAACTGACCGAGATCGCCGACATCTTCATCCCGATCCCTGACACGCACCTCCTTGTGCAGGTGCTGACCACATCGGCCGTCCTCCAGCTGCTCGCCTATCATACTGCATGTGCCCTGCACCGCGACGTCGACAAACCACGGAACCTGGCAAAGAGCGTGACCGTTGAATGATTGAGTATGGACATAACACCCTCGGCGAGGGGGCGATGCTATTTGAGCCGGTGACCCTCGGGTTCCCCTCCCGCGACCGGATCGGGCAGGAAGGGTTTCCTGGCGTCACCATCGGGAAGAACGCCGTCCTCAGGTCAGGGACTATCATTTACTGCGATGTTACGATCGGTGACGATTTCCAGACCGGGCATACCGTATTGATCCGCGAGAAGACCACTATCGGTGACGAGGTGGCGATAGGAACGGCGGCGGTGATCGAGGGCAACTGCAGGATCGGTGACCGGGTCCGCCTCCAGAGTCTGGTCTACATCCCGACCGGCACCTGGATCGGCGACCGGGTCTTTATCGGCCCAAACGCTGTCCTGACAAACGACCGCTATCCCCCAGGACCCCACGAATCACTCCAGGGCCCGGTGATCGAAGATGACGCTGTTATCGGTGCGAACGCAACGATCCTCCCCGGCGTCACCATCGGCGAAGGGGCGTTTGTCGCCGCCGGTGCGGTGGTGACGAAGGATGTCCCACGCGAGGCGCTTGCGGTGGGGACACCGGCAAGGTTCAGGCCGATGCCTGCGGGGGTGAGGCGGCGATGAAGGAGAGCGCTTTCTGCCCTGGAATAGATGAAGAATCTGAATATCTCCGACGCGGCCGGGGGTTCGGAGGAGCGTAACCGCCTCTTCAGATACGCATGAATATTCTCCTCGTCTCCACCCAGGACTACATCCACCACCCGATCCCCTCACGGCACCACAACATCTTCGAGGAGCTCGCGACACGGCATGAGGTCCATGTGCCGCATTTCCACGTCAGCAGGGGAAAGGAACGAGAGACCCGCCTCCATGTCCACGAGGCAACGCGGTTTCCGGTGAAGAGTCCCTTCCTCCACTATACCCTGAACGCACCCTGTCACTACCGGGTCATCCGCGACATCATCCGCGACTACGATATCGACGTCGTCGTCGGCGCCCACGTCCTCGCCGGGACGGCGATGGTTCGTGCGGCGGAGAAATTTGGCGTACCGGTGGTCTTTGACCTGAAAGACTGGTTCCCAGACTCAGCCGCCGCGTACTACAAGAACCCGGCCGTGAAATGGCTGCTCAGGGAAGGCGTCCTCGCCATAACCCGCTACAACCTCGACCACAGCGATGTCATCACGACAGTCTCACCCGGGCTCGTCGAGAAGCTCCGGACGTACGGCTATGAGGCAGAACTGATCACGAACGGTGTCAACACCGACCTCTTCCGCCCGATGGACGGGGGGGCGATGCGCCAGTCCCTCGGGATCGCGCCCGACGCCTTTGTGCTCGGTTTTGCGGGGGCAGTCGAGCGATGGTACGCCCTCGATGAGGTGATCCGGGCGTTCCCGGAGATCCTTGCACGGCACAAGAACGCTGAACTCCTGGTCGTCGGTGGTTCGCTCTTCACCGGCTACCTCGACGAACTCCACACCCTCGCAACCGGGCTCGGGATCGCTGACCGGGTGCACTTCACCGGGGCGGTCGAGTATCACGACCTCCCCCGCTATATCGCACCGATGGATCTCTGCCTGATCCCGCTCTCCCCGCCCCAATGGGTCGACATCGCCCTGCCGAATAAGTACTTTGAGTACTCGGCCTGCGGGAAGGCGATCCTCTCCACCCCGATCCCTGATATGCTCCAGATGGGCGGCGACCATATCTCTGTCTACCAGAACAGGGACGAGTTCGTGGAAATGGTGGATGAATTGATTCAGAACCCCCTGCGCTGTTCGATCAAGATCGAAGAGCACGCCTGGAAGAAGAAAGCAAGGGCGTTTGAGAGGGTCTTTGAGCGGGTGACTGGAAAACCCTGCTAACCCTTCTGTTCCGCGGTCTGCTCATTGCGCCAAGGTTATTAATGGTCTGGAGGGGAATAGGAACATGAGAAGGAGGATCTGATGGCTCGCGTGGACCTCAAGAAGTATCAACCATACATCATCATAGGTGTTATTGTTCTGTTCACCCTGCTCACGTTCTGGACGCGGGGTCTCCCTGCAGCGGATCTGGTGACCGCCGAAGGTGTCAATCTCCTGGGTAACGATCCCTGGTACAACCTCCGCCAGGTTGAGCAGGTCGTCGCTAACTTCCCGGGATACGCCTGGTTCGATGCCATGACGCTCTACCCGACCGGCGATGTCATCTACTGGGGACCGCTCTTCATCCACATCATATCAGCGCTCTGCATCCTCGTCGGGGCGACAACGCGCCCCGAGATCATGGTGGTGGCATCCTGGGTCCCGCCACTGATGGCAGCGGTGATGGTACCGGTCACCTACCTGCTCGCGAGAAAACTTGTTGACCGAAAGACCGGTCTCATCGCAGCAGGCTTGATTGCAGTCATCTCCGGGAATTACGCCTACCGTTCACTCTTTGGCTTCGTCGACCACCACATCACAGAGACGCTCTTTTCGACGATATTTGTCCTCGCCTACGTTGTGGCGTTGCTTGCGACCCGCGACCGTCCGCTCTCCACAAAGAACCCTGAGACCCTGAAGGTGCCGGTGATAACAGCGGCACTCGCTGGCATCGCCTATCTCCTCGGATACTTCAATATGCCCACGATGATCCTCTTCGCGCTCATCGTAGCGGCTTTCACCCTGATCCAGTTCATCCTGGACTTCTTCCAGGGCCGGTCAAGCGACTACCTGGTCCTCACAAACGTCGTCACTTTCGGTGTCGTGATCCTTGGAACAGTGGCATTTGGGTTCCCGCATCCAGGGCTTGACCTCTCCCGCTACACCGTCGGACACGTCATCGCCTGCATCGCCCTCATCGCAGGGACGCTCGCGCTCTACGGGCTCTCGGTCTTCCTGAAAGAGCGCCCGAAGTACTACTTCCCGGTGGCGCTCTTGGCCCTCGCGGCCCTTGCCATCGGGGTGCTCTATCTCGCCCTGCCAGAGGTCTACAACCTCCTGATATCGAGCCTCATCGCTTTCTTCGGCGAGAAGCCGGTCACCACAACCGTCCAGGAGGCCCGGGCCTGGTCGTGGGAGGCGGCCTGGGCGACGTTCCACTGGGGCCTCGTGCTTGCGGCCGGCGGGGCCGCCACCCTGCTCTGGTGGAGTCGCAAGAGGGTAAACCCGGCCCATATCTTCGTTCTTGTCTGGACAGCGGTCATCCTGGCATCAACAGCCGCGCACGTCCGCTATGAGTACTACCTCGCCGCAAACATCGCTCTGCTTGCCGCTGTCTTTGCAGGAGCGGTCATCAACGCGACCTGGAAGGATGTTGCACGTCTCCTCCGGTTGGGGAGCGGTGATGATGCCACCGATCCCGGATCCGAAGAGAAGGAGAAGAAGGCAAAGAAAAAGAAGAAAGGAGGCAAATCACGGGATACCAGGAAGTCGAAGGTTCCTTCAAAGAACCGGGTGGACTACCTGAATGTAGGAGCGTTCGCCGCGGTCGTTGTCGTCACACTCCTCTTCGCCGGCGCTTCCCTCGAGACGAATCTGGGCATGGCTGCCCACTCAAAAGGTGGTGGCATCGATTCGCAATGGATGGAAGCCCTGGAATGGATGGGCGCCAACACCCCCGACCCTGGTGTCGACTACTACGCCATCCATGACAAGGATACCTTCACCTATCCTGATGAGGCCTACGGCGTCATGTCCTGGTGGGATTACGGCCACTGGATCACCTTTGTCTCAAAACGGATACCGAACAACAATCCCTTCCAGCACGGGGTTGCCGGGCCGAACGGCTCTTCGACGTACTTTGTCTCAACCTCAGAGGAGAAAGCAAACCAGATCCTCGATAACATCGGCGCCCGCTACGTCGTCACCGACTTCCAGCTCGCTTCCGGGAAGTTCCATGCTCCGGCGACATGGGCCGATCCAGATACGGGGGTAGCGCCATTCCATCCCAGTTTCTTCCTCCCCCTGAGCCCGGGTTCAGCAAGTTACCAGTCAGTGCCGTTCCACAGCCAGCAGTACTACCTGACGATGATCTCCCGGCTCCACAACTTTGATGGATCCATGACCGATGCGACATCGCAGGTCCTCTACGTCGAGTACCTTGACCCGGAGGTGGTGAACGCCTCCCTCCCGGTCATCACGCGTGCCGAACAGATGAACGCAACCGCTGCCGCGGCAGCGGCGGAAGCCTACAACAGAAGCGCGCCCGCAGGATCTCATGCGACTCTGCTGAACGTCTACTATCAGTTCCAGGCCGACTCGATCCTCAAGCCGGTCGAGCGGGTGCCGGCCCTCCAGCATTACCGGCTTGTCCATGAGACACCCCAGAACATCTTTGTCAACGTTGGTGCAGACGGACCTGACCTGAAATTCGTCAAGATATTTGAGTATGTCCCCGGAGCCCGCATCAAGGGCGAGGGGATCATCGAGGTGCCGGTCACGACGAATACTGGCCGGGAGTTCACCTACCGCCAGGAGAGCCTGAACGGCGAGTTCGTCGTCCCGTATGCGACGTCCGGGTGGTCGGGCGAGGTGAAGACGACCGGACCCTACCTGATCGTGGGCACGAACCAGACGTTCGATGTCACCGAAGAAGATATCCAGCAGGGGCGCGTCATTAACTGACGCAGGATGCGATCTTCAGTTATCTGTGGCGACGTCTTTGCCAGGCATGATAGGGAACTTCACCCCGAGTCGGACTCCCGGTTACGGGCGGTCCTCTCGGGGGTCCCTCCTGATGTGAGGTGGCACGTTCCGGTCCGGGCTACCGAGAACGATCTGGAACGGGTCCACCGCCCTCAGCATATCAGGTGGGTGCAGGAGATCGCACGAGGATCCTGTTTTGTAGACGCAAATACCTACGTTACCCCTCACTCGTTCGACGTGGCCTCCTACGCCGCAGGCTCGGCCTGCTTAGCGCTGGAGCGGGCACTCGACGGCGAGCACGCGTTTGCCCTGGTCCGCCCTCCCGGACACCATGCCGAACCTGACCGGTCGATGGGGTTCTGCATCTTCAATAACGCCGCCGTCGCCACCGCCCGGGCGCTTCTCGAGGTTGACCGGGTTGCTATCGTGGACTGGGACCTGCACCACGGGAACGGCACGCAGGCGATCTTCTACGGAAGCAACCGGGTGCTCTACTGCTCGGTGCACGAGGAGGGAAGTTTCCCGAAGACCGGGTGGGTGGACGAGATCGGCACCGGCGCTGGCCGGGGCTACACCCTCAACGCCCCGCTCGCGGCTGGGTCGACCATCGCTGACTATCACCTCGTCTTCAGCGAGATCTTTGTCCCGGCGCTCGACCGGTTCCAGCCCGACGCCCTGATCGTCTCGGCCGGGCAGGACGCCCTCGCCGACGACAGACGCGGACACATGAACCTCAAACCAGATGATTACGGTGTTCTTGCCGGGATGCTGATCGACGGCACAGATCTGCCGCTCGCATTGACACTTGAGGGGGGTTACGGCCCTTCCCATGGGGCGGCGATCTCAGCGATATTTGGTGCATTGCGAGGTGAGCGCTCTCCCCCGACCAGCGGACGACCTCCGCATCAGAAGACGAAGGCGGTCGTGGAGGTCTTAAAGAAGGTCGAGTTCTGCTGATCTCGTCCCATCCGATCCCGGGATCTGAAGGGGCGGCAGCTCTGGTGAGAAGAACGGTGCATCGGTGCCGGATCGGGTAGCTGATCGCCACGGAAGCGAGGGGTTGACCAGGAATCGCATACGCTTACCTATCGATGGTTCCCGGGTAATTGCCACGCCGTTGCCCGCTCCGCCCGGAGGCGGGAGAGGAACGCCCAAGATCAGGGGAGAGTGGGGTTTGGGAGATGGGAGAGTTTCACGGGTCTATTACCCCCTACCGGGCGGGGGCAAGCCCCCCACCCCGTTCCTCCCCGCGTGGTGGAGGTGATACCCGGATACCCGGGCAAGGGTCCGGTTTACGACTTTTGCATCCCGTATGAGTCAAATTGTCGTTGCTTTGAGTAAGTGCGCTTCCAATCCACCACCGGGATCTTGTATCGCCTGAGATTTCCAGGATGTCCCGGGATCAACACCGGCCAAGACCGCTCTCAGCCAGGATCCCTCGCACCCGCTTACGTTAGCGCCAACGGGGGCACACCCTCCCGCAGGCAGATAGTCGCAAAAACGCCCCTTCCTGCAGCCCCCATGCCCTCCTGACCTGCAGGATCTGTCCTCCGGCCCCTGCCCTGCCGGGACAGGCGGTCAATGGCAACACCGGGAACCGGTCAACGGCAGGCGGTCTGCAGAAAGACCCAAAAAAAGAACCACCTGTCCGGGAACATGAACGCTCCCGGCCCGGAGATTACCGCTGCGCGCGGCGCTTCCGGTCAGGGTCCATATACGAGACCTCAAACCCGGGGAGGATGACCCGCACCACCGGCACCGGGGTCCTCGAGAGGTCGCAGACACAGACCCGGTCTGTGTAGGGACTGACCTCCTCAAGCACCCGTCGAATATCCAGGTCAAACCGGTCGGTGCTCAGATCTGGAATCTCACCGATATCGACGGTCTCCGCGTCTGCAAACCACATACGGTTGATGCGTTTCAACCGTTCGTATCCGGCCTTCCTGATAACCATCTCACGCCGGGGATCGTTGCGACCGCCCTGGAGATAACTTCCCCGGCTCTGGGCGACCTCGGTCAGGGCGCGGAGCGCTGCGATCTCAGGCGAGGTGTGTGTCCCTGACCCGGTGACGATCATCGCCGGATCCTTCGTGACGGTATCGTCTGCGGCGGCCGCGACGGTAGGGATACCGGTCTTCCCCTCCAGAAGCCAGAGATGGATATCGATCCCGTTCTCTTCGAACCGGTCAAGGACCTCTCGCGCGGCGCAGTCCTTCTGGATGATGAGGCGACGACCCAGGTCACGGCAACGGTCAGCGGTGCTGAGCGCATCCCGCTCGATAACCTCAAAGAGGGCGTGCAGGATCGCCTCTTCCATGATGTTTCCTGATGCAAGCCCGTTAGTATCGCTCCTGAAGAGGGGTATGGTCATGCCGAGCGAGTCATAGGGGTGGAATACAGCGTTGCTCGGGACATAGACCTCTTCATCGTTCAGGATATCCCATCCTGCCGTCCAGTGGACCTTCTCCCCCTGCTCAAACCGCCGCGGGAGGATGAGATCTTCAGGGTGAAGTGCCCGTCCAGGACCGATCTCCTCGTAGGTCGCATACTCCATTCTGTCACCCTGATACTCGGCAGAATAGCGTTCAATCGCCTCCATCATCGCCGAAACCCGGGCGTGAACCGGTTCCTTTCCCTTCCCTGCGTGGACGCGGACCGCTCCCTGTGCCGCTCCAGGGCGGAGCGCCGAGAACACCGGGATCCCGAGACGATCCAGGGGGGTGACGTCAATAATCTCAGTGACGCCGATCTCCGCCATCAGGGGCTCCACGGCGGCAAGGGTCTCCTCAGGCGAGCAGTAACGGTGCGTCCCGTCAAAGTACTGTTTCTTCGCCGGATGAATCGTGAATGCCATCCAGGATCCCTTGGAGGTGATACCTTAATAGTGTGACAGATGTACTTACCGTACCATGAGCAGCACGGATGATGTAACCGTGGGCGCAGTCGTCCGCTACCCCCGAACCGGCACAACCGGCAAGGTCATGCGGATCAAAGAGATCGACGGCTGGAACTACGCTGAAATCGACAGCACCGGCCTCTATTATCGGGTGGACGAACTCGTCGGCGTCGACCGCACAACCAGAACGGTAGAGCGGAAAGAGCAATCCCTGGAGGATTACCTCGAGGAGACGAAGAAACTGAGCAGGCAGTTGAAAGAGGTCTGGACGGAGGGGATCGACCAGACCTGCGAGGGCGGCGGCTAACGGGTGAGGAGCAGAAAAACATCCCTCCATCCAGAAGGCAGATGAGAGCGGTTCAGGTCTCGATTGGGATGGTGGTGAGTTTCGCCGCCTCGACACCCTTCTGTGCCATCAACCGTTCTGTGATCTCCTTCAGCACCGTCCCATCCGCACGAGCCAGGATCACCTCCAGGCACCTGTTATGAGTTATATGTGAATGAAGGGACGCCTGGATGACGTGCGCATATTCATGCTGGATCTCGGTGAGCGTCTGAAGAAGTCCCCGCTGGTCATGGTCATAGACCATGATGATGACACCCTGACGCTCTCCTTTTACGTCGGAGATCCACTGGTAATACGTGATGTAACTCCGTATTGAGTCCCGTATCCCCTCAGATCGGGATGAGTAGCCCCGAAGACTCAGGATCTCGTCAAACCTATCGAGAAGGTTTTTGGGGAGAGAGATCCCGATACGTGAAAGTTCAGTATCATCTGACATCGCAGATCAACCATATATCTATATTAACGAGGTATAAATTTTCGCTATCAAGGAGGCATATTCTTCATACTTCGTATGCTGCACAGCCGCCAGCAGAGAAGGGAGCACCCCGCATAGCTGAAGGCCTCAAGCCCTGATCGTTCGGGAGAACGATTCATACCAGACCAAAAATCCTGCAGCGCTCCCGATCGCGGCAGCTTAAAATCACCGGCCAGAAGCGAAAAAATAATCCTTACCGACTATGTATAAGTAGTGTCACTATATATTGGATAAGGAGGTTCGAAAACTTTTGCGAGATGCATTCATTCCCGGTGTCAATATTGGGCTCGTAGGTCATGTCGATCACGGCAAGACCACCCTGGTCAGCGCGCTGACCGGTACCTGGACGGACAGGCACAGCGAGGAGATCAAGCGCGGCATCTCCATCCGGTTGGGCTACGCGGATACAACATTTTACAAATGCGAGAAGTGCGAGGGAGCAGAGGCCTATACTCCCTTGCCCAAGTGCCCAAAATGCGGAGGGAAAGCGGTCCCGTTCCGGACGGTCTCGTTTGTCGACGCACCTGGTCATGAGACGCTGATGGCAACGATGCTCTCAGGCTCTGCGCTGATGGACGGAGCGATCCTTGTCATCGCTGCGAACGAATCCTGTCCACAGCCACAGACCAAGGAGCACCTGATGGCGCTCGAGTTGATCGGCATAGAAAAGATCGTCATCATCCAGAACAAGATCGACGTGGTCACCCAGGCCGAGGCACTGGAACACTATAAGCAGATCAAGCGGTTTATCAAAGGCACTATCGCAGAGAACGCCCCCATCGTCCCGGTCTCGGCACAGAGGGGCATCAATATCGGCGCCCTGATCCAGACCCTTGATACCGTCATCCCCGAGCCAGAACGTGACCCGGAGGTCGACCCGCTGCTGTTCATCGCACGCTCATTTGACATCAACAAACCAGGATGTGGCTGGCGGGATGTGAAAGGCGGCGTCATCGGTGGCTCGCTCATACGGGGTGTCCTGCGTGAAGGAGACGAGATCGAGATCAGACCGGGCCGGAAGATCCAGGTCGAGAACCAGATGCTGTGGGAACCGATCAAGACAAAGATCACCTCCATCAACGCTGGCAAGATCAAGGTCACCGAGGCAACGCCGGGCGGTCTCCTCGGCATTGCAACAAAACTCGACCCGGCACTGACGAAGAGTGATGCTCTTGCCGGACAGGTTGCCGGGCATGTCGGGAAACTGCCGCCGGTCTGGGAGGAGTTGAAGTTCGATGTCACACTCATGGACCGGGTGGTCGGTGCAGACAGCGAACAGATCATAGAACCGCTCAAGCACAATGATCCACTGATGCTCTCGGTTGGAACCGCGGTCACCGTCGGCGTGATCGTGAACGTAAAGAAGAACCGGGTGGCAGTCAGACTGAAGAGGGCGGTCTGTGCGGAAGCGGGATCGCGGATTGCCATCAGCAAACTGGTTGGCGGACGATGGCGGCTGATCGGTATGGGCGTCCTGGTCGAGTGAAGGTACTCCTCGACACCAACGCCCTGCTGATGCCGGTTCAGTTCGGGATTGACCTGTATGACGAGCTCCAGATTCTCTTCGGGGATTTTGAGATGATCACGCTCGAAGAGGTGATCGGGGAGCTCACCGGGATCTCCCGGGGTCATGGCCGCGATGCGGCTGCCGCCCGTGTGGGCCTGATGATAGCCCAGAGTACATCAACGGTTGTGCCGAGTGGAAGTTGTGCAAACCACGTGGACAAACGGGTGATCGAGTACGCCCGACGGGAAGGCTGCACAGTGGTGACAAATGACCGGGAACTCCGGAACGCCCTCCTTCGAGAGGGAATTGACGTTGTTTCGATGCGAAAAGGAAAAACGTTGGAGCTCATGAGGGGATAGTGAAAAACCATGTATTATAAGATGACACTGGAGGATAAGGTGCGGGTCCCACCCCACCGCCTCGGGGAAGACCTGGATAAGGTTATTCTCAATGTACTGCAGGAGCAGCTGGAAGGGAGCATCGCAAAAGAGATGGGTATCTTTATTGCGGTTACAAAAGTTCTTGATATCGGCCAGGGAGAACTGATCCCCGGGGATGGTGCCGTCTACTACGATGTCACGTTTGAGGCAGTGGTGCTCCGCCTGACTCTTCAGGAAGTAATCGAGGGTGTGGTTGTGGAGACAACAAGTTTCGGCGCGTTCGTCAGCCTCGGGCCCATCGACGCCATGCTCCACGTAAGCCAGATATCAGACGAATATATCAACTACGACGAGAAGAACGGCAGGCTGATCTGCCAGGAATCGAAACGATACATCGCTGTGGGCGACGCCGTCCGAGCACGGGTTGTCGCACTCTCGTTGAATGAGCGTGAGCCCCGGGAGAGTAAGATCGGTCTTACCATGCGCCAGCCAGGGCTCGGGACCCTGGCCTGGCTGGAAGAGGAGTTTGAGCAGGAGAAGGAAAGGAAGGCAGAATAATGGTCGTACAAAAGAAAGTGCCCCTGGTCTGCCGTGAGTGTCACCGGATCGTCGAAGGGGGGACCTGTGTCATCTGCGGCACGGCCAACCTGAGCGATGACTGGGCAGGATATCTCGTGATCATCGATCCTGAACATTCGGAGATCGCAAAGAAGATGAAGATCAACCTGCCCGGCCGATACGCACTGAAGGTCCGCTGATGCTCAGGCTGCCAGAAGCACACCGCGATCTCTTTAAAAAACCGTTCGGCACCCTGTACCAGGGTATCACCGAACTCCTCCCCCAACTCAAAGGCCGGGCAGTCTACAGCGTTGGCGATGTGGTGACCCAGACTCTCCTTGATGCAGGCATTATCCCTGACATTGCCATCATCGATGGGCACACGATGCGTACCCCCTGCACCCGCTCACCTCTGCTCCAGGGGAGAAGGCTGACCGCGAAGAATCCGCCGGGCACCATCACCGACGACCTTATGGCAGCCATCGCCGAAGCGGTCAGGGACCCGCCGACGGTGATCTTCGTCGATGGCGAGGAAGACCTTGCGGTCATCCCTCTTGTCCTCATCGCACCGCCCGGGGCTGCCATCCTCTATGGTCAGCCCGGCGAAGGCGTCGTCCTCAGGATCGTCGACGAGGCAGCGAAGCGTGAGGCAGAGTCAGCCTTGACCATTTTTGTGCGCGAGTGACTCCATGTACGCGGACCGGTGCTGGAGGCCCATCCCAGAGTTTAAATAAATCTGCCAACAACATTTCAGGGATATCGATGGAGTTCGAAATTACCCGTGACGTGAGGAACGAGGTGTTACAACGGAGGGAGATAGCATTCACCCTCACCTTCGACGGTCCGACACCCGCGCGGCAGAGCATCCAGGGGAAGCTCGCTGCGATGTTGAATGTGGACGAGAACCTCCTGGTGCTGGACTCGCTGAAGACCAGGTTTGGGAAGATGGAAGTCTCTGGTCGGGCCCGGATCTACGACACTGAGGAGGCCAAGAAGTCGACCGAGCGGGAGTATCTGCTCAAGCGTGGCAAGCCAGAGGCTGAGGCCGAGAGTGAGGCGTAAGGCAATGGGAAAGAGATACGAGTACTACGAAGTTAAGGGCGATAAAGCAGTCCTGCAGAGACGGCACTGTCCCCGATGCGGCCCGGGCGTACTGATGGCAGAGCACAAGGACCGGGCGGCCTGTGGCAAGTGCGGCTATACCGAGTTCCAGAAGTAGGTTCCCATCCATACCCAAAATACCGCCAGGGATGGCCGCACTCCACCTGCTCACTGCCTGCAGGCCATGGCGGCTACATTTCTCATAACGGAGCAATACCTGTTTTATGCCTCCTGATACAAAGTCTGAAGACGGGCTGGTGCTGGGGATTGAAGGGACGGCGTGGAACCTCAGCGCCGCGCTCTTCGGAGACGACCTGATCGCCCTCCACTCATCGCCCTACCTCCCGCCAAAAGGGGGAATTCACCCTCGGGAGGCCGCGCAGCACCATGCAGCCAGTATGAAGGAGGTCATCTCCAGGGTGCTCACTGAGTCAGACCGGGACCGCGTCCAGGCGGTCGCCTTCTCTCAGGGACCTGGCCTCGGCCCCTCCCTCAGGACAGTGGCAACCGCCGCACGAGCCCTCTCGATTGCGCTCGACGTGCCGCTCATCGGCGTCAACCATTGCGTGGCGCACATCGAGATCGGGCGGTGGGCAACCGGGTTTCGCGATCCGATCGTTCTCTACGCGAGCGGTGCCAATACCCAGGTGCTCGGCTACCTGAATGGCCGTTACCGGATCTTCGGGGAGACGCTGGATATCGGCCTTGGAAACGCGCTCGACAAGTTCGCCCGGAGCCACGACCTCCCCCACCCTGGCGGCCCGATCATCGAGGATCTGGCGAGGCGGGGAAGCTACATCGAGCTCCCGTACACGGTGAAGGGGATGGATCTCGCGTTCTCCGGGCTTGTCAGCGCCGCCCAGGAGAGCCCAGCAGACCTCGAGGATGTCTGTAACGGTCTCCAGGAGACTGCGTTTGCCATGTGCGTCGAAGTGACCGAACGGGCACTCGCGCATGCCGGCAAGGACGAGGTGTTGCTGGTCGGGGGGGTCGGTGCAAACAGACGGTTGCAGGAGATGCTCCGGGTCATGTGCGAGGACCGGGGAGCGTCGTTTGCTGTCCCGGAGCGAACGTTCCTCGGCGACAACGGCGCGATGATCGCCTACACGGGAAAGATCATGCTGGAGCATGGAGCCACGCTCCCCCTTGAGGAATCACAGATCAGGCCTGGTTACCGGGTTGATGAGGTGGAGGTGGTCTGGAGGACCGAACCTGGAGAGATCTTTGTCGCCGGACCACACGACTCGGCAGGCATCGCCCGGGGAGCTGAGGCGGTGGTGACGGTCAGGGAGGACGATGTGGTCAAACACCGGGTCAGCAAACGCTACCGGAACCCCGCGCTTGACCAGCGTCTGATCACGGAACGGACCCGCGCGGAGGCCCGCCTGACCGCGACAGCCCGGCGGGCAGGAGTTCCCACCCCCGTGATCCGGGATATCACTGCCGATACGATCGTCATGGAACGAATCAGGGGCGATCTGCTCAAGTACAGGATCACCCCTGAGAATGTCACCCTTGCAGGCGAGGCGGTCGGAAGACTCCATGGAGCAGGGATCGTCCATGGAGACCTGACGACGAGCAACATGATCCTCCGCAACAGCCAGTGCGTCCTGATCGACTTCGGGCTTGCATTCACGTCCTCGGAGGTCGAGGCACAGGGCGTGGATCTCCACGTCTTCTTCCAGACGCTCAAGAGCACCACCGAGGAGTTTGAGGACCTGCGGGAGGCCTTCATCGCAGGGTACACGAGCGTGTTCCCCGGGGCAGATGAGGTTCTCTCCCGCGAGCATGAAGTGGAACTCCGGGGGCGGTACCTCTGAGGCTTGCGGTGGTGACGAGCAACGCCAACAAGGCCCAGGAGATTGCCACCTACTTTGGGGGGGTGATGGAGGTCGAGCATGTCGCGCTCGAGTGTCCTGAGTTCCGCCACGCCGATGTGGGCGAGATCGCGCGCGGAAAAGCGGCATATGCCTACCAGAAACTTTCACGCCCGCTGATCGTGGATGATACCGCGCTCTTCATCGACGCACTCAGAGGGTTCCCCGGGCCGTATGCTGCCTACGTTCAGGACACCGTCGGGAACGCGGGGATCCTGAAACTCATGGAAGGTGTGGAGAACCGGAACGCTCACTTCGAGACCGCCATCGCGTTCGCGCGGGAGGATGGCATCCGGATCTTCCGGGGGACCATGCCGGGGAAGATCGTCGCCCCCCGGGGAACTGGCGGGTTTGGCTACGACCCGATCTTTGCCTACGAAGGCCGGACCCTTGCCGAGATGCCTGCCGCTGAGAAGAGTCGGGTGTCGCACAGGGCACGGGCGCTTGAGGCGTTCCGGGCGTGGATCGAAGAGGAGTACTGAACGAGTGCTCCTGACGACAGAACTGTTAATATTACCAGGAACGAATAGTATCCATTCGACAAGTGGTGTTTTCAACATGGCAAGATTTCCTGAAGCTGAAGCACGTCTGCTCAACGTAAAGATCTGTATGAAGTGTAATGCACGGAACGCAATCCGCGCGACCCGCTGCCGCAAGTGCGGTTCAGGGGAACTCAGGTCAAAGTCCAGGGAACAGAGAGCGTAACGTAACCGGTACCTGCGCGCATCCTGCGGCCGGTTGCGGGCTCTCGTTCAGGGCGGGGATCGGGAGCCCGGGATACTCTTTTCCTGTGTTTTCCTGGAAGCAGAGGTCATCCAGAAGTTGTCAGATAGCCTGAAGGAACCAGGAAATGGGCGTTTTTTGGTTAACTATTGTTCAGGTGAAAGAACCCGGATACGAGCACAATCTGGTGTGAGCTCACCCCCGGTATCAGTGGATCGTGGTGGGTATCGCCATGAGGCAGGATCCGGGGAGGAAAGGGACCGCAAGAGAACCGGCGGTAGAGGGGACGCAAGGACTGACCGGTCCGGTCAGAACAAACGACCACACCCCCCTCCTGTCCCATCAGGCGCTGTAATAAGTAACCCGCCGACCCTCCTTGCTGTACTCGCCACGGTAGGTCTCAATGTTGCGCTTATAGCCGATCCTCTCAGTAAACCCGAGATCGCGGAGCCGTTCGCGGACCCGCATCACGTCTGCTTCATCCGCCCAGTCCCGGGTGTAGACGTAAATGACCGCCCGCCAATCGCGTGAATCCGGATTCGGTTTCGCGGTGCTGACTTTTGCTGATATTCCGAGCGTTCCCTTCATGGTCTCGTCCCGGACCTTCTTCCACGCCGCATCCACCTCATCTTCGGGGACGAAGATGAGCCATTTCCCTGCCCGTTCATCACCCAGACCGCTCCCCTCGGCCCCGGGCGCATCCAGGATGATCCAGTGCACCCCGGTCGTCTTCGAGGGAAGAACGCCCTCTCCTTCCTGAATCAGCGTATATATCCCGTCAATCCCGTCGAACTCCTGACTGAGCGCCAGGGCAAGCGCCGGGTATTCTTTCTGAAACTCTCCGAAGATCTCGGAGAGGTCGGCTTTAAAATCGATACCCCGTTCAACGAGGTCAAAGAGGTACCGGCCCCGGGCATGGAACTCGCGGGTGAGGAAGATCTCAAAGGTCCCGTATGCGATCTCGCCCAGGGACGCAGGGTCGATATCTTCCATACCTAGTATTAGCCCGCGGAGCGATAAAAAATGGTTCTAAAGTCTTATCGGCCCAGTCTCTCTGCGACCAGTTCCGCGGCCCGCTCCCCGGAGAGCAGCATCCCGCCAAAGATCGGTCCCATACGGCATTCACCGGCAACAGCGTTTGCCGCCATCCCGGTGACAAAGAGACCGGGGAAGACCTCACGTGTGTGCTCGAGTATCTTTGATTCGGCACGCTCAGCCCACATGAAACTCTCGCCCTTCACCTGAAGGGTGCCCCCCTTCCGCTCGATCATCCGGGCAACCATGGCGTCGTGACCGGTCGCATCGACGGTGCAGGTGCAGGCCACAGTGAGCGGGTCGACGTGCAACCCGGCCATATCGACCGGCGTCCAGTTGATGACAAGACCGCCGACCCTGCCGTCGCCCCGGATCATGACATCTTCAACGGTGGTAAGGTTGAAGAACTCAACGCCGGCATCACAAGCCGCCGCGGTGAGTTTCGCGACCGTTTCAACTGATTTCGCGACATAATAGCCAGGTTCAAACTCCCGGTAGGTGACCCCGAACCGGTCGAGGAGCCGCCGGGCCTCTTCCTGAACAACGATCCGCGGGAACATCATCCCGCCGCCCCACATCCCACCGCCGATGGTGAGTTTCTTCTCAATAAGAGCACACTGAACACCCCTCTCGGCGAGAAGCGCGGCGCAGGCGAGTCCCGATGGCCCGCCACCGATGATAGCAGCGTCCATCTCGAGATAGTCGATGAATGCACGATGCTGTTCCTCGAGAATGGCCCTGCTGATGGTCACTTCGTTAAGTGTCATCCGATCCTTATCTATATTGTTCTGGTCACATAAGGGCACTCCCCCGGGTGCAGGAGGGAACTGGAATCCTGTTTGGGAGATCGCCCGGGGGAATCCAGCATATGTATTAATGGGGATCCTCTCCAATATACCATTGTTATGAATTGGACGCGCGACTTCGGTCTCACTATGAGGATGCTCCTGACGTCGTTCCTGCTCCTTGTAGTCTACCTGATCTTCCTGGGCATCCTTTATGCCCTCGGGTTCAGCTTCGGGTTCCTGCTCTTTGTCGCTGCCGCGATGGCGTTTCTCCAGTACTTCTTCTCCGACAAACTGGTGCTCTGGAGTACCGGAACCCGCATTGTGGGGGAGGACGAGTACCCGGAGCTGCACAGGATGATCGAGCGCCTCGCCAGAGAGGCCCGCATCCCGAAGCCGGCGGTCGGGATCATGCCCTCTCCGGTCCCAAACGCGTTTGCGACCGGGAGGAGCCCGAGCCACGCTGTCGTGGCGGCGACCGACTCGATCATGCGGATACTCACGCCTGAGGAGCTGGAGGCGGTGCTCGCCCACGAGATATCGCACGTGAAGAACAGGGATATGCTGACCATGACGATGGCGAGTTTCATATCGATGCTTGCCTTCCTGATCATGCGGAACTGGATCTTCATCGGGCTCTTCAGCAGCCGCGACAGTGACAGCAACATGGGCGCGTTGATCCTGGTCTACATCGCCTCGATCGCCGTCTGGATCGTGAGCACCCTGCTTACCCGTGCCCTCTCCCGCTACCGCGAGTTCGCCGCTGACCGGGGCAGTGCCTATCTGACAAAGAACCCCGGGGCGCTGATATCCGCGCTCACAAAGATCAGCGGACGGATGGATTACATCCCTGCCGAGAAGAAACAGGAAGTGCAGGGCGCAAACGCCTTCTTCATCATCCCGGCTCTCTCCGGGAACACCCTGATGGAGCTCTTCTCCACGCACCCGCCGCTGGAGAAGCGTGTGGCCGCCCTCGAAGAACTGCAGGCAGAACAGCGGGGATACTGAAACCCAAAACGAGGGGTATCCCCACCCAATATTTAATATCCAGCACTGCCTAGATATCTAGGCAGATCTTGCATTGCATCGATAGTCTAGTGGTATGACATTGGCCTTCCAAGCCAATAGCCCGGGTTCAATTCCCGGTCGATGCATTGGGGCCC
>CAZYWX010000004.1:0-28463 GCA_964651285.1 uncultured Methanoculleus sp.
ACCAGAACAAGAGACTGAGCGGGACGTCCCCCACTGATCTGAGGGGCGTCCAGCAGCACCGATCATCCTCTCCAGCCGTTTTCTTCTCGTCCCCGCCCGCCCAAAAAGAGGGATCCCGATGCAGAGCGACGTCCTGCAAGATCAGAGAATCGGTGGAAGAGCGTTCAGGACGCCCCCTTTTCCCAGAGAGGAGTCCTCTGGCTTTTGATTCTTGGGGGCTGCTCCCGGGCTCTCTTCCGCATGGCAAGCGTCCTGTTTGTTGACCCACGCGTCCGACCGATCCAGGAGCTATCCTGCCGGTGAGATGCCGGGAATGCGTCCTGGCACCTGACATCCCTTAAGGGACGTCGGGCACCTGGCCATGACAACAACCAGCAGGACCCTTACAGCCCCTCATCCTTCTCTAGTTCTCGAGGTTTCTTCTGCATCTCTTTATCGATATCGATATCAGGGACCCGTGCCGCTTCCTCTGCAGCCCTGAGTTCCTCCCTGCTCGGGATCTCCCCGAGGATATCCTCTGGGGGCATCTCTGTGCCTTCAGGAACCTCAGGGGCCTCGACCGTGGCCCCGAGATACTCGGCGGCCTGCTTCACGACGCTCGAGACCTCGAAGGGGAATATGATCTTTGTCGCCTGGCCGTCGGCCATCCGTTTCAGGGTGTCGAGGGAGAGGACCGTGATCGCCCGCCGGTCCAACGGCTGGGAACCGACCGATATGATGCGTAGCCCCTGTGCCTCGCCCTGTGCCTGCAGGATCCGGGAGGTCCGGTCACCCTGGGCCCGCAGGATCTTGCTCTGCCGCTCTCCCTCGGCCTCCAGGATGATGCTCTGCCGCTTCCCTTCTGCCCGCAGGATCGCCGACCGCTTCTCGCCGTCAGCCCTGAGAATCGCGGCACGTCGTTCCCGTTCGGCTGCGGTCTGCTCGGTCATCGCCTGCTTGACCGGCCCGACCGGGTCGACCTCCTTGATCTCCACCCGCTCGACTTTCACGCCCCAGGCATCGGTCTCCTGGTCCAGGATGTCACGGAGACGGGCGTTGATGATGTCCCGGTTGTAGAGGACCTCGTCAAGTTCCATGTCACCGATGATCCCACGCAGGCTTGTCTGCGCCAGGGCAACCGTCGCCGCCCGGTAGTTCATCACCTCAAAGTAGGCCTTCTCAGGATCGATCACCCGGACATAGACGATCGCATCCACGTTCGTCGGCGAGTTGTCCTTCGTGATGACCTCCTGGCGCGGGACATCCATCACCTCGGTCCGAAGGTCGAGTTTCACAACCCTTGTGATCAGGGGGATCACCCACCGGAACCCGGGGTTCATCCTCCCGATATACTGCCCCAGGCGGATCTGGAGCCCCTGTTCGTATGGCTGGACGATCACCACACCGCTGGCAAATAGGACAACGATGACGATGATCAAAAAGATGGTGATCAACCCGGTCCAGGGGACCGCTCCTATCAATGACATCTCAGCTTACCTCTTTCACGACGATATGCACGCCTTCAGAGTGGACGACGACAACCTTCCGGCCGGCCGGGATCCTGCCAGACTCCGAACGTGCGCTCCATTCCATGCTCCCGATCCTGACCTTCCCGGCGAGCGTCTCGTCGTCGACCTCCCTGACCACCACCCCTTCAAGACCGACGAGCGAGTCCCGGGAGAGGGTCGTGGGTGGCTTCTCGCCGGGCGCAAGACGGCTGTAGAGCCAGACCGTGACTGCAGCCGCCACGATCGCCGTCAGGACCCCGAGGATAAGCCCCCAGGGGGAGGTGAAGATATCCACGCCGAAGAGTAGAAGGATACCAAGGATGATCAGGACCGTGCCGGGGACAGCGATGAAGAACCCCGGCTGGTAGGCTTCTATCAGGAGCATCACCGCTCCAAGCACAATCAACGCCCAGCCCAGGACCGTCCCCTCTACAAGCATGATGAATGATGGGTCCGGCGGGATTAAAAGGGTATGGACGCCGTCTGACTCTCTTCTTGATCCGGGGAGGACGATCCGGGCCGGGCACGACGGGCGCATCGGTGGAAGAGAATCCTGGTCCCAGGTGATGACGTATGCCTCACCTGGCCTCGCTCGGGCAAAAAGAGCCGGGCAGATCATCATCCCAGACCCCCGGGAGATCCTCCATCGACGATCACGCCCCGGGAGCCTCACCACCGGTTTCTGCGTTCAGGCGGGCAAAGACCATTGGGGCCCCGCAGGAGACCCAGGCAGCAGCGATGGCGGCCCTGAGGTAGTGGAGGATGTATGCGACTGAGGTGAGATCTGACTTGATGAGGAGCCCGAGCCCGAACCAGATCGCCCCGGTCACAAGAAGCCCGGAGCTGTAACAGAAGAGACGGAGCGATCTCGTCCTGGTGGCGACGCAGGTCGTCTCCTGCCGGGGCCAGATGGCTGCCGCCCCTGCCGCAAACCCGAAGAAGAGCCCTGCCGCCGTCACGGCATCCAGGGGGTCAAGCGGGTGGATCGACTGCCCAGACCGCTCAATCGCTCCCGCCGCCCAGGCTGCGGGGACCTCCCAATCACCGAGACCTGCGAGAGCGACGAAGGAGACCATCGCCAGGAGGAGCGATCCTGCGAACGCAAGCAGGACCTGGCCGGAGACCGGGAGAGCGGCGATGCGCCGGCCCACCGGTCCCTCGAGGGCGAGGAACCCGAGGAGAATGACGCCGCCGAACACAACCCCTGCGATGACGTCGGTTGCGAAGTGGACTCCGAGGTAGATGCGGGATACACCGACAAGGAGGACCAGGCCGACCACGAGGAGGGTGACCCACCAGCGACGGACATCTGCTGCGAGCAGTCCCCAGAACGTCACCGCTCCCTGAGTATGCCCGGAGGGGAAGCCAAACGAGGGGTGGCTCCCGAGCGCCCTGACCTCAGGGCAGACCCAGTAGGGACGGGGGAGATGGAACGCGATCTTCAACGCCACCGAGAGGCTCCCCGAGATCCCTGCAACCAGCGCCAGGCGGAGCCCGAGACGCCGGTCCAGGAACCAGTAGAAGAGCGGGATGAGGAGCAGGAAGAATTCGGGTTGTCCAAGGAGCGAGAAGAAGAGCATAGGGGCGGTGAGCCACGCTCCTCCGGCCTGGAGCGCCTGGATAAGCGTGACCTGAAGACCAGTCATACAAACGGGAGGAGGTCAAATGGCCTCCATTATCTGGGGCATCGCCGCTGCAATCCCGTTGATGATAAACTGGATGGCGATGGCAAGGACGATGACTGCCAGGAGTTTCGGGACGACCCGTAAGCCTTCCTCCCCGATGTAGGCAAAGACCTTCGGCCCGTAGAGCATCCCGATGTAGGAGGTAGCGAGAGCGATGATGATCCCCGCAAAGACGGCAACAACCCCCGCAACGCCCTCCGGGCCTGATGCAAGCAGGATCACCGTTGTGATCGTCCCGGGGCCACACGAGAGCGGGAAGGCCAGTGGGACGACGGCGATGTTCTCCAGCTCTTCGGCCGAGTAGGCCTCGTTCCCTTTTGTGTTGAGCATCCCGGTCGCCACGCTGATCAGCAGGATACCACCGGCGATCTGGAAGGCCGGAATGGTGATATTAAAGATGGTAAAGATCAGCTGTCCGGTGAGGGCGAAGAAGGCAAGCACGATGAAGGCGATCTTCATTGAAGAGTGGATGATCTTTCGGCGTTCAACTTCGCTCATCCCATCGGTCAACGCCGTGTAGACCACGATCGTTGAGGCGGGGTTCATCACTGCGATGATCGATGCGATTGCAACGAGGCTAAACGCCGTGAACTCTGCAAGTCCTGTTATCAGATCCATTCCGGATCAGACCTCTCCTATATTTAGGTCCCGGTGCTATAGGTACCTTATGGTCTCCAGGTCGGTGGCGCTCCCGCAGCGTCGATCGCAGCGAACGCGTCCAGGAGACTCTCGGTCAGTTCAGCCCCGATCGCCGGTCTGACAGACTCGAGCCAGAGGAAGAACCCGGCCATGTGGGGTGTCCGCCTGCTCTCAAACTTGAACCCGCCTGACCGGTTGTTGGGTACCATCTTGAGGTACTCCCTCTTCTTTCTCCTCCGGAGGTAGATGATCGGTCGGTACTCGGGGAGGTTCACGGCCAGGACGACTTTGGAGAACTGTTTCTGGATCTCATCGGGGTTGTAGGTCTTTCCTTTGATACGGATGGGGTATTTGGCGTCAAGCATCCTGATGGCAGAGGGGTAGAGCCCGCCGAAGATGACCTTCTTGACGATCGGCGGGATCTCGTCGGGTGCGATCAACCGCTCGATGCCCTTGTTTGAGGTGACGGTGTTGATGATGCTCTGCATCCGCTCGTCGTGGAGGCGTTTGTAATCGAACGGTCGCCGGGGAGCGATCCTTGAGGCCGATATCAGTTTCTTGTGCCGGACCTGGCGTCGGGGTGGGCACCGTTTCAGGTCTCTGGGGTGAATGAGCGTCTTTAACTCCTCGCAGGAAGGAGTGGAGAGGAAGACGTTGTCGGGTTCCTTCAGGAGCCGGCGGACGACAGCCGTCCGCGAGATGTCGACCGAGGAGATGAGGAGGAACGGAACGGTCGGTTGTCCGTAGAGGTAGCCGAGGAGCTGTTTCTTGTAGCGGATCTCCTCCTCAAACTCTTTCAGGTCGGCCGGAGAGGTGATGATCTCCCCAAACGTCAGCGTCCCGGTATGGTCGACGAGCATCAGGTCAACCTCGGCCAGGTCCTGGCCGTTTCCCCGGATCTTGATGTCGCCGATGTTTGAGTAGAAGATCCCGTTCTGTCCCAGCCGTGCCTTCCGCACCCGCTTGGGTCCATCAGCCCCTCGCGCCACGACGGCGGGGATGAGGTCTGTCTGGAGCGAGAGGTCGAGGATCATCTCATAGATGATCGCCTCAAACCACCGCCCTTCTGCGGTCCGCATCTCGGGGATATCTTCAGAGAAGAGTTTTCTTCGTGCGGCGGGGCGCAGGTGACGCAGCGCCCGTACGGCGATTGCCCGCGTGGGCTGGAGCGAGCTGAAATTCTTGTCAAGCCACGTAGTCATCTGTAACATTCGCTTCACACAGGGTATTGGTATCGTATTGTGATGCCGCCGGGTAGCGGTCAAAGAACACTTCTCGTTAAGTGGGTCTATCACCTGATAAGTGCTCATAGAGTTTCCGGTCTCAGGGACCATGAAATTACGCAACGATCTCGGGGACGGAAATGCCGGGAATGAGCAGAGATCTTCCTGCCAGAAACGTGCAGGTGTCTGGTTTGAGCGGATTAGCCGGATTTCCTGCAGCCCAGGGTGTGCGGAGCGGGCGCCATCCTGGACGCAGGATCCATCCCTGATGTGGGGGACAGGATCCAGATCCCGGAGAACCGCGCAGATTTTTTGCGTCCGGCTGAGAGGAGTTTTTGGGGTCAGGAAGGTCAGATCCGGTCTGAAACCCCGGTGATGGGAATTGGCCACCGGTGGGTGGTGATCATCGTCGGAGGAGCAGGGATCTGACAGGGAGACGGGGAGGGTGGTGGCCATCCGCCCTGTGAAACGTGGCGGACGGGGCGAGGTCCCGCCCCGCTGTCCCCTCTATACGTGAACCCGAAACCGAGTGGTTTTCTCCCCCAGATAGCCAGCCATAATACCGGTCAGACCACCTTGATCGCCTCATCGAGCGGCATCGCCGGCGCGACATGTGCGATCCCGTAGGGACTGAACGGCGCGGTGATCTTCAGGATAGAACCTTCATCAGGGGCTTCAAAGACAGCAACCGACATGTGCCTCCCGACGAGGAGGTAGCGCTGGTGAACCTTCACGTCGGCGGGATACTCAAAGCGTTTCCAGAGGTCCAGGACCTTCTTGGTGTGCTCAGGTTCAAACGTGTACCACAGGACAAAGAGCATCGTTCTTCACCGATACCCTTCATACCTTCCCTGACATATAAACCCAGCATCCCGATCTCAGGCTGACCTGAGTTTGCCCTGAAAGGCCATTATTCGTAACGGAGCGCCTCGATCGGACTTAAATGCGCTGCTTTCCATGCCGGGTAAAGCCCGGCGACGAGGCTTGCAAGAACTCCGAACGCCATCCCGAAAGCGATATAGCCGGCGATCGTCGTTCCCATGGCTGTCGCTCCCTCCGGGACGAGAACCCCCCCGAGGAGCCTGGAGGCGGCGGCGCTCGAGTAGTAACCCACAAGAGCACTCAGGATCCCGCCGATGATGCTCCCCACAACCCCGAGGACCAGGGCCTCGGCGAGGAACATAACAAGCACCCGCCGTCGTTCAGCCCCGATACTCCGCATCAGCCCGATCTCGTGCGTCCGTTCCGTGACCGAGATGACCATGACGTTGAGGATCGAGACGCTCGCGACAAAGAGCGATACCGCACCGATACCGAGCAGGAGAGAGGAGATGGCGTCCATCGTCTCGTAGTAGACCTGGAGCACCTCCCGCGAGTCCAGGATATCCACCTTCTCCTTCCTGCGATTGACCTGGTTCGCAATGGCATCTTTCACCTCCTCGATATCGGCGGGGTCTGCGACCTTCACAACCACCATGCTTGCGTCCTCATCCGGGTAACGAGCGTCGGTGACGATGACGGCGTGATCCGGGCTGATATCGATCCCCACTCCCCGCCTGGCCGCGATCCCGGTGACCCGGACGGTCTCGTTCGCAAACTCGATCCTGCTTCCCACGGTGAGATCGAGGTCGTCGGCGAGGAGCGCGCCCACCATCACCCCGGGTGACGTGGGGACCGGGTAGCGCCCCGCCTCTGCGTCAAGCAGAAACGGTATGTCGTCAGGGTGGAGCGCGTAGACCGTCACATACCCTGAGGTATCCCTGGCGGTGAGCCGCTCGGCCGTCCGGAACATCGGGATTACGCGGTTCTGCCCGGCTGCTTTTTCGATAAGCGCCATCTCCCGGTCTGTTATCCGTGAAGCGAGAATGTTCCTGGGGTCAAATGGATCGCCGCTGGACACCGCCACATGGGGGATGACAAGGATGGTGTCGCTCACGTCCGAGACCAGCCCCCCGACAAGCGTCGAGAGGCTGGCACCCAGGATCCCGAGTGATGCTATGGCGAGGACCCCGATGACGATCCCGACCATCGCAAGGACCGACCGCACCGCGTTCCGCCTGAGGTTCCGGACCGCGAGGTCGACCAGGATCCGATCACGCATGGCGCATCGCCTCCACAGGGAGGAGACGGGCCGCCTTCCAGGCCGGGTAGAACCCGGCAAGGACGCTTGTCACGATCCCGAACGCCATCCCGAAGACGATGAACTCGACCGCGGTCAGGTTGAAGACCACGAACCCCTCGCCGAAGGTGGTTCCGGCCGTGAAGACCCCGATGACCACGACGCTGACGATGTAGCCGATGACCGCGCTGAGCACCCCGCCGATGGCACTCCCGGCGATACCGAGGATCATGGCCTCGTAGAGGAAGATCCTCAGAACCTCACGCCTGCGGACCCCGATGCTTCGCATCATCCCGATCTCAGAGACCCGTTCGGTCACCGCGATGTACATGACGTTGAGGATGTTGACGGCCGCGACGATGAGGGCGATCCCCCCGATCCCAAGGAGGAAAACCATTATCTGGTCGTAGATGGCCTGAGACTGCCTGAGCATCTCCCGGGATTCGATGATGTCGACCTGATCCTCGTGCCGGTTGAGCCGCATCTCCACCGCGTCCTTCACCTCATCGATCGCAGTGATATCCCTGACCTGGATGATCGCCATCGCGTAGCCGTCCCTGTCGCCAAAATGATGGGTGTACCAGCCCTCCGTGACAACGATGGCGTAGTCAGGGTTGATGTCGACGGCAAACCCCCGCTCTGCAAGCACGCCCGCCACCCGCAGTTCCTCCCCGCCGATGGTGATCCTCGAGCCGGGGCGGAGGTTGTACTCCCGGGCAAGGTAGGTCCCGACGAGCGCCCCCGGCTGGTTCTGCCGGGGGTAGCGCCCATCCTCGAGTTTGAGCAGGATGGCGGCATCCTCGGGGTCGAGTCCGATGACCCGGGCATATCCGCTCTCTTCGCTCTCGCCGAAACCGAACTTCACCTCGTCTGTCCCCTGCAGCACCGGAATCACCTGGTAGGGACTTGCCGCCTGCCTGATCTTGTCCACCTCCTGGGAAGAGAGGGTCACGTATGCAGCCGTCCGGGGGTCGCCGGCGAACGTTCCGCTGATGGCGGTATGTGGGGTGACCACGATGGTGTCCCCGACATCGCTGATGAGGTTTGCGACGAGGAGGTTGATGCTCCCCCCGAGGATCCCGAGCGACGCTATGGCCGCGACGCCGACGACGATCCCGATGACCGAGAGGAGCGACCGGAACCAGTGGCGCCGGAGGTTCCTCGCTGCAAAAGAGAGGAAGATCATACCAGCCTCCCGTCCACGATCTGGATCCGGCGGCGGGCGTAGTCGGCGATCCGGGGGTCGTGGGTGACCATGACGATCGTCTTTCCCCGGCGGTTCTCGGCCGCAAGGAGGTCCATGATCGCGGTCCCGGTCCTGGTATCCAGGTTCCCGGTCGGTTCGTCACAGAGGAGTAAATCCGGGTCATTTGCGAGCGCCCGGGCGATCGCGACCCGCTGCTGCTGCCCGCCCGAGAGTTCACCGGGCCTGTGGGAGAAGAGGGCGTCGTCGAGGTTCATGGCCCGCAGAATCTCGGTCGCCCGCTGCCTGCTCGTCCCCCGGTCGGCGGTGAGGATGATCGGGAACTCGACGTTCTCGAGCGCCGATAGCAGCGGGATGAGGTTGAACTGCTGGAAGACAAACCCGATGTGATCCCGCCGCAGGAGGGTGAGTTCGTCGTCGCTCATCTCCGAGATATCCTGACCTGAGAAGTAGATCTTCCCGGTGGTCGGGACGTCGAGGCATCCCATCAGGTTCAGGAGGGTCGATTTCCCGGAGCCTGAGGGTCCCATCACGACGATGAACTCGCCCAGCTCGACCGTGAGGGAGACATGGTCGAGCGCCACAACATCGCCGGCCGGTAGGGAGTAGATCCTGGTGACGTCCTCGAATCTGACGACCGGCTCGCGGCTCATCGTCGCCGTCTCCGGAGGTACCAGAGGACCGCGATCCCGGCGGCAAGGACGAGGACCAGCACCCCGCCGATGGCGACCGGAGCAAGGAACCCGGATCCTACCACCCCGCCCTCGGCCGTCCGGTTGATCGAGACGGGCACGGTCGTCGAGAAGGGGTTCCCGTCGCTGTCGCGGTAGTCAATGATGAGCGAGATCTCATTGATCTCTGCACCGGCTCTGAACGTCACCTCAAACGGGGCGACATCGTCAGGGTCGAGGGTCCCGACGACGTAGACCCGGTAGGGATCTGTCGGAGATGTGGGCGGACCGGAGGTGACGATGACCGAGTAGGCGGGTTCGAGCCCGGCGTTCGCGACATCCCCGGTCGCCCGGTAGATCTCCCCCTCAGGGACAACCTCGATGTTGCTTGCAATCAGGTCTGCCCGCTGTTTATCCTCGCCGAAGGAGACCGGGAGCATGATATCGGCGGTGTGGGTGTTGGGACCGTTTCGCCAGGTTACCTGGAACGTGGCGGTCGTCTCGTCTGTCGGTGTCAGGTTGAAGAGGACGGTCGCGGATCCGTCGGGCACGAGGTTGCCGATGAACGCTCCCGTCGGGGTGACCGCAAAACCCTCCCCCAGCGGGGTTACCTGGACGCTGTCAGCGGCGTTCGGGCGGGGGTTCCCGACCTGGAGGCTGAGGGTGGCCTCTCTCCCGGGGGAGAAGGTCTCTGGCCTCCCGACGATCTCGAGAGAGAGCGGGGTGTCATCGACCCTGACTGCGACCGGATAGCGGAAAGATCCGTTCTCCCGGAAGTCCATGTGGAACTCGGGGTAGTAGGTTCCGTCAGGGGCATCCGCCCGGACGGCGAAGGAAAACGTCCTGCCGGTAGCAGCACCGATATCCCCGACCGAGGGGTAGGGCTCGCTCACCGGGACAACCCCGTCGCCGTAGAGTCTGGCCCGACCGATCTGGACGCTTGTGGGCCCGGTGTTCTGGATGACCACGGTGAGGGTACCTGAGTCACCCTGCATCAGGACCGGGGGGTCGATCGCGACAGAAGTCACCGTCACATCTTCCGGGCCAGCGACTGCAGGGGCGATGAGCAGGCATGCTGCGGTGAGGAGATGGAGGAACAGGACGGTTCGTCGTTGTCTCCTCTCCTGGTGCCCACCCCGCCGGTTGCGCTTGACCCCGGGATGATCGGTCACAGTCCCTGAATGATGAGTACCCCTACTTCAACGTTGCTCCTGCGCGGGCAGTGGTCGGCATAAGACCTTTGATGGCAGAGAGGTATATCCCTATGAGAAGAACCCGCCCGATCAGGGCACCCGCGGCAGGTGGACCGGTCACCTGCCCGGGATAATACGGGAGGAATGGAACTGAACAAGATCTACATCATCGGCCACAGGCAACCTGACACCGATAGCATCTGTAGTGTCATCGGCTACGCTGAACTCAAGAATCACACCGACCCGGGTCGGTACATCCCGGCCCGGTGCGGGGAGGTGAACACCGAGACAGAGTTTGCGCTCAAGACATTCAACGCCAAAGCGCCGGTCTATATAGCAAGCGTCGAGCCCACGGTCTCTGACATACCGCTGGATACCAGAAGCGTCAGGCAGGACGTCCCGACAGTCGATGTCGCTGACCTGATGGATACCTATGATATGCGGAACATGCCCATCACCGACGAGGATAATACCCTGGTCGGGCTCGTCAGCGAGTATGGGCTTGCCCGCGCCTACGTCAGGAAAGCCCCCCGAGAACGGCTCTCGCTCGTCCCGATGCCGCTTGAGACCCTTGCCCGGATCCTCGACGCCCAGACGGTCGTAGCGGCAGGGGAGACCCTCCTGGAAGGTCGGGTCTATACCGTCATCGACGCCCTGCACGTCACCCTCTCCCAGATGACGCCCAATGATATCGCGATCGTCGGAGATAACGAACCTGCGCAGCTTGCCCTGATATCAGCGGGCGTCGCCGCGCTTATCATCGCCGAAGGGGCGCCGGTGGGTGAGCGGGTGATCACTGCCGCCCGGGCACGAGGGACCTCGGTGCTCGCAACGACGCTTGACGCCTTCAGCGTCGGCAAGATGATCAGCCTCTCCCTGCCGGCGAAGATGATCATGGAGACCGACGTCCCCACGGTCCGGCTTGAGGACTCACTTGAGTATGCGAAGAGCGTTGTCTCAGACTCAAAGTTCAGGACGGCCTGTGTCGTCGACGAGCGGCACAAGCATATCGGGCTCATATCGAGGACAACACTGATGCAGGACGTCCAGAAATCGGTGATCCTGCTTGACCACAACGAGTACTCCCAGGCCGTGGATGGGATCGAGCAGGCTGATATCCTTGAGATCATCGACCACCACCGTCTCGGCGCGATATCCACCCTCAAGCCGGTGAAGTTCCTCAATGATCCTGTGGGGTCGACCTCGACGATCGTCACGAACAAGTTTATCGAGGCCGATATCGAACCCTCACCATCGACCGCCGGACTCCTCCTCTCGGGGATCCTCTCTGACACGATGGTGATGAAACTCTCCACAACCACACCGGTGGATATCAGGGCTGCTGACTACCTCGCCGGGATCGCCGGGGTCGACCCGGCTGAGTATGGGCCTGAACTGATCCAGAAGGGCATGGACCTTGACGCCCTCCCCAAGGATGAACTCCTCACCCGCGACATGAAACGCTACAACCTCTTCGGGCGGAGCATCATGGTCTCACAGGTGATGACGTCGTCGTTTGAGTTTGCAGAGACCCATGCCGAAGAGATCCAGGCCGAACTCGAGCGCCTGCGGGCGACGATGGGGGTCGACTGTTTCTTTGCCCTCTTCACGAACGTCTTTGCGAACGCAAGTGATCTCTTTGCTGCCGGGGAGGAGGGGTGCATCACCAGACTTGACCTCAGGGACCAGCCCCGCCGGCTCGAAGGGGTCATGTCCAGGAAAAAAGATTTTATCCCGAAGTTCGGGCAGATCTTCAGGACCTCCTGACCCGGGAGGTTCATCGCATTTCTTTTCGGAGCATACCGGCAGCGTAGCGGGCGAGCCCGTAGATGCCGTCGGTCGTGGGGTGGATCTCGATGAGGTCGTCGAAGTCGCTGGCGGTGACACCCCGCTTTATCAGGTGGCCAATGTAGGTGAAGAGAGGCGATGCACCCGGGACGCCGGCGGCGGCACCAACGAGCCGGCCGGTTTCGGGGTCAACCCTGATCTGCGCAACCCCGCTCCAGCCCCCGGCCACATCCCAGAACGACCCGGGACCGGCAGGGGAGGGGGCCGAGAGGCTGATGCTCCCGTCGTCAGTCGGGGTTGTGACGCCGGCATAGTCGTAGCGGAGGCTTATCGCCTGCGGGATGCCTGCGTAGTCCATGATGGCAGGGTTCCCGAGGATGTTCTCGGCCGCCACCACGCCTTCCCGCCGTGCCGCTGGGGTGAGGTACGGCGGGCCGATGACGTCGCCTGCGGCATAGATCCCGGCAACGCTGGTGCGCATATGCCGGTCTACGATGACCGCCCCGTCCGGCCGCTTGCTGAGCCCCTGGAGCGATTCGGACCGGGGGACGAGCCCGGTGGCGAGGAAGACAGCATCGGTCTCGATCTCCTCGCCGCTGCCAAGCAGGACCGACCTGACCCGGGCACCCCCCTTGATGCTTGTGACGGTGGTCTCTTCGTGGATGCTGACCCCGGCGAGGTCGTGACGCGTCACGGCCGAACGCATCTTCGCGTCGAGGTCCGGGAGCAGCCTGCGCCGGGTGACGATATCGACCTCCGACCCGAACGATCCAAAGATGTGGGCAAACTCAGCCGCCACGACCCCGCCGCCGATGATGACCATGCGCCGCGGGAGGTCGTCCATCGCATGAAGTGTCTGGTAGGTGTAGACACCGGGGAGATCAACACCCGGGATGTCGGGGATCGCCGCCCGCGACCCGGTGGCAGCAAGGACCGCGTCGGCCCTGACCTCCTCGTCGTCGATGGTGACCCGGTCACCAGAAAGACGGGCTTTGACGCCATAGATGACCTCGACCCCGGCCCGGCGGGTCTCGGCGTCGAGGACCCGGGCAAGTTTCTCCTGGATCTCGCGCATCCTTCGCATCACCGCCGGGTAGGAGACGGTCGGGACTGAGTCGAGGATCCCGAGATCCCGCTGGGTCCTGGCGTAGTCGAGGAGCCGGGCGACGTCGTTTAAGGCGCAGACCGTCATGCACCGATCGTGCAGGCACTGCCCGCCGATCTTGTGCATCTCGATGAGTCTGACCTCCGCGCCCCCGTCTGCAAGGCGCATTGCCCCGATCCTTCCTGCGGGTCCGCCACCGATGACGATGACCTTGACCATGGTCTCACCTAGAGGAGTTCAACGCCCTCGTCCATCGGCATCGAGAGGATCTCGCCGGTGAACGCGTTGACCTCGACGATCCTGCTCCTGCCGCGTACCTGCCAGACCGGCACGTAGATCATGTTAAGGTCGACGCTGATGTTGTTCCTACCGGGCTTGAGGGTCTTCTCCTCATAGAAGATGGCGTCGCCCTTCTCGTAGCGGAACCGCACCCGCTGGGTGAGACGGTCGATGATGTCACGGACAAGCTGCCCCTCGACATCCTCCCGCTCCATTCTGGGGGGCATGATCTCGGAGTCGAGCGGGACAGCCCCCAGTTCGACCTTCTCCGGGTCGAACTCCATCTTCATCCCGTTGATGGCGTTGAGGGCACCTGTTCCCTCGTCCTCAAACGAGACCACCCGGTCTTTTACCTCACGCTCCCCGGTGCTCACGTAGTGGTAACTCCAGTAGGGGATGAACCGGCACTTGGCCGTGCCCTGCATCCCGGCGATCCCGCAGGCCCGTTCTTCAGCGACCTGCACCGGGAGGTGGAGCAGTTCAGGCCCCCGTTCTGGTTTTTTCTCAGGCACCGGCGTGGTCTCTGCCGGCTCTTCCAGGTCCAGGTTCAGGTCCAGGGTCTGCCCGAGCACCTCCGCAAGCGCAGCCCTCCCGGCGTAGTGGACGAACTCATCTACGCCCCAGAGAATACAGTCCTCCACCTGCACCTCGGGGTCAAGGGAGAAGAGCAGTTTCCTGCAGGCCACATTATCACCGTCGACGGTATGCAGGTGATAGTTCAGTGAGTCGAACCGCCGAATCGTCTCTGGGTCGTCAGAGCAGAGCACCAGCAGGACGGTCCCATCCCTGGTGGCTGAGAGATCCAGCGGGTCGCCGGCTCTCATCACATTGTAGGAAGCAGCCTCAAAGATCCGCTTCATCGCATCCCGGGCGCTTTCCCGAATCCCTCTCTCCATTCATCGTACAATACTACAGGGGAGTAAAACAACTTTTCCCTTTTCTGGCCGGGGTTCGGGGGGAGGGTGTCTGGGAGGGGCCACAGCGTATGCAGATTCTGCTCATGGGGGGTCGCCCCGGGTCGGGCAGGATATCCGTGCGCTCAGGAAGGCTGACCGGTATCCGGAGAATTGTCCTGGAACCCTTCTTCGAGTTCTTCTCCTGGCGTGGTGACGGGCCCCTGGAATCCCCGTTCAGGATACCTGCGTCTGGTATGCGACGTATCGTCGGTATCGTGCGGATTACTGCTCTGATCCACCCGGGACTTCAGTCATCTGATCGTTTCGGGATCTGCTTGGGGAGACGGGGATCTCTCAAGGATTACGAAGAAGCCAGGCAGAATGCCCCCTCCCGTGGGGAATAGTCACTGAGCGATGGTCTCCAGCCACTCTGTGACGCTGGTGAGGTAGCGCCTGACAAACTGGATGAGCCCGACCGACTCAGAGTAGAGGGCTGACGACTGCTCGTTCGCCGATCCCAGCCAGACCAGCGCCCGGGTATCATCCACCAGAAAGACACCCGAGTTCTCGTGATTGAGGGATTTCCCATGCGGCATGTGCAGTTTAGAGAGTGTCTCCGGGGCGTGGACACGGATAGTATACCCGCGGGGTCGATCGCCCTTCCAGCAGTCAGTGACGATATCGACCTGCACCGAGTCGGGGATCGGTTCAAGAAGAGCAAGCACGGCGCCTTCAAGAAGATGCCATGACGCCAGGATCTCCACGCTCTGCTCAGCGCTCTGGAACATATCGGCAAGACGGGTTTTGATATTCTCCTCACCGTAGATGCTCCATATGAGCTCCTGGTTGCCCCGGCCTTCCAGGTCTTTCTCGCGATAAAATTTGTTGAGGGCTGTCCGGGCAGATTCCGCATCCTCCTCGATCCGGCGCATCAGGTTCTCGATACCCCGATCTGGAGGAACCGCGTCAAAACGTTTGGGCGTGGTGTGGGAGACACTGACGAGCTCTTTCTGGGCAAGGCGATCCAGAACCGGGTAAACAGATGCGCGCGGCACACCTGAGATCTCGTGTGTCTCGGTTGCGGTCGCACCCGCCATCCTGAGGAGTCCGATATATACGAGCGCCTCGTACTTCGTAAGCCCCAGCGATTTGAGAGATTCTATCAGTGAGGTCGGAATATCCCGGGAATCCTTCATCCATCATGTATATATACTGTTCAGCAATAAATGTTGTTGTTAAAAAAACAACAAGGTGATCAGATGCGTTGGCAGCACGTACCGGTACTGATCCTCCTGCTGGCACTCCTGGCTGTGCCGGGGTCAGCAGCAGGGGTCAAGTATCTCTATGGAAGTCCCGATCTCTCGGCAAAGATTGCCGGCACCAACGAGTTCTCACCAGGTGCCGACACCAGCCTGACTGTTATCATATCGAACAGCGGCTTGAACACTCACAAGATCGTCGGCTCAGACATCGTCACCCGCGATGACCAGCCGAACACCGCGAAACTTGTTACCGCGGCCCTCAAGAGCGAGGGTGCACCGTTCACGATCAAGACAGACCCGCAGTTTTTAAGTGACATTGCGGGTGGCGCCTCCCGGACCGCCACGTTCAATGTGAAGGTGGCCGATTCTGCGGAACCAGGCACCTATGTGCTGCCGCTTGAGGTGACCTACACCTACCTGCGGGAGGCAGAGGAGTACGGGCAGGACACACTCCGTTACTTCTACCAGGAGAAGACAGAGACCCTTCCGCTGAAGGTGCGGGTCACGCCTGATCTCCGTATCGAGATCCTGGACGTGCAGTCCGAGTCGTTGAACGTTGGTACTGAAGGGTATGTCTACCTGACCCTGAAGAATATCGGGCATGACACCGGAAACAAGGCTGTCGCCAAGGTTGTCAGGAACGACGGGAGCCCACTTATCCCCACCGACGGAAGCGCCTACATCGGAACGTTTGAGCCCGGGGATGTAGTGGATGTGATGTTCAAGGTCTCTGTCTCTGACAACGCAGAAGCCCAGTCTTACCCTCTGGATGTTATGGTCACCTACGAGGATTATGAGGAGAAGATGGTCGACTCCAAGATCGTGACGTTCGGCCTCCCTGTTGGCGGGAAGATCGAGTTTGAAGTCGTCTCGCCGCCATCAATCCTCCATCCCGGTGATAAGAGTGTCCTTGAGGTAGTGTATAAGAACACCGGGGCGGCGAAGGTCTATAACGCCCAGGCCCGGATCAGCGCTGTTGACCCCTTCACCAGCAACGATGATACCGCTTACCTCGGCGACCTTGCCCCTGGCGAGACTGCTACGGCGAGGTTTGAGGTAAGCATCGACTCTGATGCTACCCTGAAGGAGTACGGGATCGACTCTGAGATCCGTTACCGTGACGACCTCGACAACAGCAAGATCTCAGATACCATGAAGGTCAGGGTCACCCTCACGAAGAAACCAGGCGCCATATTCACCAACCCGATCTTCATTGCTGTTGTTGGTGCCATCATCATCGGAGCAGGGTATTATATATTCGTGCACCGTAAGAAGAATTCATGAAGGGTTACTGGGATGGGCCTGTACCTGAAGCACAGGTGAGGACGATTGAGGAGATGCGGGATGTCCTTGCGGATCCGCGTTGTCCTTCATCCCAACCCCTCTATTTTATGTACCGTGATCTGGCCAGGAGCGAGGCTGACCGCCGGTGGCTCAGGCAGCACCATATCAGGTACGATATCACCGTTATACCTTCCCTGGTCCTCTGCGGGGAGTACGTCAAGACAAAGGGGCACTACCATACCCTGAACCCGGCAGGGGTGCCCTACCCTGAGATCTATGAGGTTCTTGGAGGGACCGGGCACTACCTGCTCCAGACTGAGGATGCCAGCGATGTGGTGATGATCGAGGGTACCCCCGGCGACAAGATCCTGATCCCGCCCGGGTATGGCCACGTAACCATCAACCCCGGGACGGGACGGCTGGTGATGGCAAACCTGGTCTCGACTGAGTTCTCTAGCAATTATGGGCCCTACCAGGACCGCCGGGGCGCTGCGTACTACGAGATGGAGGGCGGGGCGCTGGTGAAGAATCCACGATACCCTGATGTCCCACCAGTGCGCTACCGCGACCCGGTGGAGGTCCCTGAGCTCAGGATCCGGAAAGGTGTCGGGCTCTATGACCTGATCGGGCAGTCCCGTTCTCTTGCGTATCTCAACCACCCCGAAGAGTTCATGGAGATCTTCGATGACGTGGTCGGTGGGTGCCTGCTGATGCGGTGAGAAGGGACGTTTTTCCCGGGTTTCTGGATCAACGTCCCGCACCTCTCTGCTGGTTGCCCTGGATCTCTTCTGCCTGTCCCTCCTCCGCGTGGCGACGAGCCCAGGATCGTTGTTATGGTCTCTGCTGGTATGCGTCAGGTCGTCGGTATCGTGCGCATCTGCTCCGATCTCCGATCCACCCCGGGGCCCCCTCAATCGTCTGGCACTTTCAGGATCGGTTCCTGCTGATCGTAGCCGGGTGGCTCTCTGCGCAACTGCACCGGGGCCATCATGAGGAGGGCGTCCAGGTCTAGCGCTCGGTCATCTGGAGGGAACGGGCGCTCTTGCTCCCGCTACGTTCTGAAGCAATCTGAGAACTGGAGAAAAAAGAGGAGATCTTATTCGAGCAGAACAGCGTTAATGACGCCATCCTGACCAGGTCTGCTGACGATCCGTGCGCGTCCCACATCGGTCCTGATGATGGCACCCTTGGTCAGGAGGCTTCTCCGGACGTAGTTCGGGTTGGCGCGGTTCTCCTCGACCGCCTCGATCTTCGCCCGCATGGTCTCGCCGGTTGCCGGGTTTGCGACCGTTGCGTAGTTCATCCTGAGCGCCCGGACCTTCTGGTTGCCCCCATAGGTGCGGATGACTCTCTTGTGTTCTTCACCGATATGCGTCTCTGCGGGGGCTCTCCCGATCTCCGCTCGCTTCTTGCCACGGGAGGTGCGGTAGCGTCCGCCCGTTGGCTTCCGTACTGATCTTCCTTGCCACTGCATATTGACCACCGAAATACTATCTTTGAGGACGCGATGCCCATCGCGGGATTGCGGTCACTCGTTAAAGTGCTATAACTATCTGGGACAAAGATATTTAACCCTGCTGATCATGCGAGGATCGCGTCCAGCAGGTCTTCCACCCCTTCCCCGGTCTTCATGTTTGTCCTGAACACCTGTATCTCCGGGTTGTACCGGCGCATATCCTGTTCCATCCGGTCGAGATCGGCGCCGACGTACCCGGCGAGGTCAACCTTGTTGATGACGCCGATGGTGCTGCCGCGGAACATCATGGGGTGTTTGCTGACCACATCGTCGCCCTCGGTGGAACTGACGACAACGATCCGCTTCTCGGCGCCCAGCCTGAAATCGGTCGGGCAGATCATGTTGCCGACGTTCTCGATGAAGAGGATATCGATGTCATCAAGCGGCAGGTGTTCGATACCATGTTCCACCAGGTGGGCGTCGAGGTGACACTCCTTTCCGGTGTTCGCGTTGTAGGCCGGGACGCCGAGGGCGACGATCCGCTGGAAATCGTCGTCGCCGTAGACGTCTCCCGCGATAGCGCCAACACGAAGCCCCCGTTCCTGTATCATGGGCGTGAGGCGCTCGATCGTGGCGGTCTTTCCCGATCCGATCGCGCCCAGGAGGTCGAACGCCCTGATGCCATGCCTCTTGAGAAGACTTTCGTTGGCATCTGCGATGCGGTTGTTGGCCTCGTAGATGTCCTTCTCCAGGTGGACGTCGATGTGATGCATGACAGTAACTATTGATCGGGATCTGTTTATAGGTTAACACATAAACACTACAGCAATGAGCGCGGAGCGCATCTTGTATCCCTGTTATTTTGATGCAACCCTGCAGCGGCGAGAAGGGCGCCGTGTCAGAAAGGGCCTCGCAGTGAAGTCACCGGAACCCGCGGTTATCGAGGCCGCCCTGCGGAGGATGGACCTTCAGTACCGCAAGGAGGAACACCACCACCCCGCCCGGTGGGCAGAGCGCGAGGGCCGGATCGTGGTTGAATGGGAAGGGAGCAAGGAGGACCTGATTCAGCAGGTCGCACAAAACCTTGCTGGGAAGAGATAACGATGTACGATCTGCATACCCACACTATCCTCTCTGACGGCGAGTTGCTTCCGACAGAGCTCCTCTGGCGGGCTGCGGTGCTCGGCTATGATACTATCGCGATCACCGACCACGCTGATGCGTCGAACCTCGCGCACCTGGTGAAGGCGGTGGATGGGGTCAGGGACTCAGCGCGGTGTTATGGTGTGAACCTGCTCGTCGGTGTCGAGCTTACCCATATCCCTCCGTCACAGATACCTGAGTTTGCGCGCGCCGCAAAACGGCGTGGTGCTGATATCGTTCTGGTCCATGGGGAGACGGTGATGGAGCCGGTTGCTCCCGGGACCAACCATGCCGCCTGCACCAGCGAATACGTAGACGTGCTTGCTCATCCTGGATTTATAACCCTTGAGGATGCCCAGGAAGCGGCTGAGCGTGGAATTGCGCTGGAGATAACGTCCCGCGCACAGCATAACCGGACGAACGGCCATGTGGTGCGGGTGGCCCAGGAGGCCGGGTGCTCCCTTGTGGTCAATTCAGATACCCATGGACCGTCAGATATCATGACAGAAGAGTCACGATGGTCGGTTGCACGGGGTGCTGGACTGACGGAAACAGAATCACGGAGGGTCCTCTCTCAGGATATAACCAGGCTCCTCCATCTGTAATATTCAATATTTATAGTTTGCCGATATGTTTATATAGCGATGCCGCCAACATATATACGTTACTAAGTGTATCCAAGCAGAAAGTACCCTCTCGAGGTTGCAGTTTGCGGTTAATTGGACGTTCTACAGGTTTCTGTGGTAATCGCTTGTTAATCTTGCGATGTGATGCTGCACACCTGCCCCGCCTCCATGGTGAGGTTGTAGATCGCCGGTTAAAATCCGTTGGGAAGGTAGTCGACATATTTGGGAATATATCGTCTCCCTACGCTGTAGTTCTCTGCTACAATGACTGTTCCGTGCAGCAGGTCGGCGAGAAGTACTTTACAAAATAATAGGTGAATATTCGATGGCTGAAGTTGAGAAATTGAAACAGCTGCAGATGCAGCGTGAAGCCCTGAAGAAGAGAGGGGAGCAGAAAGTCAAGGAGAAGGAGGAGAAACGTCACGAGGAGACAGTGCAGTCTGTCTGCCCCGAGTGCGGTGGCCGCCAGCTCGTTCATGACTACGAGCGCGCTGAACTGGTCTGTCAGAACTGTGGTCTTGTTCTTGATGAAGAGTTCATCGACCGCGGGCCCGAGTGGCGCGCTTTCGACCACGACCAGCGCATGAAACGCTCCCGTGTCGGCGCACCGATGACGTTCACGATTCATGACAAAGGTCTCTCGACGATGATCGACTGGAGGAACCGTGACTCCTACGGTCGTGCGATCTCGAGCAAGAACCGTGCTCAGCTCTACCGCCTCCGGAAATGGCAGAGGCGGATCAGGGTTTCGAACGCGACCGAGCGGAACCTGGCGTTCGCGCTCTCAGAACTTGACCGGATGGCGTCTGCGCTGGGTCTGCCCCGGAACGTGCGGGAGACCGCGGCGGTAATCTACCGTGACGCCGTGGACAAGAACCTGATCCGCGGCCGGAGTATTGAGGGTGTAGCGGCAGCAGCGCTCTATGCAGCCTGCCGCCAGTGCAGCGTGCCCCGGACGCTCGATGAGGTCGCCGAGGTCTCCCGGGTCTCGAGGAAGGAGATCGGACGGACCTACCGGTTTATCTCACGTGAGCTCGGGCTCAAACTCCTGCCTACGTCGCCGATCGACTATGTACCGCGCTTCTGTTCTGGCCTGAACCTGAAGGGTGAGGTCCAGAGCAGGGCGGTCGAGATCCTCAGGCAGGCCTCAGAACGCGAACTTACGAGCGGCAGAGGCCCAACGGGCGTCGCAGCGGCTGCAATCTACATAGCATCCATCCTTGGTGGCGAGCGGCGCACCCAGCGCGAGGTCGCTGAGGTTGCGGGTGTGACCGAGGTCACGATCAGGAACAGATATAAGGAACTGGCAGAAAAGTTAGATATTGAGATCATACTCTGATCTCATATCCCATATCTTCGGGCTCGTAGATCAGGGGTAGATCGTTGCGTTCGCAACGCAAAGGCCGCGGGTTCAAATCCCGCCGAGTCCATAACGTTTCTTAAGTCGCATTTGTTTTATAGGTGACCGCAGGTTGCCGGGGGTTTCGAAAGGGGCAATGCCTTCGGTCCGCAAAAGCAAGAGGCCGCGGGTTCAAATCCTGTCGGGTCTATCATCGTTTTTCCCACCTGATCTCTCAATCCCTTATCCCCGTCGTCTCCCTGCGAGGACCGCCGTGACCCCGATGAGACTCACGACTCCGACGAACGCGCCCGCGCCCCCTGCAGTGGTGGGCGTGGCCACGGCCGGGGTGGCGTTCTCAGCGGGCCCTGTCGTCGCCAGTGGCACCGGCACTTCGGCCGTCCTGAAGAGGAAGACCTGATCTCCTGCACCTGCGCCGAGGGAGTCCCCGCTCTCCGAGAGAGCGACCGCCGTTACGGGCGCGCCTGTATCAAACGACCAGCGTCTCTCCCCGGCGCCGTTCCAGAGGTACAGGACCCCGCCGGCGGTCCCGGCGGCAACGACCTCGCCCTGTCGTGATATGTCTACGGTGAGGAGATCGCTTCCTGTCCGGTCCTCCCAGAGGAGGCCTTCCTCCGGTCGGTAACACGCGATGCCGCCTCCTTCCTTGCCGACGATCACGGTCTGCCCATCGCCAGAGAGGGCAAGCGCGAGGATCGGCGCGCCCGTGGGAACCGCCCAGGGGAGGCCTCCCGGCCGGTCGTAGACACGGAGCGCACGGTCAAGGCTCCCTGCGGCGATCACCGACCCGTCCTGGGAGATATCAACCGCGGTGACGGTGTCTGTGGCGAGTTCCTGCCAGATGATGTTCCCGCGTCTGCCGATAAAGTGGATGGCGCCATTGTCGCTTCCGGTGGCGATGTAGTTGCTGTCCTGGCTGAAGACGATCGAGTGGACATCTGCCAGTGTTGAGAGACTCCAGAGGTCATCGCCCCGGTGGTCAAAGAGGGTGACGCGCTCTCCCGCCACAGCGAGGAATCGGGCGTCGCCCGGGAAGGCAAGGTCGTTCACGCTGCCGCTCACGTTTGCCGTCCAGTACCGGTTGCCATTTCGGTCGAAGAGAAGGAGATCGCCCGCCTCGGTCCCGGCAGCGACGTAATCCCCGGTGTTGGTGATAGCAACCGCGGTTACCGGGGCCCCTGTGCGTGCATTCCACCGTATCTCCCCGTCTCGCTGGAGGCAGACGATGGTGCCGTTCTTCGTACCTGCAACCGTGCACCCACCGTCTGCGCTGATCGCGAGATCGCTGACGATGCCTCCCGGCGAGATGACCTGGTGGGAGGCGTCAGCGGCTGCCGCCGGGGTCATGATGACGACCAGGGCGATGATCCATGCTATCCGTTTCATAAGGATCCCTTCTCCTGACGTCTATCTTCACGGCCACGCTCTTAAACTCTTCCGGCCCGGCCCGCTTCAGTCATCTTCAGGGCTTTCCCTGGCGTTCGTTGTCGGCTGGTTGGTCGGAGCGGTCCGGGTTCCTTGCTGCCGGTGCCCGCTTCTCGATCGCATGCCAGGAGAGGAACGCTGGGGGGATCGGCAGGGATGAGGATCCACAGAATGCCGAGCGCCCGCGTCCGGGGGGGTCGGTGGGTGTGGCAGCCGGTGGGAAGAGACGCAGGTCTGATGAAGAAGGAGAGGGTGAACCCGACCTTTGCCATCACAACCGTTCATTCTGAGGAGGATGTTTACCGGGTGAGACCGATGATGATAGCGCCCCGGCGCAGGTCGATACCCTCCCGCAATCTGATGTCGCTCGATATCCTGCCAGGGTTCTTTGAGCGGATGATGACAATCCCACTGCATATCGCCTGGTCACTGATGGTGCTTGTTGCCGCGGTCGTCTACGAGCGAAAGGCGCTCCTCACCCTCGCAGTGCTCTGGCATGCCGCCGCCGTCTTCCTCGTCCAGATGCAGGAGGTCTTCGTAACCGAGGCGGTGGTGTTCGTCTTTTGCGGTGCTTGGGCTCAGGTATATTCTCTGGGAGTGGCGGCGGCTGTCCTCCTAGCCGGTCCACTCATGCAGGTAGCCACGGCGGTCGAGTGGCCTGCCGTCAGCGAGCACCACCTGTTCAGGGATGACCTCCCCGATGACATGCGCATCGACCCCGGGGAGCGGGAGGAGGTCGGGGGGTGCGGAGAAGAGGAGTTCAAAGTCCCCCCCGCCGTAGAGCGCAAGTTCCCGGGCCTCGTCCTCCGGGACACCGGCCGGGAGCGGGAGGCGGGCGGTATCAACCGAAAACCCGCAGTCGTTCACCGCTAACAGGTCGTAGAGCGAGAGGGCAAGGCCGTCTGAGATATCCATCATCGCCGAGACCCCGGCACGGCCGAGGATCTCTCCCTCCTTCGTGCGGGGCTGCGGCTCGAGGAGTTCCTTCCTGTGATGGTCGTAGCCGACGAGAGCGGCCTCTGCCTCCCCGAGCGGCCCGGTGACCGCGATGACGTCCCCCGGCCGTGCCCCCCGCCGCCTGACCAGGTGCTCCGGGGCGACGGTCCCGAGCCCCGTGCTCACGAGTGTGAGTTCCCGGTGGGCGTCGAGGTCCCCGCCGACGAGTTCCGCACCGGCCGCAACACAGCAGTCCCGGGCGCCCACCATAATCTCCTGGAGACGTTCCGGCCTATCGAGGCCGACCGCGAGGAGCACCTGCCCCGGCGCCGCGCCCATGCTCGCCACATCCGAGAGCGTGACCGCCACCGCCATCCACCCCACCTGCCAGTCGGTCATCCCGGCCGGAAAGTCGGTGGTCTCATGGAGCATATCGGTGCTTGCGACCATGAGAAGATCCCCGCAGGGGATGACGGCGCAGTCGTCTTCGAGCCGCTCAGGGTCGATGATCGTCCCGATCAGCCGGTGCAGGCCCCGCTCATCCACCGCGACGCACCTCCTTCTCCCGCTCGCTCCGGTACTCCTTGAAGAGGTACTCGAGCCGCTCGGTCTCCTTCTCGCGCCGGTACTCCTTCTGCTCCTCCTCCCACTCCAAAACGGCGTCCTCGAGGGCGTCGGTCTTCGCCGCCCCGGTCCTGCCCCTGATATCCGGCCTGACCGCGTCGGCGGGGAGGAGGGGGAGACCCGCCTCCCGGGCGACCCTGATCAGGTGCGGGTCGGGAGGCTCCCCGCCGACGACCAGCGCCCGCACGCCTGTCCCGGCGAGGTCCTTCACCACGCCCCGCCCCCAGCCGTGGGTCCTCTGGACGTAGAGAACGTCGCCTTTGACGATCCCGACCTCCTCCTGGAGGCTCCTCACCCCCTCCCGGGTGAGGGAGTCGAGCACCTTGAGCGGGGTGTAGTCCTCGGAGATCTCGATCTTTGCGACGGTCCGCATCCGCTCCATGCGTTTCTTCAGCCGCCGGGACCGCCGCCGCTCGCCCTGGAGCTGCCGGCGCAGGTTCTCGATCATCGCATCCTTCGTCGCCAGTTCCGCATCCCGCCGGATCTTCCGCCCGGCCGCGGAACGCTCCCGCCGCAGGGTCTGCTGCAGCCGCTCCACCTCCCGGTCGCGCTCCCGGAGGTCGTCCTGCAGTTCCTGCACGTACCCCCGGAGCCGCTTCACCATACCGTCGAGCGCCATCACCCGCTCGTCCTCCACCGGCCGTTCCGGGACGGCCTCCGTGGGTGCAGCGGGTTTCGGGGCCGCTGGAGCCCCCTGCATCTCAGCGAGGACCACGTCGAGCGACTGGCCCCGGAGCACCCGCGCCCGCACCTCATCGAGGTCGAACCCGGGCTGCACCCGCTTTGCGATATTCCGGAACTTGTTCTGGAGGCTCCGGTAGGCGTCCAGCGCCGCCGAGAGGGCGTCGCGCTCGTGGTCGTTCGTGTACGAGAACGGGGCGGTCAGGTCGTACTTCGCCTCCACCGAGAGCGACTGCTTCGGGGTGTAGGGGATGGCGTTGAACGCCCGGCGGATCTTCTCGACCGAGTAGGGCATCTGCTGGACGTCGGTGGCGATGATGAGCGGTTTCCCGACACGGTAGAGTTCCTCGACGATATCAGACATCGCCATCTGCCGGGAACTTGAGAGATGGACCAGGTTGCCGTCGAGGTCCAGGGCAGCGATACCGGTGGTCGTCCCGGGGTCGAGCCCGACGATCAGGTAGCGGGGACGGCTGGAGAGCGGTTTGAACCGTATCCGTTCGAGCTCTTTTCCTGACACCCTGACCTGGACATCGCCGCTCCTGGATGAACCCACCGGGACCATCCAGCGGGGTGCGAGGACCCTGAACGCGGCTCGTGATATCCCGCCAAAGGCTTTCGTCACCTTCTTCTCGTATTCGAGACCGGCAGCCCTGAGCTGTTCCTCTATCTCGCGGGCTTTCCGGCGTACGTTCCCATGGATCTTCCGGGTGTAGCGGTTCTGACTCCACCCACCCCTCCCTGGCGAGCGGCTCCTGCTCACCACGACGTCGGTGGTGTTCTCAAACGCTATCACTTCGACGCCGGCCCCGAGGGAGGCAACCCGGGCGATGGTCCGGGCCTCGTCATGGGGATCAAACTTATTAAAACTGATATTATAGCGGCCGGCGACCTGTCCAAGGGTTTCTCTGCGCTCGCCTCCGGTCACCTGGACGAGTTTTGTCGACGGAGGGAGCGCCTGCAGGAAGGTGTAGAGTTCGCTCCGGTCGGCGGCGATCTCCTGGATGCTGTCCACCGCCAGGATATCGGGCCGTTCTTCTGCGAGGGTGCGCTGGAGCCTGAAGAGCGTGACCTCTTCGACGTCCCTGACCTCTCCGTCTTCCATCCTGCAGAGGGCATAGAGAGGGCGGCGGGTACGGGAACGGACCGAGCCTTTGATGATATCGATGCCAAAGACCTTCACTCCACCACCCTGGCCAGTGCTTCTTCAAAGGCGTATTCCAGGCCGTATTTCCGGTTGAAGTACTGGAGGATATTCTCGATGTCCCGCCTGAGGAGGGCACCGGCGTTTGGGTGGTCGGTCTCTACCCACTGCGGCCAATCGATCAGCCAGCATCGCTCCTCGTCGACCATGACGTTGAACTCACTCAAATCGCCGTGGATGATACCAAGGCGGTAGGCTTCACGGACGTTTTCCAGGATCTCGTCAAGCACCACCTCCGGTTCGGTCAGGACTGCCCGCGAGAGGTTGACCCCCGGGACGAACGACATCACCAGGACGTGCCGGTTCAGATCGATGGGGAGCGGTACAGAGACGGCGGGATGGAGGGTCTTTAAGGCGGTGTACTCGGATCTGGCTGAGTTGCTTGAGGCAAAGAGCCAGGGGCAGTGTCCGACCTCCGGCATGTAACCCCGTTTCAGCCGTACCGACTGAAATGACTGCTGCCCGACACGGTGGAACTTCAGGACCACGATGCCAAGCCCCATCGCCTCGCAGACCTCAGACTCTTTTCCGACGCCGATCAGGGCCCCGAGCGCCTGGATGGTGCCCCGGCGGGTGAGGGTGTTGAGGGCCAGGGCATCGTAGCCGTTGAAGACGAGGGCGTAGCCCTCGTAAGGGACCTTCTCGTACCTGACCATGTCCATGGCCATCAGCCTGCCCAGCCGGTAGGAGAGTTCGGGTTCTGAGAGCATTGTGGCTGACTTGAGCGCCTTGAGCGGTACCCACCGGTACCGGCGCATGAGGCGTTCAAGGGCAAGCAGGATCCTGAGTTCGTAGGTGTGCAGGGACTGCACATATTCTGCAGGAACTGGCATCTTCTACACCATTTATGTACCGCGGTGGATAATAGAATGATCGAGGTTGCATGCAGTGTAGCAAGTGCCGCCGTGATGCGATCATCTTCCAGCGATACTCAGGGTTGCACCTCTGTGAGTATCATTTCAACCGCGATTTTGAGGCAAAGGCAAAACGGGCGATCCGGGAGCACCACTGGATCAGGTCAGGGGATCAGGTGGCGGTGGCACTCTCGGGGGGGAAGGATTCAAGTGCGGTTCTCTTCTTCCTCCACCGGCTCCTCCGCAAGCGTCCTGATGTCGGGCTGATGGCGATAACCGTGGATGAGGGGATCGCGGGCTACCGCGACCCGGCGCGGGCCCGGGCGATCGCCAGGCGTATCGGGGTCCCGTGGGTGACGGCCTCGTTCCGGGAAGAGTATGGGATCACGCTCGACGAGATCGTGGCCAGGAAGGGGACCAGGCTCTCCTGCTCCTACTGTGGGGTGCTCAGACGGGCGTTGATGAACCGGATCGCCCGCGAGCAGGGGGTCACGAAGTTCGCCTACGGGTTCAACCTGGACGACGAGGCCCAGTCGGTGCTGATGAACGTCCTCCGCGGTGATGCGGGCCGGCTCACCCGTCCGGTGCGGGAGGTGGCCGGCATGGTCCCCCGGATCAAACCGTTCATTTATATTCCCGAGCGCGAGGTGGCGCTCTACGCTTTCCTTCACGTTGAGGGATTTGACCTTGCCGGCTGTCCCTACGCGGTCGGCGCCCTGCGAAGGGATGTCCGGGGCATCCTCGACGACTATACCTCTCGGCATCCGGCGACGAAGTACTCGCTGGTCAACCTGGGCAAGACCCTCCGGAACCCGGAGAGGCTGCACGAGGGGGAGATGCCCGGGGTCTGTGAGCGGTGCGGGGAGCCCTGCGGAAGGGTCTGCCGGACCTGCCAGATCCTGGATGAGGTGCGGGGATTCTGAACGCTGAGAGGTGACGCTCATGGCCTGGTATCGCACCAGCCCTCTGTCTGCCTGACGATCGGCGCAGCGAAACCGGCCGCGAGCGTCTCTGTGTGGCCGAGGATAGCCTCTGTTCTCAGGCTCTGGGAGCGGGTGTCTTCGCAGGCGAGAAAACGTAGCACCAGCCTTGAGAGCAACCTCATGAGAGCAGGTGTTTGGGCCGACCGGTGGTGTGGAGCCCTTTCATGCTGTTGGCTGATGCGCCACTCCTATCTCGAAAGTCCCCCCGGGACCGGTGTTTGGGTTCTTTGCGTTGTTCAGGGCCCACAGGCATCCTTGCCGTTTTTGCCTTTCTGGGTAAAGGAGATGGTCGTCAGGCATCGCATCGAGTGATCTTGAGATGGAGCACATCCCAAA
>CAZYWX010000005.1:0-26515 GCA_964651285.1 uncultured Methanoculleus sp.
GATCAATATTATGAGATTGGGACTGCAATCTCTGGGCTGAAAAACCCTGGATGCCCCCGACGAGAGGAGGGGGAGCAGTCACCGGAAGGATACTGGAGAAGCGGTATTCCTGCAGGTAACTGAGGAGGCGGCGACAAAAACCCCGGGGGAGGTCAGGGTGTTCCCTGCCGACGAGATCTTTGGGGTTGCTGCGATCGAACGGGTCGACGCCCGATACCTGGTAGAGAATCAGACCGCCTGGGCAGAGATCCTCGAGAAGAAGGCTTTCGCCGGGAACGAGTTCAGCCTCATCACCATCGCCAACGTGTGGGCAGATCCCCGCGCTCCCTACGATTTCCTCAGGGCGGCCTCGTTCCACAACCATCTCTGTCCTGGGGTGAGTGGCGGCTATCTGATCGCAAAGTATGTCGAGGAAGAACTCCCCATCGAGAGCCCCTCTCAGAGTTACCGGGTGATCGCATGCCCTGTCTGGTGTAAGGACGACCTCTTTCCGATGGTCTGGGATGCGACCCCTGGCAAGAGAGGTATCTTTGTCATGGACCTGAACAAGACCGAGCGGGAGACCTTACGGGAGCGTCTGGGCACTGATCCTGCCGGTATCTACATCCGCTGGGACGCCACGACGAACCGTGGCGATGGCCTGGTCGTGGGGTACAACTGGACCAGGAGCAGTGAGATCACCGGCACCGCCGACTGGGAGGGCGATCCGGCGCTGGCAAAGCTCGTTGACGACCTGGGGTTGATCGGTCTCCAGGACAACCCCGGAGAAGTGGTCTCCACGATCCATGAGTTCGTATGCGCAAACCAGAGCGATTTTGCCGCGCTGACGTATGCCGGCACACATCCGCTGGAGGTGCTCGGGGTGGTCTGAGTGGGGAGCTCCCTCCCCTCCATTATTGGGACCACCGGCTCCTCGAATGGCCAGGCTCATGATGTGGAACGAAGTGCCGGGGTGAGGGGATGCGGGTTCTCTACCTGGGGTAGAGGCTGCAGGTTATCGTTTTATCGTGCGGTATGAGCTCAGGTACCCCTGTTGCGGTTTAAAGAATTCACCCGGAAGACCCGGGAGCACCTTTTGCTAAGTACCTTCAAAAGTGGGCGACAAAGAATGCTTTTTTTCAAAAGAAAGTGGGCCCGGCCGGATTCGAACCGGCGGCCTCCGCCATGTCAAGGCGACGTCATAACCAGCTAGACCACGAGCCCCCGTATCTGCCCAATAAGATTGGGTTTTCGGGTATAAAATAATTCGCATCCCCCCGTCCCCCTCCCTGGTCGCCCTCCGGGTTCTGGAGCCTGCAGGGATCACAAAAAGGGGGTGATCAGCCGGGACCGGTCAGATCGCGGCGTGCTTTGCGGTGTGGATACCGTCGATCTTCCTGATCTCGTCCATGGCGTCGGCCGGGACCGCGGAGTCAACAGTGAGGACCATCAGCGCCTCTTCTCCTGGTTTGTGCCGTCCAACCTGCATCCCGGCGATGTTCACGTTTGCCCGGCCAAGGATCGTTGCAGCCTTGCCGATGACGCCCGGTTTGTCGATATGGCGGGAGATGACAACGTGGCCGGTCGGGGTCAGGTCGGTCATGTAGCCACCGATGTTTACGATCCGCGCCCGGTCCGGGGCAGAGACGTTGCCGCTCACCGACTCGACCATCTGATCGGTCTTTGCAGTGATGGTAATAAGATTCTTGAAACCCTGCGTCTCCCCGGTGGTGGTCTCGCTCACCTGGATACCACGCTCCTTTGCGACGAACTCCGCGTTCACGATGTTGACCGGCATCTGCAGGATCGGATCCAGCAGGCCTTTCAGGATGACCCGGGTGATATACTTCGTGTTTGGCATCTGGGCGATCTCGCCACCATACGTGACATCGATCGACTCGAGCCGCCCTTCGATGAGCTGAATCAGCAGGCTCCCCATCTTCTGGGCGAGTTTCGCGTACGGCTCAATCAGCGCCTGCTGCTCCGCAGGGACCATCGGCGCGTTCACCACATACTTCGCCGGGCCACCAGAAAGAACGCTGATACACTGGTTTGCCACCGAGACGGCGACATTCTTCTGCGCTTCTACCGTGCTTGCCCCCAGGTGCGGGGTGACGATCACCTGATCCAGCCCGAGGAGCGGGGAGTCGGTCGGCGGTTCTGACTCAAAGACATCAACTGCAGCACCGGCAACCTTACCGCTTTCAATCGCGTCAGCAAGCGCCTTCTCGTCGATGATCCCACCGCGTGCGCAGTTGATCAACCTGACACCATCTTTCATGGTGGCGATGGTCTTCGCGTTGATCATGTGGTGCGTCTCCTTGACCAGCGGCGTGTGGACCGTGATGACATCAGCCCGTCTGAAGAGATCCTCGAGCGAGACCAGTTCAACACCGTTCTTTGCAGCCCGTTCCTTGCTGATGAACGGATCGTAGGCGATACACTTCATCTCCAGTGCCCTTGCGCGCTTCGCCACCTCGGTTCCGATACGTCCGAGCCCCACGATGCCGAGGATCTTGTCATTGAGTTCGACCCCCATAAACGTGGAACGCTTCCACTCGCCGTTCTTGAGCGATGCGCTTGCCTGGGGAATGTTCCGCGCGAGCGAGAGCATCATCGCTATCGTATGCTCTGTAGCCGCCAGGGTGTTTCCCTCCGGGGCGTTCGCAACGATGATGCCCCTGCGCGTTGCCGCCTCGACATCAATATTGTCGATCCCGACGCCGGCACGGCCGATGAACTTGAGTTTTGTTCCGGCATCGATGACACGCGCCGTCACCTGGGTGCCTGAACGCACCAGCAGGGCATCATAGTCCCCGATAGTAGCAACAAGCTGATCCTCGGTCAGCCCGGTCTTGACATCCACATCGCAGAATTTCTTCAGAATGTCAAGCCCTTCCTCTGCCAGCGGGTCGCTGACCAGCACTCTATATTTCACAGTTCAACCCATATCTGATTCGACATCATGTGTATTGATGCTTTTTCTTCCGAAATCTTTTATGCAATGGTGAGAAGTATATGTGTGGTGCGAGCATGAAGGAAATGCCCAACGTTCTGTGGCTCGAAGAAATAAAAAAGGAGGATATCTTATCTGTAGGCGGAAAAGGAGCGTCTCTGGGCGAAATGGCCTCGATAGGCCTGCCTGTGCCGAAGGCGTTCGTGGTGACCGCCCAGGCGTTCCGGAAGTTTCTTATTGAGACCGGGATCGAAGACGCGCTCTTCCGCAAACTGGACAGACTGGATGTTGAAGACAACGAGGCGCTGGAGTCGGTCTCCAGGGAGGTGCAGGATCTTGTCCTGAGCGTCGAGATCCCCGTTCAGATCCGGAAAGACATCCTCGATGCATACTCCCGAATGGGGAAGAATGGAGTGGTTGTCGCTGTCCGGTCAAGCGCTACCGCCGAGGACCTGCCTGAGGCCAGTTTTGCCGGGCAGCAGGAGACGTTCCTCAACATCCTCGGTGACGAGGCGCTTCTTGATGCGGTTCAGCGGTGCTGGGCCTCGTTGTACGGCGCGCGCGCCATCTACTACCGGGCGAAGCAGGGGTTCGATGACCGGAGCGTGAATATCGCTGTTGTCGTGCAAGAACTCATCCCCTCAGAAAAATCAGGGGTCATGTTTACTTCCCATCCTGTCACCGGAGAGCCCCTGACCATCGTCGAAGCCTCCTGGGGACTTGGTGAGGCTGTTGTATCGGGGAGTGTCTCGCCCGATAACTACGTCTTTGACCTGCGCTCTGGGCGCGTGGTCGATCGCCTGATCGCTGAGAAGGAGATCGAGATCGTGCCTGAGGGCAAGCACGGGACGAAGGTTGTCAAGCTCCCTCCCGATCAGCGCACTGCTCCGGTCCTCTCCGACGCGGAGGTGGCGCGGCTCGCCACGCTCGGAAAGATCGCGGAGGAGCACTATGGTGTTCCGCAGGACATCGAATGGGCGATCGTCGGTGATGAGATCTTCATCCTCCAGTCCCGCCCCATCACGACCATCAGACGACCTGAGATCCCGCGCCCCGGCGCCGAGCCGGCAGAGAAGGCTGAAGGCGCGCTCGGCGTGGTGCTGCTGGAAGGGCAGGGTGCTTCCCCTGGTATAGAGAGCGGTCGGGTCGTGACCGTGCGTGACGTCAGAGATACCAGCAAGATCGAGGATGGTGACATCCTGGTCACCCGGATGACCAACCCCGACATGGTGCCGGCGATGCGGCGGGTCAGGGCTATCGTCACCGATGAGGGTGGTATGACCTGCCATGCAGCCATCGTGAGCCGGGAACTCGGGACGCCCGCGGTCGTCGGAACCAAGAAAGCGACGAAGTTGCTGCAGGACGGGCAGGTCATCACCGTCGACGGAGAGAAAGGCATCATCTACGAAGGAGCGGTTGAGGCACCGGCGGCAGCCCCGGCGCCGGCGGCGGTGGCAGCTGCTGCCGTCCCGGTGATCACCGGGACGCTCGTCAAGGTGAACGTCTCCCTTCCTGAGGCCGCGAAGCGAGCCGCTGCTACCGGAGCGGATGGTGTCGGCCTCCTCAGGATCGAGCATCTCATCCTTGGTATGAACAGAACTCCAGGCTGGTACGTTGAGCACGGTGAGGAAGAGACCTTCATCAGCGAGCTCTACAGCGGCATCAAGACGGTGCTCGATGCCTTCCCGGGCAAGCCCGTCTGGGTCAGGACCCTGGATGCCCCGACCGACGAGTTCAGGAACATGGAAGGTGGCAAAGAAGAACCGGTCGAGCACAATCCGATGCTCGGACTGCGCGGCATCCGCCGCGACCTCAGGACCCCTGACCAGTTCAGGATGCAGGTTGAGGCCTTCAAACGGCTCTGGGCCGCAGGCTACACCAACCTCGGTGTCATGTTCCCGCTGGTCAACCACCCTGACGAGTTTGTCCAGGCCCGGGCGATGATGAAAGACTGGGGAGTCGACGTGGAGAACGTGACCCTCGGCGTCATGATCGAGGTCCCGAGCAGCGCCATCCTCATCGAGGACTTCATCAAGGCCGGGATCCAGTTTGCCTCGTTCGGGACGAACGACCTTGTCCAGTACACTCTTGCCATCGACCGGAACAACGAGCACGTTGCCTCGATGTACGACCCCGAGCACCCTGCGGTGCTTCGGCTGATCGACGATGCGATCAGAGCCTGCCGTGAGCACGGTGTCGAATGTTCGATCTGCGGCCAGGCCGGTTCTGATCCCGATATGGTGGCCTGGCTCGTCGAGCACGGCATCACCAGTGTCTCCGCAAACATCGACGCGGTCCCACGGATCCGTGAGGCCGTTGCCAGGAAAGAACGACAGATCCTCCTTGACGCGGCGAGAAGAAATGCGTGAACACGGGTGCCCTGAGGAGGACCTCTTCTCCTTCCTCTCGCTCTCGCGGCAGGAAGACCTTGGTTACCTGAAGATCCTGAGTTCGATGTGCACCCCGCCCCATCCGATCGCGGCACGGGCGCACGCCATGTTCCTCGAGACCAACCTCGGCGATCCCGGACTCTTCCCCGGGACGGCTGCGCTTGAGCGGTTGCTCGTCCAGAGGCTCGGTGCGTTGATGCACCATCCGGCCGCGGGGGGGTATGCGACCTCAGGGGGAACGGAGTCCAACATTCAGGCGTTCAGGATCGCTAAGAAACAGAAGCCGGTTGACTTCCCGAACGTGGTTGTTCCGGAATCCGGGCATTTCTCGTTCATGAAGGCCTGTGACATCCTGGGGCTTGAGATGCGGACGGTGCCACTCGATGCCAGGTTCAGGATGGACACAGATGCGCTCGAGGATCTCGTAGACAGAGACACGATCGCTCTTGTCGGCATCGCCGGGACGACCGAGTACGGGGTGGTTGACCCCATCGCCCACCTCGCAGACCTCGCCCTGGACCGGGAGATCTATCTCCATGTTGATGCCGCCTTCGGGGGACTGGTGGTGCCGTTCCTTGACCGGCCGATCCCGTTTGATTTCCAGCTTCCCGGTGTCGACTCCATCTCTGTCGACCCTCACAAGATGGGGATGAGTACCATCCCGGCAGGTTGCCTGCTCGTCCGGGACCCGGAATCCCTCTCCTGCCTCAACGTCGATACCCCCTACCTGACCGTGAAACAGGAGTACACCCTCGCCGGAACCCGTCCAGGGGCATCGGTGGCCGCCGCGTTCGCGGTCCTCGAGTACCTGGGGATGGATGGGATGCGAGCGGTGGTCGCTGGATGTATGGAGAACCTTCGAAGGCTGATCGATGGGATGGAGACCCTCGGTTACCCGCGAGCGGTGACCCCGGACGTCAACGTGGCGACGTTCGCCTGTGACCACGCTCCAGCCGGCTGGCGGGTCTCGAGGACCCGGGCCGGGCATATGCGGATCATCTGCATGCCTCATGTCAACCGCGACGTGGTCGAGGCGTTCCTTGAGGATATGGGTGATGTGGATGCTTGATCGGCTGATACGCTCTCTGGAAACCTCCCCGGTCATGAAACGCGGGGAGTACAACTATTTTATCCATCCGGTTACTGATGGGGTGCCGCTCGTTGAGCCCGAACTTCTCCGCGAAGTCGGGTGTGCCATGGTACGGACCCTCGATCTCGCCGGTGTCGAGAAGGTCGTCGTCTGCGAGGCGATGGGGATCCATATCGGTGTCGCCTTCTCTCTGATGACAGATATCCCGCTGGTGGTCGTCAGGAAACGCTCCTACAACCTTCCCGGGGAGGTCGCGGTGCACCAGAACACCGGCTACTCGAAAGGGGAACTCTACCTGAACGGTGTCGATGCAGGTGACCGGGTTGTGATCATCGATGATGTCTGCAGCACCGGGGGGACGCTCCGTGCCCTCATTGCCGCGCTTGAGGAGGTAGGCGCCGATATCGCCGACATCTGTGTGGTCATATCCCGGGGCAACGCTGATATCGGTCGGCCGTTTAAGACCCTGGTCAGGATCGATGTCTCCGAGGACCGGGTGCATGTCGTTGATACCAGTATCTGACCTTGTTCGACGGCTCGACGAGCGCGGCGCAGAACGCGTCGCTCTCCAGTTCCCTGCCGGGCTCGCGCGGCAGGCGCCGCAGGTGGCCGCTGCACTCCGCGATGCCGGATTCTGGGTGATCGTCAGCGGCGACCCCTGCTACGGAGCCTGTGACCTTGCGCTTGATGTCCTCGCATACGCCGATGTCCTGGTCCATTTCGGCCACGCCCCGGTTGAGGATCGCCCCAACGTCATCTACGAGCCTGTTCAGGTTGATTTTGATCTGAACGTGCTTTCCCGGGCCCTATCGCTGCTTGAGAGCCAGCGGGTCGGTCTTGTCACCACGGTCCAGCATGTCCACCTGATCGATGCGATGGCAGCGTACCTTCTGGAACACGGCATCGAGGCGATCGTCGCTCCTGGTGATAGACGCACACCGCTCCCCGGACAGGTGCTCGGGTGCAACTTTGCCGCAGCGCGGGCGACCCGGGCAGACGAGTTTCTCTTCGTCGGGACGGGGGTCTTCCACCCCATCGGCATCCACCTTGCCACCCATGCCCGGGTAGTGGCACTCGACCCCTTCATCGGCGAGGCCCGGGTGGTGGACGCGTCCCGTCTGGTCCGGCGCCGCGCTGCGGTGATGGCGAAAGCCCGGGACGCCGGGAGTTTCGGGATCATCGTGAGCACAAAGAGCGGACAACGCCGGATGGAGCTTGCCCGGCGACTCGTCAGCCTCTCAGACCGCGCGGTGCTCGTTGCGATGCGTGAAGTCTCCCCGGACGGGATGCTCGACCTCGGGTTTGAGGCTTACGTGAACACCGCCTGTCCCCGTCTCGCCTACGACGACCAGATCCGGTTCCCGGTCCCGGTGCTGACACCACCTGAGTTCGAGATCCTCTGCGGTATCCGTGCCTGGGACGATTACACGATAGACGAGTTCCTCTCGCCATGAACCTCCGACAGCTAGAGATGCGGCTGGAACGCCTGCAGGGTTTTGAGCGGCCGACGGTGCGCCTCGAGCAGTATCAGACCCCTGCGCCGGTGGCGGCCCGTCTCCTCCACCACGCTGCCATGCAGGGGGCGATCGAGGGATGCCGGGTCTGCGACCTCGGGTGCGGGACCGGGATCCTCGCCTGCGGTGCAGCCCTCATCGGGGCATCGGCCGTGACCGGGGTGGATATCGACCCGGCCGCGATCGAGCTTGCCCGGCAGAACGCAGAGACCTTCGGAGTCACGGTAGATTTCATCGTTGCCGACGTCAGGAGCCCCGATGTCGATTGGGCCGGGCTTGCGTGTGACACCATCGTGATGAACCCGCCGTTTGGGGCGCAGAAGGCGCATGCAGACCGGCCGTTCATCGACCGGGCGCTCGAGCTCGCGGACGAGGTCTATGGGATCTTCAACGAGGGTTCGAGCCCGTTCGTGGCTGCCTACACCGAAGGTCGGGCGACGATCGAGGAGGTGATCAGGTGTGCATTCCCGCTCAAACGGACGTTTGCGCATCACCGCAAGGAACGAGTAGATATTACGGTTGAGGTCATACACTTAAGGCGGATCTGCTATCGTGACCTCTGACACAAAATCCATCTGGGGGCTCTCTGCAGCCCACATGATCACTGATCTCTATTCGCCGGTCCTGCCCGCGATCCTGCCGCTCCTCATCGCAGATCAGGGCTACTCTTTCTTTCTGGCCGGCCTGATCGTCACCGTCTTCAACCTCATGTCATCGATGATGCAGCCGATCGTCGGCTGGCTCTACGATACCAGAGGGCTTGCCGTCCATATCAGCGTCACCGTTCTCATCAGTGCGACGTTCATCTCCATCATCGGGCTGCTCGACAATTACTATCTTGTCCTGGCCTCTGTCTCCATCGCGGCGCTGGGGCACGCCTTCTTCCACCCGAGCGCGCTCGGGACCGTCAGCCGCCTGACCGGGGATGCGAATCGAGGTCAGGTCACCTCTTACTTTGTCATCGGCGGCAACCTGGGCTACGCTATCGGTCCCATCTGTGCCGGGGTGGCTGTCGGCCTCATGGGGCTCCAGGGGCTTGTCATCCTCGCGATTCCGGGAATCGTGATGGCGGTGGTGCTCCGCCACATCCTGCCGCCCCCAGAGCGTATCCAGGCTCCTGATCCGACCCTGAAAACCCCTTCCCCGGAAGAACCACCTGCGTACCGGGCGATCGGCTTCCTGGTTGCAGGTTCTGCCCTCCGGGCATGGGCGATATTTGGCTCGGTCGCGTTCCTCCCGACGCTCCTCACCCTGCGTGGCATCGATCTGGTGACCGCGAACCTGCTGGTCTCGGGCATGCTCATCGCGGGGGTCGTGGGGCAGCTCGTCGGCGGGGTGGTCTCTGACCGCTACGGTCGCAAAGAGTACACGCTCATCGGGCTTGTCACCGCAATCCCGCCGTTCCTCGTCTTCCTCATGACCGACGGTATCATCTCTCTGGTTGCGATGTTCATCTTCGGGTTCATCCTCTGGTCGACCTTTGCCGTCTCTGTCGCCATGGCCCACGAGATAGCCCCCGCGAACGTCGGGCTCGTCTCCGGGCTGATGCTCGGGCTCGCGGTCGGTGTGGGCGGGATGGGGGTTGCGGTCACCGGATGGATCGCTGATGCGACCTCGCTCTCGCTCGGGCTCATGACAATCCCGGTCGCGATCGTCCTTGCTGTCCTGCTCTTCCTTGCGGTCCCCTACCCCTGGAAGGTCTTCTCGCGGAACCGGTCTTCCTCCCGGGGATGATCGGTCCCATCTCTTAAGTAGGGGGAGTGCGGATGCATCCACGATGGTCACCCGGTTCCAGCGCTACCGGCAGATCGCTGATGTGCTGATCAGGTACGGTTTTGGGATCCTCGTCGAGGAGGTCATTCCTGGGGCCAGGCGCTTGCGGGCGCTCAGAAAACCACCCGAGGAGATGAGGTCGGTATACGAACGTATCCGGCTTGCCATCGAGGAACTGGGGCCGACCTATATCAAGTTCGGCCAGATCATGAGCACCCGTCGGGAACTCTTTTCTCCTGAACTTATCGAGGAACTCCAGAGGTTGCAGGACCAGGTTGCCCCGCTCCCGTTTGAGGAAGTCAAACCGGTGATCCAGCACTACTGCCCTGACCTGGAGGAGTGTTTTGCTACCATCGATGAAGAACCCGTCGCGGCGGCCTCCCTTTCGCAGGTGCACCGTGCGGTGATGCGCGACGGCCGGGTTGTGGCACTTAAGGTGCAGCGCCCGGGAATCGTCGACCTCATCGAGACCGATCTTCTGATCCTGCGGTCGCTTGCACGGCGGGCTGAGTCGATCTTTCCTGATCTCCGGATCTACAACCTGCAGGGCATGGTGAGCGAGTTCTCGGTCCAGATCAGGCGCGAACTGGACTTTGCTCAGGATGGGATGAACGCGGATCGTCTCAGGAGGAACATGCGCAGGATTCCGGGCGTGAAGATCCCGCGCATCTACTGGCACCTCTCAGGCGCCAGCCTGCTTGTCATGGACTACGTCGAGGGGGTGCGGATCGATGATGTGGCGGGAATCAGGGCGTTCGGCCTTTTCCCGGAGGAGATCGCCGATATCGGGTTTCAGGCTTATGTCCAGCAGATCTTCATCGACGGTTTCTTTCACGGTGATCCCCATCCGGGCAACCTCCTGGTGACTGAAGAGGGCAAGATCACGTTCCTCGACTATGGTATCGTCGGCGTCCTCCGCCCGGAGAGACGGCGCGTTTTTGCCGATCTCCTCCTTGCCATGACCAGGAGAGACGTTTCAGGCGTCATCGCGGCGCTCGAGAGGCTCGATGTGCATATCAGCCAGACCGATCTCGAGGCTGTGAAGGACGACCTCTACCTGGCTCTGCTGGATTACCAGGAGATGCGTATTTCGCGGGTGAACTTTACAGTAGCGATCCGCGGCCTGATCGACATTCTCCGCCGGTACCGCATCAGGGTTCCATCCAGCCTGATGCTGATGATGAAGGTGATCGTCATGGTGATGGATATCGGCATCAAGCTCGATCCCTCGTTCAACTTCGACCAGAGGATCAGGCCGTACCTGACCAGGATCGTCGCGCAACAGCGGTTCTCCTCTGATACCGTGGCTGATACCGTGCGCTCTCTTGCGGGCACGGCCGGGGGAATGCTCGCCATCCCCGGGAACCTGAATGAGGCCCTGAAGACGATCTCGGAAGGGGCTGTCGCGATCGAGCTGGAGGATGGCGACCTCGAGAAGATTGTTGGGGTCATCGACCGGACGAGCGACAAGATCGTCGTCGGGCTGGTGGTCGCAGGGATTGTCGTCGGCTCGTCGCTGGTGCTCCGGGTGGCTGATCTCCCGGTCCCCGGCTATATCACGGCCCTGGCAGTCGTGGGCTATGTCTTTGCGGTGCTGGTCGGGATCTATGCGGTCTACGACATCTTCAGGTATGGTCGCGTCATGCGGCGGTGAGAGGGAGGTCGAGGACGTTCCGTGCACCTCTGGTGTCGCTGGTCCCGTCCATTGAGGGTTTCCCGGACCGCCCTTGCCCGGGGGTGTTCCTGGACAACAGCGGCGGGAGGCAGGCTGTCCTCCTCCAGGGTCTTCCCCAGAGCCATGTTGCCCGCCGGTATACTCTTCCTCGTGCCGGTTCTCCGGCATAAAACAAGTTATTCAGATTTCTTCTTGAAGAACAGCCTGCAGTGGCACATACCCTGTTCTTCGATCTCTTTCTCGTGGTAGATGCAGGGGCAGATGATGATCTTGTCCTTCTCAGGGTCACCGCTCCGGAGCCTGCAGGGACAGTACGCTTCCCCGAACCGTTCTTTGTTCCGGACAAGCCCGCGGAGGACAGCCAAGAGCTGTCTCTCATCGGTGTTCAGCACGTAACCCTTCTCTTTCGCGTAGTGTTTTGCCCATGTACGCGCATCTTCGATCGCTTCTTCAATCATGACAGAACTCCTATCGTGCGGGTCTCCGGTGCCCGTGCTCTTCACTATAGGTTACCATCGAGTTAAAGATTTTGACCTTTGACTCCATCCCCCGATCCGGGCATGCGTTCATCTGCCAGCTCCGGATGCAACATCATCGCGAGCACGTCTCTGGACCTGGAGAGGATGTCGGTGTTCTTCTCAGCCGATCTGTTGGTTGTCTGCCGGTGGCGTCAGACCTCGCTCGTCGCAGAACCTGAACGCGGCCCGGCCTCGGTGCCCCGAGGTCAATGTCACATCCTCCCGCATAAGTGATCGACACCCTGATGATCACCGCGCCTTCCCGGGAGAACGTGGCGAACGGCGAGGCTGTGATCCCGGCACGGGAGCAGACGTGCCGCGGGAAAGGTCGGTGCCTGCCCGGGGCCGGTCCCCTGGCTTCCGGGAGGAGCTACGCGCTGTTGGAGTACAGATCCCGGTGACCGACTGTCCCCTGCTCTTTGCGTCTCTGATGCGATCCGTCATGACCGCTGTCCCGGGCGGGCGCGGCGGTCCGACCCTCTCGCCCGGGAACACCACGGCATCGCAGGGCTCTGCAGGAGCCCCCGGGTCCCTCCCTCTCCAAGAACCTGGTCAGAACCGTCCCCCCGGGCCTCGGTGTGGTCCCGGTGAGGACGTGGTGGGTGGCCGTCCAGATCACAGGTGCTCCCCCCGAACCAGAGCACACCAGACCGCATGCCCTGCTTTCCCGTCCCGGCACCCAGACCTCCAATGGTGACGATGGATGAGCGGTTGGCGAGGCGATGGCGTGCCGCCGGACAGCACAGCGTCATGCGCGCCGGGGTCTACCAGCATCCCCTCTTCGAGGACAACGGTGGGTGGATTTTTGGTCACGTCAATATCATGCGGACTTTCCCGGCGGTTGGGAGAGTATCCGCTTCGCGACGCCGGCATAGGTTTCCATGACATCGCCCTTATTAAAACGGTAGACGTCCTTATCAAGAGACTCCCCGGTCTCCTTATCCCAGAGCCGCATCGAGTCCATGCTGATCTCGTCGCCGACGACGATCTCTCCGTCATAGCGGCCGAACTCAAGTTTGAAGTCGACCAGGGTGATACCGCGCGCATCGAGGTACGCCGAGAGCACCCTGTTCACCTCGAGCGCCATGGTCTTGATCTGGTCGAGTTCCTCGGGCGTGGCAAGTTTCAGGGCGTAGATCAGGTCATCGTTCAGCATCGGATCATGGTGAGCGTCACTCTTGTAGTCGATGACGATCACCGGCGGGTCGAGCCGTTCTCCTTCACGGAACGGGTAGCGGCGCACGATCGACCCGGCCGCGACGTTCCTGACAATCACTTCGAGGGGGAACATCTCAAGTCGCCGCACCGCGATCGTGGTGGGCTCAAGGGTTGTGATGTAGTGGGTCCTGATCCCGTGCTCCTCCAGGTACCTGAAGAAAAACGAGGAGACCTCTGCGTTACATCTTCCCTTGCCGCCCAGGGTGTCTTTCTTCTCACCATCAAACGCCGTGATGTCATCCCGGAATTTCATGATGCATACATCCGGGTCATCAGTGCTATAGACTGATTTTGCCTTCCCTGCGTAGAGGAGGTCTACCTGTTTCATCGTCAAATCTCCTGATAAGTGTTATTCGGGATTGGTGATGAGGTTATTGCACCCTCATCTTCGGTCCTGTGCTGCAAGTCGGTCTGCGAGACGCCTGACCAGAGGTTCGATGAGAGGGGAGTACCAGCCTTTCTCGATGTACTGCGGGTAGATACAGAGTCGCTCCCGCAGTTTGGCGTCGCCAGCAACCCGTTGGAGTTCCTCGATCTCAGGCCAGGGGCGCTCAGGGTTAACATAGTCGATGGTGAGCGGGGAGACCCCCCCGAGGTCGTCTACGCCGCACGCGATCAGGTGGGTTGCATCAGCCAGGTTCGGGGGTATCTGCACGGCTACATCAGGAGGGAGGATCTCCCTGGCGAGGGTTATCGTCGCACACATCTCGTTTGTGTCAGGCCCGCGTGCGTCTTCCATCGCTGTTCCTGGCTTTGGACGGAAGTTCTGCACGATCACTTCCTGAATATGACCAAACCGTCGGTGAAGGTCCCTGATGACCTGGAACGACTCCTCGCGGTCATCCATCGTCTCACCGATCCCGACCAGGATCCCGGTCGTGAAGGGTATCGAGAGTCTCCCGGCGTTCTCGATCATCTCGATCCTGACCGCCGGATCCTTCCCGGGAGACCCCCTGTGTGCGGGGACCTCTGCGGTCGTTTCAAGCATCAGCCCCATGCTCGCGTTTACCGCGCGGAGCCGGTCGAGTTCATCGTAGGTGAGGACGCCGGCATTGGTGTGAGGCAGGAGCCCTCGCTCGATTGCCGCACAGGAGAGGTCATAGACGTAGTCGATGAAGTCCGCGTACCCGATCTCTTCGAGGTGAGCGGAGAATCCGGGTACCGCACCGGGGCGCTCCCCGAAGGTGAAAAGCGCCTCCGTGCAACCGATCGCGGCGCCCAGTTCCATGGTGCGGAGCACCTCGGCTGGCGGCATGACGCACCCCTCCTGTACCGGTGTCCGGAAACAGCAGTAGCCGCAACGGTTTGCGCAGACCGTTGTCAGGGGGAGGAATACGTTCCTTGAGTAGGTAATCACGCGGCGGTGCATGGGATATATGTCGACATCCCCCCACTTGAACTTTGGGAGAGGGATATCGGGCGCATACCGGTTAGCGATGGCTTTTTGATGCTGCCCCGACAACCGTTCTTCAATGTACTTTCACGCGCTTATTCCCTTTAAGCCCGTAAACCCCAAGACCCGTCTCTCCACCGCCCTCACTCTGGAGGAGCGGGAGGCGTTTGCCCGGACGATGCTGGATGATGTGATCACCTCTGTGTTGAAGTCGGGATGCAGTGCTACCCTGCTCTGTACCCACCCTTTCAACCATGAGAAAGCGCTCATCGCCGTCAGGAAAGAGCCCCTGAACGAAGCGATCAACTGGGCGCTTGGCCAGTTCCACTGTCCTGCGCTCATCATCATGGCTGACCTTCCTCTGGTGACCGCCGGTGACATCCAGCGGCTGATCCGCACCGAGAAGGATATGGCCATCGTGCCGGGCCGGGGCGGAGGCACGAACGTTATCTTCCTGAAAAAACCCCGATGCTTCCATGCCGATTTCTATGGCGCGAGTTTCATCGACCACATGACGATTGCTGATGAGTGTGGCTTCTCGGTTGATGTGATCGACTCGTTTCGGATGTCGACCGATATCGATGAGGAAGAAGATCTCGCAGAGATCCTCATCCACGGAAAAGGGAGAAAGAGCCGTGAATTCCTGATGAATTCAGGGTTTACCCTTGCCACCGACAAAAAGGGAAGGGTCGGCGTGCAGCGCGACACCCATAAAGAGACACTCTGAGGCATCGATGGTGGCAACCCCGGTATAGTTGCCGGTGGGAAGCCCCATCCCCCGCACTACGGCTGCGGGGACACACTCCCCTGCCTCCCCCATAACCAGTTCGGCGGCTGACGCGATGCAGTCTGCCACCGCCCGTTTGGTGACCTCGAGTTCCCGGCCAAAGAGATCTTTTCTTCCACGTTCGTCGATCACCGAGGGGACCCCGGAACAGCCGATGGCGACCCCGCTGCATCCGAGCCGCATCGCGTGTGTCCGGGAATCGATGATGATGATGCCGACGTCTGCTCCTGCTTGCCTTCTGATCCCGGCGCGTATCCGCGCGGCAGATGCATCAGGGTCGACCGGGAGCAGGACGACGGAGCCGGTTGGTGCGTTGGAGGCGTCGATTCCAGCGTTCGGGAGGAGCGTCCCGTTCTTCATGCAGAGCAGGAACCCCGGGATACCCCCGACGACCTGGTCGCTCTCCTGGAGCACCACCTCGACCAGGCGAGGATCCATCTGGTAGTCTCTGGCGAGCCTGAGCGCTTCTGCCGAGGGGTTGAGTTCGTCCAGTCTGACGGCCCTTCCTTCGGCTGTGGCCACGGCTGATTCAGCAACAGCAACGATATCTCCATCGCGAAACCCCTGGCATGCCGAGCGTTCGGCAGCCGCGAGGAGACAGGCTACCATATCATCGCCGGCGCAGACCAGGGGGGTCGTAAGCCCATAGACGGTGTATGATGCTGTTGTCATGCTCAGTCCTGTCTCAGCTTCTCGTAGACCCTGAGCAGGTCGGCGGTCTCCTCGACGTCGTGGCTCCGCACCACGGCAGCTCCCTGCCAGACCAGGCTCATGGTGAGTGCGAGCGTTCCTGCAAGCCGTTCTTCGGGCTCTTTTCCGAGCAGGTTCCCGATGAACGATTTCCTGGAGATCGCAGCAAGGACCGGCCGGCCGAAGGTGGAGAACGATGCAAAGTTCCGGCAGAGTTCCCAGTCGTCCTCGTATGTCCGGTCAGGGACCCATCTTCCAATGGCGGGGTCGAGAATGTAGTCGTCGATCCCAAATCGCGCACACCGTTCCACAACCGCCTCGAGCGCTTTCAGGGTTGCAGCGAGCCCGGCAGGATCGCCGGGTTCCCGAAAGCTTGCCATCACAAACGCCGGCAACCCCGAGTCGGCGACCGCCTGGGCATACCGCTCATCAGCAAGCCCGGAGATGTCGTTCACCGCGTGGATATCGTGGCGGAGACAGACATCGAGGACCTCCGGATACCGGGTATCCACCGAGACGGTGATCCCGGTCCCGTCAAGCTCAGAGAGAGCTGCGTCCACCCGTTCAGCCTCCTCGGCGATGGTGATGGGAACCGACCCCGGGGCGGTGCTCCGCGCCCCAAGGTCGATCATGTCAGCCCCCGCTTCCTGCATGGCAAGGGCACGGTCATGGATCTTCTCGGTCGGGGTGTATGAGCCCTGGTAGAACGATTCAGGGCTGCAGTTGATGACACCCATCAGGCGTACCGGTGCATCCCCGCCGATCTCGAGACCGTTTACTGTGCAGTGTCGTAGGAACATGCCCTCAACTTGGCTGCCTTGAACGTGTTCTCCATCAGCGTCGCGATCGTCATCGGGCCGACGCCTCCGGGGACAGGGGTTATTGCTCCTGCCCGTTCGCGCACTGCTTCAAAGTCAACGTCACCGCAGAGTTTGCCCTTCTCGTCGTAGTTGATGCCGACATCGATGACCGTCGCTCCTTCCTTTACCATCTCAGGTTTGACAAACTTCAACCGTCCCACCGCACTGACGAGGATATCAGCACCACGGATCTCGTCAGCAAGGTCTCTTGTCTTTGAGTGGCAGATCGTGACGGTTGCATCGGCGTTCAGGAGCAGGGCGGCCATAGGCCTGCCCACGTCGATGCTCCGGCCGACGACGACCGCCCGTTTTCCTTCGGTCGGGATCTCGTACTCCTCGAGGAGGGTCATGATCCCCTGCGGCGTGCAGGGGGCGAAGACCGGGTCACCAGCAAAGAGCCTGCCGAGGTTGCAGGGGTGGAACCCATCCACGTCCTTTCTCGGATCAACCGAGTTGATCACGCGGGTGGTATCTACCCCTGCCGGGAGCGGGAGCTGGACCAGGATACCGTTGATATCAGGGTCGTTGTTGAGGCGGCCGACCGCTTCGAGCACTTGCTCGGTGGTCGAATCCTCCGGGAGCTCGATGCTGACAGACCCGATCCCGACACGTTCACATGTCTGGTGTTTCATGCGGACGTAGAGCTTTGATGCGGGGTCTTCGCCTACGATGATGGTCGCAAGGCGCGGGTAGAGCCCGGATTCTTCAATCTTTTCTTTAAGGATCTCAAGTCTCTTCTCTGAGACCGCTTTGCCGTCGATTATCATACTATATCAGGGTAGAGTGGGTACTTGCTTGCCAGGGCAATAACTTCTTCTCTCACTTCGGTGATCGCCTTCTTCGAGGTCGGGTCCCTGGCGATATCTTTCACAACCCGGGCGATCCAGTGACCGATCTGTTTCATCTCTTCTTCTTTCATGCCCCGGGAGGTGACCGCCGGGGTGCCGATCCGGAGCCCGCTCGTCACGAAGGGGCTGAGCTGTTCGCGGGGGATGGTGTTCTTGTTCACGGTGATCCCCGCCTCTCCGAGCGCGGTTTCGGCTGCAAGCCCGGTGAGGTGCTGGCCGTCCGTGGAGACCCCGGTCAGATCGAGCAGGATGAGGTGGTTGTCGGTGCCGCCAGAGACGAGGTCAAGCCCTTCCTCGTCGAGGACACTGGCCATCGCGCGCGCGTTCTTGATGACCTGCCTGCAGTAGTCCTTATATCCGGGGGTCAGCGCTTCCTTGAAGCAGACCGCCTTCCCTGCGATGACGTGCATCAGCGGACCGCCCTGCATTCCCGGGAAGACAGATTTGTCGATCGCAGGGGCGTCCTCCTTGCTGCACATGATGGCGCCACCGCGGGGACCGCGCAGGGTCTTGTGGGTGGTGGTCGTCACGATGTCGACGACGCCGACCGGGTTGTTGTGGTATCCGGTCGCGCAGAGTCCGGCGATATGGGCAATGTCGGCCATGCACCGCGCGCCGACGGTCTCAGCGATCTCCTGGAACGCCGCGAAATCGATCTCGCGCGGGTAGGCGCTTGCACCGCAGACGATGATCTGCGGCTTGGCGATCCGGGCGATCTCTTCAATAACTGCGTAGTCGAGCGTCTCAGTCTCCGGGTCAACGCCGTAGTGGAAGATGGAGTACCAGCGCCCGGTGATGTTGACCGGCGAGCCGTGGGAGAGGTGGCCTCCCTGCGTGAGGCTCTGACTCATGATCCGGTCTTTGTGGTTCAGGTAAGCAAAGTATACTGCCTGGTTTGCCTGGCTTCCTGAGTGCGGCTGGACGTTTGCGTGTTCTGCTCCAAAGAGTTCACACAACCGGTCGCGTGCCAGGTTCTCCACAGCGTCGTGGAATTCGCACCCTCCGTAGTAGCGTTTGCCAGGGTAGCCTTCAGCGTACTTATTGGTCATTATGGAGCCTACTGCCTCGAGAACCGCTTTACTGACGACATTCTCGGAAGCAATCAGCTCCAATCCATCGATCTGCCGCCGGCGCTCTTTCTCGATGAGGCCGGCGATTTCTGGATCGAAGTTTGCCAGACTAGACATGCAGGAAAAGATTACTCTGATGAGGTAATATTCTTTCTTTTGCGCCATGCGTGCGTGGGAGCGACCGTGTTCCTCCTGGATGTCAGACGGGATCTCATTATTCTTCTTTTGGGCTATCTATAGTAATAGTATTACGTAACCATTATCAATGATTAACAGGAGGTAGACAATGGCGCAGAAAGATGCGAGGATACGGTTTCTCGAGCGCGAACTTGCCGAACGCGAGAAGGAGATGGAGGAGATGATGAGAACTGAGCAACCCGAACCGCAGATAACCCTGGAGCACGATGATGAACGCTTGCGCGACCTGGAGCAGAAGGTCCGGGAACTTGAGGCTCTGGTAAAGGGTCTGATGGAAGAGTTTCTTGATATGAAATCTGTGGTCATGGCCCTCTCGCGCGATCTGGAGAAGGAGCGCGGGAAGAAACCGACGATGGTTGATGAGAGGAAAGGAGGAGTCGCACCCCGGACAGAACCCGGGATCAGCGCTGAACCGCGGCTCGCTGCTCGGCCGGTTGTGAAGGAAAAAGAGAACCTTGAACTGATTATGCAGAATGACGGGACGCTGAAGCCTGAACCGCGAGGTTCCTCAGAGTATATCGTTGCCAGCACCAGGTTCGGGGATGTCCCGATAAAGAGCCGGAAGAGAGACGGAAAGTCATCTGACCAGCGACTTTTTGTCGAGCAGCGGAATCGTAAGGTTGGGCGTATCATCCAGGCTGAAGAGGATGACACGTTCGATCTCGACAGCGACAGATAGTGAGGGGAGCCTGATCCTTGCACATCACGCACCTTGAGATTGACAACTTCAAGTCTTTTGCCCGAAAGACGAAGATCCCTTTTTTTGAAGGATTTACCGTCATCTCAGGCCCGAACGGTTCCGGGAAGAGTAACATCATCGATAGCATTCTCTTTGTCCTGGCCCTCTCGGGCACGCGCGGGCTGCGAGCCGAGAAGCTGACCGACCTGATCAACGTCAACACCGGGAAGAACACCGCCGAGGTGGCGGTCACTTTCTCGAACGGCACGACGATCCGTCGCCGGATCAAGCGGACGGCGGCAGGCTACTATAGTTACAACTACCTGAATGACCGTCTCTGCAACCAGAGCGATATCATTGACCTCCTCGCGAAGTACGGGATCAAACCTGAGGGTTACAACGTCGTGATGCAGGGTGATATCACCCGTATCATGGAGATGAGTGACGGCGAGCGCCGGAAGATCATTGATGAGATCGCAGGGGTCGCCGAGTTTGATAATAAGCGCGAGCAGGCTCTTTCTGAGCTTGAAGTGGTGCGCGAGCGGATCGAGCGCGAGGAGATCCTCCTCAATGAGCTGGTGGCAAGGCTGGATGCTCTCCAGCATGAGCGTGAACAGGCGATGGCGTACCGGCGGTGGCAGGAGCAGCTGGAACACCTCGGCCGGTGCCGGGGCGCGGCGCTTGTCCGGCAGAAGGAACGGGAGATCGGAACCCTCCACGACCTGATGCGTGACCAGCAGGCTGAGGTTGAACGTATCACCGGCGAGATTGAGGCCACCACGACATGTCTCGAGGAGGCGCGCGAGCGCCAGAAGGCGATCGATGCGGAGATCAGCCGGAAGAGCGGTCCTGAATACCTGGAGCTTGTCGGAAGGATCGAGGAGGCCCGGGGCGGCATCACACTCGGCGAAAAAACCATCGAGCGCCTGAAGGCCACGCGAGATGAGAATCTGGAGGCGATCCAGCGGATCTACATGGATAGCAGACGCGCCGAAGCCAGGGTTGAGGAATGCGTCGACCAGATCCGTGACCTCTCGATCGACCGATCAAACCTGGCGATGGAACTCTCTGCAAAGCGCGAGCAGATGGTGGTGATCGAGGGACGTATCGCAAGCGCGAGCGAGGAGGTCGAGGGGGTGAAGGACCGGCTCTTCGCGCGGTTACAGGACCTGGAGGGCAAGAAGGAGCTCAGAGCGAACATCCTCCGCGAGCAGGATCTCTTCATTGAGAAGAGTCGGATGCGGACGTCGGAGCGCGAACGCCTGCAAGCCCGTATCAGGCAGGTCGAGGGGGAACTGGCAAACAAACAGGCGCAGGTCGAAGATTACTCCTCTAGCATGGTTGACTGCGAGGAGCAGAAACGTCAGATCGAGCGCGACCTCTCAGATACTGAGAGCACGCTCTTTGCCCGGCGGTCGGCCCTTGACCGGTTGGAGAAAGAGATCCGGAAGAACGAACAGGATCTGATGCGTTACGAGGCGCAGCAGCAGGTGCAGGGTGATGCAGGGGGAAGGGCGATGGAGTTTGTCCTTGGTATGGAGGGTGTTCACGGCACCGTCGCGCAGCTCGGGCGCGCGCCGCCTGAGTATGCAACCGCACTCGATGTGGCGGCCCTGGGCCGGCTCCGCTGGGTGATCGTCGATAACGATGCGGTGGCGTCTGATGCCATCCGCTACCTGAAAGAGAACCGCCTTGGCCGGGTCACCTTCCTGCCGCTCAACAAACTCAGGCCCCGCCCCCTCTCACCGCTTGAGGCCGACCCGGGTATCATCGGTTACGCCGTTGACCTCCTGGAGTTTGATCCGGCGTTTGAGCGTGCTTTCCAGGTTGTCTTCGGTGCGACGGTGGTGGTGGATACCCTCGAGCGGGCGCGACGGTTGATGGGCAGGTACCGGATGGTCACCCTGGAGGGCGATTTCGTCGAGCGGAGCGGTGCCATGACCGGCGGCGTGCAGAAAAAGAAGATCCGTGGGTTTGGGGTTGCTGTCGAGGACGAGATCGCGCAGGTCCGCGCGACCCTTGCTGGTCTTGAGGTAGAGGCTGAGGAGATCCGGGCGTCCATCCAGCGGCTTGCTGCGGTTTCAGAGGCGAAGCGCGCTGAACGGAGCGCGGTTGAGGAACAGATAGCGCGTTACCGGATGCTCACCGAGGAGTTCAGGAAGCGCACCGAGGTGCTCACCGGGGAGAAGCAGAGCCTGGGAGAGACCCTGCGGGAGATGCTTGAAGAGGTGAAGACCGGTGGCGAGGAACTTGCGCGGCTTGAGGCTGACCTCGAGCGGATTGCCGCCGAGATCGCGCAACTCTCTGGCGAGGTGGATGACCTTAAGAAGAAACTTGACGATACCGAGGTCCCCGCACTCACCGAGCAGTATGAGGAGCTCCGGAGGTCTGTCGATGATCTCGAGCGCCGGCTCCGGAATAAGGACGCTGATATCGCCGACGCGAGGCGCGAGCGGCAGCATTTTGTCAACCGTCTGGAGGAACTCGCTGCAGATCGTGACCGCCTGACGGCAAAGAACCAGGGGATCGATGATGAGATTGCCGCGACTGAGGAACGGATCGAGGAGCATCGCCGCCTGATCGTCCAGTTTGAGGCGCGTCAGAAGGAGTTCTCTGATGAGCTTGCCGGGTTGCACGAGAAGCGGGATCGTGTTCTTGGTGAGATCCGGGGGCTGGACCGGCGGGTCCTTGAACTTACCGGGGCGGCAGAACGTACCCGGATGCAGATCGATGCGCTTGAGGCGCGTGAACGGGCGCTGCTTGAGGAACTCGAGGTGCTCCGCGAGCAGGCCGGTGACGTGGAGGAGTCTGACCTTGATCTTGCGGCCATCGATGCCGGGATCGTGGCAGCCGAGCGCGCGCTCGAGAAGATCGGTGCGGTGAACATGCTCGCGATCGAGGAGTGTGACCGGGTCGCGAAACGCGTCGAGGAACGGACTGCGAGAAAAGAGGTGCTCTCGCGGGAGCGGACGATGCTTCTCGAGCGGATCGAGAAGTACGAGAAGATGAAGTACGACGCCTTTATGACGGCGTTCAACGCGATCAATGAGAACTTCCAGACGATCTTTGCGCGGCTGACTGATGGGAGCGGCAGGCTGGTCCTCGGGAATGAGGAGGACCCGTTTGCCGGTGGCATGACGTTTGAGGTGCAGCCGCGGGATAAGAAGGTCCATCTCCTTTCTGCGCTCTCTGGTGGCGAGAAATCCCTGACAACGCTTGCTTTTATCTTTTCTATCCAGCAGTACATGCCCGCGCCGTTCTATGCGCTGGATGAGGTGGATATGTTCCTCGATGGGAGTAATGTTGGTAGGATCGCCGCTATGATCAGCGAACTCTCGGGGAATGCTCAGTCGATCATCGTCTCGCTCAGGAAGCCGATGATCGAACGTGCCGACCGGATTGTGGGCGTGACGATCCGTCCGGATAAGAGCACCTACGTGACCGGTGTGCAGAATAATGGATGAGGAGCCAGTCGAGATCCTCCTGGGCATGGCCGAGCGCGGTGAGGTCAACCCCTGGAAGATCGATATCGTCGATGTGACCGATCGGTTTCTGAGCGAGGTTGATCGCCGGAAGGAACTGGATCTGCGGATCTCGGGGAGGACGCTCTTCTATGCTGCGTGTCTGTTACGCCTGAAATCTGATTATATCGATGGATGGGAGGAGGATATCGATGAGGAATCCTCCCTGGGCGACGAGGATGAGTTCTTCGGCGATCTCGACTTTGATTTTGAGTATGGTGAGGATGCTGATCCGATCGAGCGTCTGGAACGGGAGATCCAGCGTCGCCTGGGACGGCGGAACATGCGGAAACGCCCGCCAGTCACGCTCTATGAACTTATCAAGGAACTGAAGACAGCGGAGAAGGCGCAGCGCCGGAAACAGCGAAGACGGCGACCTGCTCCCCCCCGGGAACCGGAGCCTGACCTGAGCGCTGAGGAAGTCGTGGCGGTAGCACATGATGAGGGCTATAGGGAAGCGGTCACGGCTGTGATGGGTACCTTCAGGCAGGTTGCAGAGAATGGTGATGTGTTGACGCTCGGTGACCTTGCGGGAGCGATGGGATGGACCCGTCGCGAGGTCTATATCCCGCTTCTTTTTCTGATGCTTGAGGGGAAACTTGTTCTCTGGCAGGAGGAGTTTTTTGGGGAGGTCTACGTCGCTGATCATATCCCTGATGGTGCTGGAGGTCTCCCTGTGGAAAAGGGGAGGGTGGGGTAGCATCCCCGGGTCCCTTGCATCAACCTATCCACTGATTCTACCAAGGATGCCATCATCACACGCTCCATATCTGCCCGGGCTGTCTGTGGATGGTGCCTGCGCGCCCTTGAGCACGGGTTCGTTAGGGTTTAGTATGGCGAAGATTGGCAAGATGAGGAGTTTTACGAGAGCTGGAGGTGGATGGGGCAGGGGTTGCCGGGTTTTTCATTTGCGCAGCATGAGGCTCTGTCTATGAGCGTTCTTTGGGAGGAGTATTCTTCGATCTGCGCCCGCCTGGGTGGCGATTGTACCTGGTGTAGTGGTTTGTGAAAAAGTGCCTGGTGCTCGTAAATTCCGTGTCTGCTGCTGGTGGGGAGGTGTCCTCCCGGTCCACAAGCGGATGCCCCCCGCGTGGAGCGTGGGGGCATGACTGTCGACCGGGGTTGGACTTCAGACTTCAGGCGATCCTCTCTCCTGCCTTCGGGCCGGGAGAGCACTCGTAGATCTCCTGAATCTTCATGATAAGGAGGCTCTTTGCCGGTGCTTTCGCCATCTTTGACCGTACGGAGAGCTGCATCTTCTCAAACTCGGGGCCACTGGTCTTGACCTCGACGGTGCCCTTGACCTGGAAGCAGCCTTTCGTCTCGGCTCCCCAGATGTAGATGGATACCTTTGGGTTCTCCTGGACGTTTGCGAGCGTCTTCTTCATGAAGTTGTCTGCAATCCAGATCGTCTCGTCATCGACGAGCTCGACGAACCCGATCGGTACCACGTTTGGCCATCCATCCTTTGAGGCTGTGGCGACCGGGAAGACCTTCATCGTCCCGAACGCCGCTTTCATCTCTTCAGTCAGTGAAACCATCAGTCTTCACCACTACATCCTTATAACTATAGATTAATATAGATAATCGTTAGGAATCTGTAGTTATGGCACCGGTACTACAGGTCTCTGACCTGGTTGCCTGTGCTTGCCCTTCAGGGGCAGGGTGTTTTCATTCTATGGAAGATATGATCGAGACTTCAGAGATCACCGAGATCGCCGCGCTCAGGCACGAGATTGCAGAACTCAGGGATGATCTTAGGCGGTATGCCGTCCCGGGCGGCAGGCAGGTGGACCGGCTCTTCGCTGAATTCAGGCAGCGGTGCGCCGAGGCAGCCGTGCGCGGGCATATCGAGAATGCAAACGATCTCATCGGCCGCGAGGCTTCAGGCTGTCCGCTTGAGGGGCAGTGCCGGGCCGGGTTTGCTGCGCTCTTTGAGGGCGCGCTTGTGCACCTGGAGGCCGGGGAGATACCAGTCAGGGCTGTCAGCGCTATCAGAGAGCGGCTTGCTGACCTGCAGCAGAACGCCCCGACTGATCACTGTGCCCCCTGTTTCCAGGAGGTGGAGAGGTTGTTTGACCGCCAGGTCAGGATGCTTGAGGCGATCCACGTTCTCGGGGATGAACGGGGTGTGGGGTCTACCATCGCGGATCTCTCACCGGAGGATGTTGCGGGCAGGATCTGTTACCCATTGAGCAGCCCGCACCGGGTTCGAATTCTCAAGGCTCTCTACCAGGAGGAGAGGTCATTCTCTGACCTTGCCGGGGTCACCGGTCTTCGCGGGGGTAATCTCCTCTTTCACCTGGAGAAACTCCTGGAGACCGGTCTGATCAGTCAGCGTAAGGACCGCGGTGAATACTCTATCACACTCTGGGGCTGTGAGGCGCTTGCGGCGCTTGCGGGACTCTGTCGGCAGATCCGGGATGATGATTGATGCCAGTCCCGGGGAGGAGTCACCGTGAGGAACTCGCTCTGTTGCGTTCCCGGGCATAGGTTTCCTGGATCTCCTGTAGGTAGTGCACCGGCTATCCAGGTCCAGACGGGGTTCCTGGTGGCTGAGGTCAGGGTGAGGTGCAGGTGTGCGCGCAAGCGGTCTGTCGCGGGGTTTGTTGATAAGGGAGGGCAAACGGGGGGTTTCCTGGGGCCGTTCCGGGGGGAGGCAGAGGTTTGTGAAGGGTGGTTTAGCGCAATGTATAAATATCCTCGACATCAACATGTGATAGTCAAGTTGGAGGCGAATCTCACACCTGATTCCGCGTCTCTATGGGGTCGGGTTGGGCTTCTGACGACTATGGGGATCCAAGCATGGTGCTTGGATCTGACTGGTGCAGGGAATGTTTATATAACATTGAGGATAACATTGTAGAGCCATGTTGTCCGGACATCAGACCGCCTCTTCGGGGTGATCTGGTGTCCCCAACTCACATGAGGGTCCAAACAAGTATGTTGGACCTGATGCAGGGTGGCAATGTTTATATGGTTTGACGCCCAACATGTATTCTCTCAAGATGATGTGTCTCCGGTTGCTTCACGTGGCCGGAAGATGCAGATTGATCTGGGTGCATGTCAGGCATCATATCTGATACCCAGGTGGGGTAGAAAGGTATATATGCTATGAAGCACAAACATAATACCCCACACAGGTGAACAACATCGGTCCGGTCGGACCAAGTCCCTGTATCAAACGGATATGAGGGTCTGAGCCAAAGAACACTCAGGCCTGATGCGGGAGAACAAATGTTTATATACTTACGGAACAAACATTGTTTCTCCTGTTTGATGGAGAACCAAGATAACCGCACTTTGGGCGGGTTGGTTCTGACGTTGGCATTGGTAATGCGGAAATCTGTTTAGTA
>CAZYWX010000006.1:0-25979 GCA_964651285.1 uncultured Methanoculleus sp.
GATCACCCATCGCTTTTGCTTCTTCCGGGGTTACGTGTGTCCGTACCATGCAGGTCCCCCCAACAGGAGGATGGCTGCTGGTGGATATCAGCCTGTCGAACCTGGATGTGCAGGGATCCTGAGGAAGAGGGGATCTGGGATCCTCGGTTTCATGGTCGCGAGAGTATGGGGTATGGAGAGGGGTTTTTGCCATTCCTGATGATGTGGCGGCCCCTCTCCTCCTGGTCCAGCCCGCCCCCGCCCCATACCACTACATGGGGCAGGCCCAGGGAAAAATTCCTGTCCAGAGCCCACCTCTTTTGTGGTTGAGGGTGGCAACGCCCACCTGAACCAGCAGAGGGAGTTTTTCAACAGAGACAGGTCTCAAGCGACTGACAGGAGGCTAACAACAGCTGGTTCTCTCCGTATCAGCAAAATATACAGGCTACCCCGTTCTGTTAGCGTCAATGTCCTCCCTTACTCTCGCTCTTCCCTGAACTCTTCAAACCCCTTCAGGCATCGCCGGCCTTCTGTGCTCTCCCTGAGATATTCAAGGAAGAGCCGGAGACATTCCAGCGTTTCCCGGCTCACATGGTGCTCAAACTGGCAGGCATCGGCCTCGGCGGTCACGGCATCGACGCCGAGGAGTCCCAGCAGGTCCGCAAACGTGCGGTGGCGGTTCCGGAGGTCACGGGCCATCTCCAGCCCCGCCCTGGTCAGCTTCGCGCCCGCGTAGGGTTCATAAACAATGAGCCCTTTCTGTTCCAGTTTCCTGAGCATCTCAGTGACTGAAGGCGGTTTTACGTCGATAGCCTCTGCGATCATACCTGTCTGCGCCCGCCCCTCCTGTTTTTCGAGAAGACAGATGATCTCGATGTACTCCTCTTTCCTTTTTCTGCGCATCGCTCCTCTCACCTAAAACCCGATCAACACCACCCGGAGCGCACCCCCGACGAGGAGCGCTGTTGTCACCATCACGCCCGCGGCTGCGACCATTCCCCGCACCCCGAGCTCTTTGAGGAGTATCACAAACGTCGCCACGCAGGGGAAGTAGACCGAGAGCATCGTCACCGCGATGACGAGTTGCTCAGGTGTCATCCCGAGCGGCACCAGCATCCCCACCGCCAGATCTTTCCTGAGGAACCCGACCAGGAGGGCGACGGTGGCCTCAGCCGGGAGCCCGAGCCAGACCTCCATCAGCGGGGCGAAGATCCGTGCGAGCCATTCCAGGAACCCGACCGCATAGAGCAGGTTCACGAGCAGGATACCGAGGAAGAGATACGGTATCGCCTCGCCGATAAACCCTCGCACCCGCATCCAGGTCTTCGTGGCGGTGGCCCGGAGGTCAGGCATCCGGTAGGGCGGGATCTCGAGGAATATCTCGGGGCACTCCCCGGGCACCACCCGGTTCAGGATCAGCCCCACCGAGACGTAGACAAGCGCGAGGGTTGCAAAGACCAGCGCAATGTAGCGCATCCCAAACGGCCCGAGCACCCCAAAGACCATCGCGATCTGGGCCATGCACGGGACCGCAAGCGACATGAGGGTGGCGGCGATGAACCGCTGCTTCTTCGTCTCGAGCACCCTGGTGGCAAGCGCCCCCGGCACGTTGCACCCAAACCCGAGGAAGACCGGGACGATCCCGTATCCGTGCATCCCGAGCCGGTGGAAGAAGGTGTCGGCCAGCGTCGCAAGCCTTGGGAGGTAGCCGGTATCCTCGAGGATCGAGAGGACGAGGTAGAAGGCCACGATGTAGGGGAGGATCATGGCAAACGGGACGAAGAGCCCTGTCGTGAGGAGGCCCATCGACTGGACGTAGTCGATCTCGCCGTTGAAGAGATGTCCGATCAGGATCTCGTGCAGGATCCCTGGCCCGAGGAAGTCGCTGATCTTCATGGCGATCGGGGTGTAGAGGTCAAAAAGCGGCTCAAAGAGGAACGATATGAGTCCTTCACCGATCCACCTGACCGCCAGGAAGACCGCGGCGATGACCGCCAGCGCGATCGGCAGGCCGGTCAACGGCCTGATGCTCGCCACCGCGATCCGGTCGCGGAGGGTGTGGTGGCGATGGGTGATCGTCTGCACCGCGCTCGTGATCCGGCCGACCGCCGCCCACCGTTCCTCCTCGCTCATGGGCTGGATCGTCCCTGAAGGGCGCGCATCGCTGAACCGGTCTACGAGTTCCCGTATCCCCTGCCCGGAGAGGCCCACGGTCGGGACGACCGGCACATCGAGGAGTCGCTCGAGGCCGGGAACGTCGATCGTGATCCCCTGGTTACCTGCCTCATCCCAGAGATTGAGCGCGACGATCACCGGGACATCGCGCTCAAGAAGTTCGAGGGTCAGATAGAGGTTCCTCTCCAGGTTGGTCGCGTCAACGACGTTGATGACCAGATCCGCCTGTTCAAGGATTCCGGCGGCAACCTCTTCGGCAGGATTCGTGGGGGTGAGAGAGTAGGTGCCGGGAGCGTCGATCACCTCGGCCGACATATCAGGTAGGCGCATCACCCCCTGAGAGACTTCGACCGTGGTCCCTGGGTAGTTCGAGGTGATGACCCGGGTGCCGGTCAGCCGCGAGAAGATCCCGCTCTTCCCGACGTTCGGGTTGCCCATCAAGACAACGGTCTTCATGCAGTCACATCCACGATGACCCGCCCGGCCATGCCCCGGCCGAGCGTCACTTCGCGTCCATCCACCTCCACCACTACCGGGCCGCCGAGGGGATGTCTGGCGATGACGGTCAGGGTCTTGCCCTCCCTGATGCCGATGGTCCTGAGTTTCCGAACAAAGCCAGGGGTTCCAGTAAACCGGGTGACGGTTCCCTGCATCCCCGGTTCAAGATCGAGCAGTCTCGTTTCCATGGTGATCATTTAGGTATACCTAAAAAATAGTGCACGCATCACGTAAAGGTTGTGTTGTCCCCGAGCCCCGGGTCTGAGGCGTAGATTTATGCCGGTGGTCTACGTAATTCGAGTGGTGGAGCGTTTCCCGGCCACCGAAAGGAATGATCCAGATGACAGCCGTGATTGCCGTAGACCTCGGCGCGACCAACCTTCGCGCAGCCCTGATCGACTCTGATGCGACTATTCTCGCTCATACCGCCACCAGCACCCCGACAACGGGGGCTTCGGGGGGGGTGATCACCGCCGCGATCAGCTCCCTGGTTGAGTCCCTCCTCGCGACTGTGGAGGCGGGAAGGGTCGTGGCGATCGGTGTCGCATCGGCAGGGCCGCTGGATATCAGCCGGGGGTGGGTCACCAACTCACCAAACATCGCGTTCCCGGTCGTGGAGATCACCAGGCCGCTCAGCGAGCGGTTCGGGCTGCCCGTCGCCCTGATCAACGATGCCCGGGCCGGTATCGTCGGCGAGCGCTGGGCAGGCGCAGCCCGAGACTCAGATAACGCTGTCTACGTCACTCTTTCCACCGGCATTGGGGGTGGCGTGGTGGCAAACGGCCACCTCTTGCTTGGGGCGAGCGGGAACGCCGGCGAAATCGGGCACATCTTCGTAGATACCCGCTACAATCTCACCTGCGGGTGCGGCCACCGGGGTCACTGGGAGGGATACGCCTCGGCGAGGCATGTCCCCCGGTTCTTTGCAGCCTGGCAGGAGGAGGCTGATATCTGGCAGGTAGCCTTTGACGCAACCTCTACCCGGGCGATTTTTGAGGCTGTCCGGACTGAGGATCCGGTCGCCCTTGCGTTCATGGATGCGCTCGGGCAGGTGAATGCCCGTGGGATCTCGACCCTCATCGTCGCCTACGACCCAGAGGTGATCGTGCTCGACGGCCCGCTCGCCCGCTACTACGGCGAGGTCGTGATCAGGCATGCAGAACCCTATATCGACCGCTTCCTTACCCTCCCCAGGATTGTCATCTCCAGCCTCGCAGGAAGGGCGCCGCTCCTGGGTGCGGCAGCCTGTGCGCTGAAGATGGCGGGAGCAGGACCATGATCGAGATCTATCCAAACCTCTATATCGGAACACAGGAGGACTACGAGCTTGTGGTGGAGGCGCACGAGACCTGGTGCGTGGTGCACGCCTGCCAGAGCCCCTACCACTGTCTGGCCGTCACCTACTCCCCCGTCGGCACGGTCCCCGAAGACCACCCGGAACGGTTTGTCGCCCGGCGCGGGAACCGGTTGATGCTCAACCTTGTCGACTCGAGGGACCCCGAAGACGTCCCGAAGGAGGCTATCGATGCCGCCCTTGCGTTTATCCACCGGTGCCTCGAGAGGGGTAGACCGATCCTGGTCCACTGTGGGTTTGGTGTCTCCAGGTCAGCCGCGATCGGGCTCCTCTACCTCGCGGCATACACCGATACCCTGCCGACCGGGAGCCTTGCCGAGGCCGAAGCGGCCTACCGCGCGATATATCCACCCTACCGTCCCAGCCGGGGGATGCGGGGATTCCTGGAAGCACACTGGGATGAGTACATGAGAGAGCGGGTGATTGCATGACCGCCGCGCCCCTTGGGGCCGTGAAACTCACTGTTCGACGGTCCAGGTTCTATGCTCATCTCTACCTGATCGAGGGTCCGGGGGACCTTGCACAGATCCTCGCCGGACACCGGAAGGCCTATCCGAAGGCTGCCCATCACTGTGCTGCCCTCCGCTATGCCTCCCATGAGGAGTTCAGAAATGACGGTGAGGTCGGTCGCCCGGGGCGGGTGCTTATTCAGGTACTTAGGAAGCATGCCCTCGAGCGTCATGCACTGGTAGTCTCCCGGATCTTCGGCGGTACCCTCCTCGGCCCCGGGAACGTCGCCAGGGCGTTCCGTGACGCAGGGGAGGGCGCGGTCCTTGAGGCAGAGGCTATCCGGTGACGGAGGGAACTTGTTTCTGGGCGGTTGCCGGGCTGGCTGGATCCCCCGGATGGGAGCGTATGCGGTGATCTGGGAGTGGACCTCCGGAGGTTCGGCCATTGTAGGCACCGTGTATCGCTCACCAGTGTCGATACCGGTGGCGAATGGCCCGATTCGAGGAACACCCTTGCGTGGACGACGACACCACCCGGTGCCTGGTCCCGGCCCTGGCTTGAACCAGCCTTGAGCATGGCAGGATCTCAGGCGAGCGAGCGCCCGCCGGCCTCGCATTGGTGACCTCGATCTGCCGACCGTCGTAGATGACCCCAACGATCTGGCCCGGTTCTCCGCCGGCATCGCCTGCAGCCCATCTGCATCGTTGGATGGAACCTGAACGTATCAGCATACCCCTGGGAGCTCTCGTTATCCGCCCCCTGAATGCGCGTCATGCGGGGGTGAACGTTGAGGGGTGCACCACTGTAGCCGGGCCTCCCCACCCTGTGTGACAGAAGCACTTATCACGCCTGACAGGTAATGCCGGTCCATCCCTGGTGGTCACGATGAAGACAGAGATACCCTATGATCGGTTCGCCCACGTCCCGGAGCGGATCTTCGGGCTGGTTGACCTCGCCTACAACCTCTGGTGGAGCTGGCACTCCTCGGCGACGGTGCTCTTCAAACAGCTGAACCGGGCAGAATGGAAACTGAGCCGTCACAACCCGGTCAGGATGCTGCTTGAGACACCGCCACGGTTCTTTGAGCGGGCGGCAAACAACCCGGAGTACCTCCGTCGCTACGACATCATCATGTTCCGGTTCCGGCAGTACATGGAGCCGACGACAAGCTGGTTTGCGCAGCGCTACCCCGGACGGGTGCCGCTGACGATCGCCTACTTCTCCAGCGAGTTCGGGCTGCACCACTCGCTCCCATTCTATGCGGGAGGACTTGGCATCCTTGCCGGTGACCATATCAAGGCAGCAAGCGACCTCGGGGTGCCGATGGTCGCTGTCGGGTTTATGTATGCGGAAGGATACCTCCACCAGCACATGGAGGCGAACGGGTGGCAGAAGAATGTCGCCGAGATCCTGGACCGTGATGCCGCACCAGTTCTCCGGGTGCTCGACGACGATGGCAAGCAGCTCGTGGTGCAGGTGCCTCTGGTCGACCCGCCGATCTATGTCGCGGTCTGGAAGGTCCAGGTTGGGCGTGTCCCGCTCTACCTTCTCGATACCCATATCGACGAGAATCTTCCCGAAAACCGGAGCATCTCTCACCGTCTCTACTTGAAAGAGCTCGAGTACCGGCTTCGGCAGGAACTGGTGCTTGGTATTGGCGGGAGAAAAGTCCTCCACACGCTCGGCGTTGACTACGCAGCGATGCACTTAAATGAGGGGCATTCAGCGTTCGCCCTCCTTGAGAGACTCAGGGAGCGACTCGAGGCCGGGATGCCGCCTGAGGAGGCGCGTGAGAGCGTCCGGGGAACATCAATCTTCACCACCCACACCCCTGTCCCGGCTGCCCACGACGTCTTCCCTGAAGATCTGATGAAGAAGTACTTCGGCAGTTACTACCAGTCACTTGGCCTCGACTGGGATGAATTCATGGCGCTCGGGGAAGACCCGCGCAACCCTGGCGCCGGTTTCAACATGACCGCGTTTGCGCTCAGGATGAGTCTCTTCCATAACGGTGTCTCCCAGAGACATGGTGAGGTCGCCCGGGAGATGTGGCAGCCCCTCTGGCCAGAACTCCCTGTCGAGGAGGTCCCGATCGATGCCATCACCAACGGCGTCCACATGCCGACCTGGCTGAACCACCGGATCGAGGCGCTCTTCGACCGCTATCTGGACCCGATCTACCCGGGCTGGCGGGAAGACTATGATAACCCGATCGTCTGGGAGGTTATCGACGAGATCCCGAACAGTGAACTCTGGGATGAACACCACTGGCTGAAGATGAAACTCTTTGCCCGGATCCGGGAACGCAAACGCCTGAAATGGACGGTACACCGGGAAGAGCCAGCGAACCTGGCGTCTGAGGGCCTTATGCTCGATACGTCAGCGCTGACGATCGGGTTTGCCCGCAGGTTCGCCGAGTACAAACGCGCCGACCTCATCTTTGAGGACCTGGACCGGCTCGATGGAATCGTGAACAACCGCTGGAGGCCGGTGCAGTTCATCTTCGCAGGGAAGGCTCACCCTGCCGATGAGCGGGGCAAGCGTATCCTCCAGAAGATCTACCGGTACGCTCAGGACCCCCGGTTCGGGGGCCGAATAGCCTTCGTTGAGGACTACGGTGATCAGCTTGCGCGCTACATGGTCCACGGTGTGGATGTCTGGATGAACACGCCCGTCCCGCTCATGGAGGCGAGCGGGACGAGCGGCATGAAAGCCGGGATGAACGGGGTGCTGAACCTCTCTGTCCTGGACGGCTGGTGGGTCGAGGGCTACAACGGCAAAAACGGCTGGGGCTTCGAGGGGCACGTCCCCTACGGAGGAAACAACCGGGCTGACGCGAACACGCTCTATGACCTCATTGAGAACGAGATTGCGCCGATCTACTATTCGCGGACGATGGACAACGTCTCGCACAAATGGGTCAGGATGATGAAAGAGTCGATAAAAAGCATCGCTCCCCAGTACTGTTCCCGCAGGATGCTCAAGGAGTACGTCACGAACTACTACCCCTCGGTCTGCACCTACGCGGCCGAACCGGAGGTCCCGATGGCCGGGGCGCGTGAGGTCTGTCCCCCGCACCGGTAGTCTGGTTTCGGCAGGTTCATCGGGTAACGGAGGGTTATATACGGACGTATGCCCTCCGGTCTGATAACGATCTGGCCTGAAATAGATGAGAATGGTATAACGGCCTTCACCCCGAACCGGCGTGCTTTCAGCGGTGGTGAATGGGGTCTGGCTGGTCGAAGCGCTCCCCCTGTAGCGTCGCCCGGGTTTATCTCTGACCGGGACGTGGCCGGGAGACGGAGAGAGTGGTCGGATCCCCGCTCAGAAGGTCGGAGCCAACCAGATCCTGCCTTCCCGGACCGGATATCGTCATCACCCTCAGATTTCCGGGCAATCACCGGAGGCTCACCTTCTCCCCGGCATGCAGACGGGGCGTTCATGGGGCTCGAACCCATCTCCGGCGCTCTCGCGGGTTTCAAGCGGGACCCGGACCCGGGCTGGTCCTGGCTCTGCCGGGGGATGCTGGTAGCATGAGGGGTGAGTGGAGCGCCGGATGGCGGCGCATCGCCCGGGTAGCGATCGTCATGGCCGTGATCGCGGTTATGCTCGGGGCGGCCTTCACCGTCGGGACCGGGGTAACCCCGAATTCTCCGCCGCTCACGCCTTCAGCCTTGCTCCTTCTCTTTGCGATCGGTCTCGTTGCCGGGGTCCTGGGTGGGCTGATCGGGGTCGGAGGATCGACGATCATGCTTCCGATCATGTACTTCTCTCTCGGATTCCCGGGTCCGATCGCCATCGGGACCGGGCTCTTTGTGGTCGTCTTCACCTCGATCTCCGGGGCCATCGGCCACCTGGTACGGGGGAACCTTGACCTTCGGGTAGCGGGCAGGATCGCTGTCGGCGGTCTTGTGGGGGTTCTCATCGGCTCCTGGCTCTTCTCCTTCCTCGTCGACCACAGCCGCCTGCTCGGCCTTGTCCTGGGACTGGCTTTCCTCGTTCCCTCCATCAGCATGATCCGCGAGGGGCTCAGGCCCGGTACCGGGCCCGAGCCGGAGCGAATCGGGGGCACTCCCCCCGGCCATCTCCTCTTCGGCATCGGGGTTGGCATCCTGACCGGGATCACCGGGCTCGGCGGCGGCTACGCAATCGTCCCGGGGCTTCTTTACCTCTTCGGCGCCCCGGTTGGCGTCACGATGGGGACGTCGCTTGCGTCCATGATCCCGATGGCGATCGTGGGAGGCGGGATAAAACTGGTGGAGGGGTATGTTGCTGTCGGGGCAGGGCTGGTCCTTGCAGCCGGGTCGATCGCCGGCGCCCAGGTGGGTGCGGCATCGATCCGGCGGTTCAGGCCGGCGACCCTGAAGTTCATCTTTGGGCTCTACTTCCTCTACGCCGCGGTCCGGTTTATCGCCGGGTTCTTTGGAATCGGTCTTCCCTGACATCAACAGTCTGCCTCGTTGTTCCCGAGCCGGGCCCCGGCCCGGAGACCAGGGATGCACCCGGCCCCACCTCGGAAGGGTGGCACTCCCGGACGTGGCATCTGTCCTGGCGGGGAGTCGATTCTGGAGCCTCCTGCCACTGTTCCGCCAACCCGGGGATACCCACGCCACCTATCGGTTTCCTGCGGCAGGTGCTTGCGTCCTCCTTTCCGCCTGTTCAGCACGATGCCCCGGCTCGGAGGTGATCTCCCGATCGAGCAGATTCCGGGAGCGCCCTGGCGGTCGAAGAACCTGCTGAGCTGAAGACACTTGTCCTGGACGCAGGAGATCGCAACCCCGGCTGTTTCCCGGACTCTCCGCCACGAGGGGAAGGGACCGAGAGAAGGAGAGTCCTCTCCTGGCAGAAGGGTTGCGGGATATCCTCATCAAGAGGATGAACGTTTTTTTAACGCTGTAGCGGTAAACATCTCTACCAGAGGTTCGTTGTCTGGGGTTCAGGTATGGAGTGGAGGGATATCATCCCCGTTCTCGCGGGCGCAGTTGTGATCGTGGTCGTTGCCCTGCTAGTGCAACCTCCCTCTCTTGCTGAATCGGGTGGCAGCAGTCTCCCGACCCCGCCGCGGTATGTCCCGCCTGCACCGGTGCCTGAGACAACGCCATTCCCTGCAGATAGTGCGGCCTACACTTCGACCTTCCGCTGGACGGCGATCGACGGTGGTGTCCACACGACGCAGGTCCGGGTTCCGAAGGCGCTCTTTCTTCAACACCGTGATACCCCGCGGTTCGCCGACAAACGTGCCTGGGGGCGGTATGCTCTCGCCGAAGACGATCGGCCGATCCTCGAGGATCTCGCCCGCAGGATAGCCCCCGCCGCCGCAAACCCTGAGGAAGAGTATTTCAGGTTGATGAACGTCATCTTCTTCGTCCAGCAGATCCCGTGGGCAGACGATAGCAGCCCGGACTCTTACCGCGAAGGAGTCCTCCCCCGCTACGCCGTGCGCGTGGGAGACGGTGTTGAATACCCTAAATATCCCACCGAGATGCTTGTCGACAGGAAGGGGGACTGCGAGGATTCTGCGATCCTGATGGCAGGGCTCTTAGACATCCTCGGCTATGATACGGTGCTGCTTCAGTACCCGGATCACATGGTTCTCGGCATCAGGATGGAGGGGTTCAACCCCTACTACGCGAAGTACACGCCGAAGTATTTTGAGCATGAGGGGACCCGCTACTACCATGTCGAGGGCTCAGACTTCATCTGGGAGAACGTCTCGTCGTACTCCACGGCACGCCTGGGAAAACCGTTCCCAATAGGAGATGCCAGCGGCACGACAGGAACGCCGGAGATCATCCCGCTCCGCTACGTCCCTACCCCGGGAGAATACCGGATCCTGCCTGCCCGCATTCCGGCGGGGGGAGGATGAGGGGCGTGGATCCTGAACCGCCGGGTGTCGATATCAGCTGGAAGGACGTGCTTATCATTACCGGGGCCGTGGCTGCCGTGATCTCGATCGTTCTCTGCGGTTGGACGATCTCTATCGATTACATTGAAACGAGCCAGGTTGCGGCGTTCGGTCAACATGTGGCGGCATCTGAAACCGATCTCTTCCTGCTCGCTGAGGAGATCTCATCATGCATCGGGTCTCTTCCGGAATATCCCTCGCTTGCAGAGTGCGACGCCTCCATGCGGGAGTTTGCAGCCCTTGCTGACTATGGCCGGCGGCTCACAGCATATCACCGTCAGATCATCGCTGCCGACGAGGTTCCGGAGGCGTATATGGGGGCGAAGGCCGCCTATATCAGGGCGCTGGACCACCTGAACCGCGCCTTCTCGCTCTGGTTATCGGCGGCTGGTGCTTATGACGCGAAGGCGTATACTGCAGCAGAGGAGAACCTTGCCATGGCTGACCAGGCATGGAAAGACTACAGCGCCGCGATCGATGACTACAACCAGGAACTCCAGACGGCAGAAGAGGGTGAAGAAGGTTAGACGAGATACTTCTCCGGGATCTTGATGGTGATGGTGAGCGATTTCAGCGATTCTGACCTGATAACTACGTAGTAGTCGCCGTAGCCCTCCCTGATGGTGAACCCTTCCTCCTTTCCTTTGGTCTTATCTCCGGGTTGGAGAATATCGGATCGGGAATACTGAACCTCTTTGACGATCCGGTTCGGGTCATCCGCATCCCGGACTTCTATCGCGATCCAGGGAAAGTCATTCATTGGGGTTACGCTTACGTTCAGATCCCAGTACGGGAAAGGAATGTGGTAGACCTCGGTGGCAAGGATCCGGGGAGGATAGTCGAGGGTTACCGTTGCATACTCCACCATCTTACCGGAGACCCGAACATCGTCTGGCGGTCTTGAGATCGGGATCGTGGGTGTCGGTGTTGCGATATGATAGGTCTGCGGGTCGACAAATCCTACCTTGTGTGGTCCGCTTCCCTTCCTCTCTCCCCGGGTGGGTACGGGCGGTGTGGGTGCAGGGAGTCCTCCTCCAACGGCCTTCTCCTCTGTTACCACTGGCATCGGGGTCGGGGTTGGAGAGACCACCGGTGCGTCCGCCCTCTCCTCCTGCGTCATGCACCCGGCTGATAGGATGGCTGCTGCAATCAGAAGCAGGAGCAGGATGTGCCGCCCTTGCATACCGATATCTGGCAGGGGATTCTATTAGTAGTTAATCATCTATTCCGGAGGACCCCGTCTCCCGGGGCCAAAGAGGAGGATGGGTTTCACGTCCCCATCGCCCTCCGCGGCAGGGCCGGGGATCTCCTTGCCCGGCCGGATCACCCGGTTTGCCACAGGGCAGCGAGGGCAGCGGCGGTCAGGACCAGGCGGCACCTGGGCAGGTCACCCTGGAGCATGGCGCTCTTCGGTTCGACCGCTCCGTCGATAGCAGCCGATCCCGGTGAGCGCTCGGACTGCCGGGTTCACAGGGCTCTTCCCGGCAACTCCTGCTCGGTTGCATACCGGAGGGACGTTCTCATCTGGGTGTATTCCGGTCTATCTCTGGATGGCAACCAGGTCTTTTCCCGGGGTTACCCTGTGGGACCGGTACCGGGATCTGGGGTACGTGGATTTAATCTCCGAGGAATGTACCTGTACCAAGGGAGACTATCGTTCCATGGAGATCAACGAACTCGTCAGCATATCACAGGGGCCGCTTGATATCATGAACCCGACCACGCCGGCGAAGGTGCTCGCTGCCGGGCGGGTGGCGGGGCTCGGAGAGGGCTCCCGCGTCGTGGAGATCGGGTGCGGAAACGGCGCGATTCTCTCGCTCTGGGGCCGGGAGTACGGGATCTCGGGTCTCGGGATCGAGGTGCGGGAGGATGCCTGCCGCCGGGCTGAGCGGGCGTTTCAGGAGGCAGACCTCGGTGAGCAGGTCATGGTCAGGTGCATGGATGCCCGGGAGTACGTTCCCGATGAGCCGTTCGACTGCGCTGCCTCGATCGGTGCATCTCATGTCTGGGGCGGTTTTGAGGCGACGCTCGATGCTCTCCTCGGTATGGTCACTGATGAGGGGATCATCGTCATCGGTGACCGCTGCTGGAGGTCGGACCGGACCCCGCCTGAGTTTGCCCGCGAGTGGCCCGACGTCCTGACTGGATACGAGATCCTTGGTGCCGCGCGAGAGGTCGGGCTCGACGTTGCTACCGTCATCCACTCCAGCGTGGGTGACTGGGACCGGTATGAGTCCGCGATCTGGCAGTCGATCCTTACCTGGCTCAGGAGCCACCCCGATCATCCCGAGCGCGACCTCGTGGTCGACTACCTTCACCGCCTCCAGGATGAGTATTCTGGCTATGGCCGTGAGTACATGGGCTGGGCGATCTCTGTCCTGGTGCCCGGGTTCTGGTGAACCACTCAAAATCTTTATCTTCCTTTCTCCAGTCTCTTGCGTGGGGGTCTATCTTTGCGGTCTCATCGGCAAAATGAGCGGGAGGATCCCGGCCTTCCGGGCGGGGTTGTTCACATCGGGACGAGCGGCTGGGCGTATACCTGGAACCGGGGAGGTAACCTGGCATGGTTCGTGGAACACTCAGGTCTGAACGCCATCGAACTGAATACGAGTTTTTACGGATTTCCATCGGAGAAAACGATCCTTTCATGGGCCGATGTGGGTTCGGGGCTTCGATGGAGCGTCAAGGTGCACCGGTCGGTCACCCACTGGCACCGGTTCAACGAGAAGGCGGTGGCGGTCTGGGAGCGGTTCAGCGCGAGGTTTCGCCCCCTGGACAATTTGGTCGACTTCTATCTCTTCCAGGCCCCGCCGGCGTTTGGGGATCTCGATCGTATCCTTACGTTTGTGGAGACGATCGGGCTTCCGCAGCGGTGCGCGGTGGAGATCCGCAATCCGGCGGTGCTTGGTGACGATGAGGCGTGCCGGCGGTTGCAGGATGCAGCAGTCCTGGTCTCGGTTGACTCTCCGGACTTTCAGGAACGGATCTTCCCCGGCGATGTTGTCTACCTCAGGATGCACGGACGGGAGGGCTGGTATCGGCATAACTACACCGAGACCGAACTTGTGCGTATCAGGGATACAATCGCCGCAATCGACCCGAAAAGGACCTACATCTTTTTTAACAATAATGCTACCATGCTTGAGGACGCAGACCTGATGATGCGGCTTTTCGCGCGGGCCTCCTCCTCTTAACCGGGCAGTATCTTTTTTTTCTGCGTTGTAAACTACTATTTACGCCAGTTCCGCTGTCTGTCGCTGCAGCATGATATCCCTTCCCCCCGGATCGGACCATTCAAATGTTTTTCGGCAAATCAGGGTGAAAACGGAGATTCATGGCCGATATGAAATAGAATTGTATAAATACCGCATGAGTCATCTAATAGTCTGGGGAACTATTACCCCGGTGACATGAGAGAATTGTAGACACGAGTGAGGCATCTCCTTTCTGGGGGTGCTCGGACTCACTCGTCGCGTGCGACGTTCAGCACGTTTGGGTGGTCGGGTGGGCATCCACCCGCCTGTACCTCCTGATGCATCGTTGCGCTCTCTTTTTCCACTCGATAAGCATCGCCCGGTCTTGCCCTCCTTCGAGCCGGGGCAGGATGCCTCCCCTCTGTTCGATGGTTCTATCAGATATACAGCGCCTGGATGGCGACGACCTCAGTGCTGTTCCGTGCCTGCGCGTATTCTTCCAGAGGCTCAGCGTTCACCTCAAGAAACCGAAGCCCCCACCTGAATGGAGCGAGTATCGTCCTGGCCTGTTCTTTCTCCCCGAGGATGTAGAGTGTCGCAGCCATCGCTTCCACTGAGGTTAGCCGAAACGGTCGACCGAAGTTCACCGGGTTTGCAGCCACAAGGAACGGGAGCGCCCGGCGGTTGCGCCAGGAGGAGACGGCACCGGTGTCGAGGACCTCCCAGGAGCAGTCGAGCGCCGTTATCGAGGGAAGATGCCGGTCGGCGGGGGATACCGCCTGCTCTGCGGTCGGGTCGAGGAGGAGGGTCGAACGGGGGATCTTCGCGATGGAGGTGACGATGGTGGCAAGCCCACGGCGTGCCAGTTTCTTCACCGTGCACTTCCGGGGGTCACAGGTGTTGTCTCGATAGGCGTAGAGCGGTATCATCTATGTTGTTATGGTACGCTGCCCAGGTACTATCAATGTACGTGCTCGTCGCTCCCTGCATTCTCAATCCAGCGTGCCGTGCCCGTGGAATAACGACCGATGAGGACCGACGCATCTTTCGGCGCGCCGTGGAGCGCTGCCGGCGCTTCTCGATCGAGATGGTCCCGCTTCCCTGTCCGGAGTCGCTCTATCTCGGGGCCGACCGCCCGCCAGGCTCGTTCCTCGAGCGCCTGGCGACCCCCGGGTTTGTGGATCTTCTCGACAGGCTCGAAGCAGCGGTCCGCGACACCATCAGGGAGCGAGGCGCGCCGCTTGCGATCGTCGGGGTAGACTCGTCGCCTGCCTGCGGGGTGGAGACCACCTACTACTCGTCAGAGAAACAGCCCGGCCGTGGTGCCTTCCTCGCCCGGTTCCCCGATATTCGTGCGATTGACGTGAAGGAGTTTGCCCGGTATCGTATCTACCTTGCCGCCCCGCTCTTCTCGGAAGCAGAGCAGGCCTACAACCTGGTGCTCCACGATCTCCTTGAGCAGCAGCTCTTCGACGTCTACCTCCCTCAGCGTGTGGGGGATACGAGCCATACCCGATGTCAGGAGGAGCACCAGGCTATCTTTGCGCGGCACCTCCAGGCACTCCAGGAGGCAGATCTCGTGGTAGCAGTCATCGACGGTGCTGACGCTGATTCAGGGACATCCTGGGAGATGGGGTATGCCTGCGCTCTTGGCAAACGGGTGGTGGCGCTCCGGACCGACTTCCGGATGGCCGGGCACTGCGAGCGGGTCAACCTGATGCTCGAAGAATCTTCGACGCTGATTACGGCGAAAGAAGATCTCCCCGGTGTGCTCGGGTCGCTGCTCCTGGATGAGGGTGACGAATCAGCCGGTCGTGACCGGGAGCACCACCGCTGCCAGGGAGATCTCTGAGATCCCGATCTGGAGACGAGGGAAGAACGAAGTTCTCTGGTGGTTCTCTCCCTCCCGGGGCCGGGGAGTGTTTCAGGGAACCCTATGGGGTGTGTGGCCCCGGGCCGGAGAGAGGTAGCGCCGAAGATCCGGGTGACTGGTGTGGCGAGAGGTGCATCCAATTTTCCCGGGACGATCTAATTAAGCGTGGAATTGGAGCCGGATCCTGGAATCGCCGCTCAAGCCTCTGACCAGGACGACCTTTCCGGGCAGCACCGATCTCAAACTCACGAAAAAAAGAGGCGTATGTTGGGTGTGTGATAACCACGATGGGTTCGGGCAGGCATGCCGGTGCGGTTGTGCCGGCCGCTCCGGCATGCCCGATCCCACCGTCTCGGTATGGAGGATTTAGAGAGGTGTGCCTGTGTTTGCACCGGGGTAATTCTCCGGTGCAACTACCAACCGACGTTGGTGCAGTGTGGTGAATTACGTGTTGTGTTCACCGACCCCAGCCGTTCTTGTGCCGGTCCGGACCAACAGTGTCCATGTGGCCCGGGTAGCAGCAGAGATTCCCCGTTCTCTGACTGACTCTGGGGATCAGATCTTGATCCATATCCTATATATGGCTTTCCTCTATTGCCTTGCATTGTCGTGTGGCGTTACGCGAAGCGTCAATGATACGCATTACCGCAAAACACTATATCTCCTGGAACAAAACACTTGTCCAGACATGGATCGCACTACCGACGCACTCTCTTCCCTGCTCAACGTCCTGAAAGAGCATCCCCGAGGTATGTCGGTCTCTGATCTTGCTGCCGCCATTGGAATGAACCGGAACACCGTCTCCCGCTACCTTGACGTCCTCCTTGTATCTGGTCAGGTGGAGATGGAGACCTATGGCAAGGCCAAAGTCTTCTACATCTCGCAGCGGGTCCCCATCTCGGTCATGCTCAACTTCTCTTCAGACCTGGTGCTGGTGCTTGATCGAGACCGCCGGGTCGTTCAGGCAAACGATGCCCTCTGCAGATTTGCAAGAGTAGAACGGGACGATATCACGGGGATCAGTATTGAAGAGTCAAAATTTGCCGCGTTTGACCATCCGCTGATACAGAGCCGGATCGCCGCCGCGCTTAACGGCAGCGAGTTCGTGGAAGAACTCAGGTTCCTGCGGCATGACGAGGAGCTCTTCTTCAGGGTCAAGTTCCTCCCCACCGTCTTCAATGACGGGACGCCAGGGGTCACCATCATTCTTGAGGATATCACTGAGGAACGGCGGGCGGAGGAGGCCCTGCGCGAGAGCGAGATGCTCTTCCGGAGCCTCGTCGAGAATATCAACGACCTGATCCTGAACGTAGATGAGACCAGCACGTTCACCTACGTCAGCCCGAAGAGCCAGGAGATCCTCGGTTACGCACCCGAAGAGATGCTCGGAAAAACCCCCTGTGACTTCATGGCCCCGGAGACGGCGAAACGGGTCCGGAAACACCTGGCAGCCCTCCTCCTCGATCCTGAACCCAGGGTTCTCTTTGAATGGACAATGCTCCATCGAAACGGGAACCCCGTCACCTTTGAGGTGAGCGGGACGCCGATCTACGATATGATCGGTGATTTCACCGGGTACCGCGTGGTCTGTCGTGACATCACCGAACGGTTGCGCGCCACAAAACGGGTGGCCCAGTGGAAGTCGTTCCTCTACTCGGTGGTCAACAACATCCCGAGCATGGTCTTCGTCAGGGAGGTGGCGGGGAACACGTTTGTCTTCTCAAACCAGGCTGCTGAGGACTTCCTCGGGATGACGAAGGAAGAGATTGCGGGGAAGGTGGCCGAAGACCTCTTTCCGCCCGAGATGGCGACGTTCTTCGCCGGGGAAGACCGGGAGATGCTGGAGCGGTCGGCTATCCAGGAACAGCAGGTCCGCCTCCAGACCGGTCAGACTCTCTATATGAAGAAGATCCCGATCTTTAACTCCCGGGGCAGGCTGAGGTACATGCTCGGGATCGCCGAGGACGTCACCGACCGCGTCGCTGCCGAGGATCGTCTGGTTGCCGAGCGTGACCGGGCGCAGGGCTACCTGGAAGCAGCCGGCGTGATGATCGCGGTGATCGAAGCAGATGGAACCATTGATATGGTAAACCGGCGGGGATGCGAGATCCTGGGGTATGCTGAGGGTGATCTTGCTGGAAAGAACTGGTTTGCAACGGTCGTTCCTGCTCGCCTCCGCGATCGACTTTCCCGGAACTTCGCCCGTCTGGTCGCCGGAGAGATCGCGCCGCCTCTCTACGAAGAGAGCCCGGTTGTCACCCGGGATGGCAGTGAGCGGTCGATCCTCTGGCACAATGCTCTCCTTCGCGACGCTGATGGAAAGGTTGTGGCGATGGTGAGTTCTGGTGAGGAGATCGTGGAATAACCGGGTCGCGTGGCATCGGTGGATCGCGTGACCGTTTTCCGGGATAGCTCCGGCTTCCTGCCTCCTGCTCTGCCTGACCATTCTTAAAGGAGGGCTGTGCGAAGATGCGTGAGAATCATGTCGATATCCCGGGTTTCCTGTCTGTTGTGCGACATTGAGGTCACCCCTTAAATACGCCCTACCGCCCATACAGTATGGTGACAACCAGTGGACATCATCTCCCTTGTCCTCATCGTCGTCGTGGTGCTGGTCGCACTGGGCATCGTGGCGGCGTTCATCGGAATCTATAACCGGTTCTTCTCGCTCAAAAACTCTGCCGAAGCAACGCTCGGCCAGGTGAAGGTTGCCATGAAGAAGCGCCTGGACATGATCGAGCAGCTCCTTGGCGCGGTGAAGAGTTACGCGGCCTTCGAGAAAGAGACCCTGACCGGAGTGACCGCGATGCGGGCCCGTATCGGCAGCGCCGGTCCGGGTGACTTAAACGATCTCGAACGCGAATCCAGGTCAATCCTCGGGCGGCTCCTCGCCGTCGCTGAGAACTATCCCGACCTCAAGACCTCGCAGACGGTGCAGGACCTGATGGCCGCGGTCAGGGGGGTCGAGGACGAGATCGCCAGGCAGCGCTACACCTACAACAACATCGCCCAGCAGTACAACACCATGACCGACACGATCCCCTCAAACCTGATCGCCGCTGCCATGGGGTTTACAAAACTGCAGTACCTGGAGTTTGGTGAGGAGATCGAGCGGGTCCCGACGATATCGTTCTGATCTTCCATGCGCATGACTGAACGGCAGCAGATCCTCATCCTTGTTGCCATCACCCTCCTTGTCGGGGTGCTGGCGGTCGCTGGAGCGACCGCGCTCCCTGATAGCTTCAGGGGGGATCTTGAGGTCCAGCACTATGACGCTGTCTTCTTTGAGAACGGGACCCTGGTCGAGCGGTATGTCTACGATATCCGCGCGGCGGGGGAGTACAGGATGCTCTTCCGTTACTGGGCCGCCCCGATCACCTTCAATGCCCTCGATCGACCGCATATCGAGTTCCTGGGCATGACCGCCCCACCCGGGACCGTCGGTTACGTTAAGGACCTGGATGGGGAGGTCAGGACGACCGCCGGGATCGCGAGCTCTGAGGATCTTGCTGTCATCCGGGAGGGGGCATTCGCAAACGAGGTGGGGATCTTTAACCCCGACTCCTTTGCCCCGGGTACCTACACGGTGGAGTACCGCTACCAGGTCAGGCCGCCGGTCGAGTACGACGAAGAGTGGGCGCACCTGAACCTGAAACTGGTCGATAAGCACATCCCTTACCGGGACCTGCGCATCACCCTCCCGTTCGCCGGTGATATCGAGGAGGTCTACACCCATCCCCCGACCCTTGAGGTCGAACGGACGGCGGATGCCGTCATCATAACAGGGAGCGCTTCCCAGGATGACGCGCTGAACGTTGAACTGGTCCTCGACCCGGCGTTCATGGAGAAGGTCGATGGGTTCCCTGAATATCTCCCTGATGTGCGAGGGAAGGCCGCCGCCGCCAACCGCTGGCCTCCCCTTCTCTACGGCGCGGCGGGAGTCCTCTACGGCCTCTCGATCCTCCTTGTTCTCGCGATGCCGTTCATCCTCCTTGGCGTCTACCTCCGCTATGGCAGGGAGAAACAGTTTACGGTGCCCGAGTACCTGAGCTTCACGCCGAACACCGATCTTAAGCCCTGGCAGGTGAATCTCCTCTTTAAAGGCGACGCTCTTGAGTTCGACGCCGATGGGTTCTACGCGACGATCCTGGACCTCCATCGCCAGGGAATGATTGTGGTGACCGAGAAACCTGAAGGCGGTGTCAGGGTCAGGATCATCTCTGAGGAGTCCTCAGATCCCTACGAGCAACGGGTGCTCACGTTCCTCGCCAACATCGCAGATGACCATATCGTGGACACCGCTGACCTTGAGGTCTTTGCTGAGACCGCCCTGCGGAGCCCCGGCTACCAGCACTGGATCCTGCAATACCAGGAATCGCTTGCAGCCCTGACCGGGAGTGTGGATACCACGATTGCCCGGCACTACGTCAGAGACGGTCGGGGCCTCATCCTCCCGCTCATCTTCCTCGGCGCCATTCCCTGCGGGCTCTCTATCCTGACGTTCATCTTCGCGCCAGGCGCCGCCTACCTTCTGATCCCGGCCGCTATCCTCTCCCTCATCGTTGCGATCCAGGTTGGGATCGCGACTCTCTTCCCCTCAACACTCTTCGGTGTCTGGAAGGGCGATCACTATAAAGAGAAACTGGAGTGGGACGCGTTTGCCCGTTTTCTCTCAGATCTCGCCCTGATCAGGAAGTACTCACCGGCTGACCTCTCGATGTGGGGGGAGTGGCTGGTCTATGGGACCGCGCTCGGTCTTGGGGATCAGGTTGAGCAGGCGATGAAAGACCTGAATATCAGTCTCCCTGACGTCGGGATGCCGCTCTACTCAGATATACCGGCGATCTTTGCGCCTATCGTTCTCTATTCCCCGCCAACGAGTGGCGGCTCAGGAGGGTTTGGTGGCGGCGGTGGATCCTTCGGTGGTGGCGGGGGTTTTGGTGGCGGTGGTGTCGGGGGACGGTAACACCGAGGTTTGCCTGGAACCCCTCTGTCGGGAGAGGCCGCCCCTCCGATCCTTTCCCCTCGTGGAATGAGCCGCCGGGGCACCATACCCTGTTCACGATTCTTTCAGCGTCCAGTAATGGCACTGGTCTGCTCCATCCCCCCAGAACCCGTCAGGTGCTTCCAGGGTCTGCTCACTCCCCCCTTCTGGCTTTGCTGAGTCATGAGTCAGGGTGGCTGTCGCCCTGTCCACAGCAGAGAGACAGGCTCTTAAAGGGATAGGTTCGGATTTTTTCGAAGTTAAGGTAATCTACTTACCTCAAGCGGATGAATATCTTGCGTTGATGCCTATGACAGGATATCCATATCACCTGATCATCGTCTTCGCACTCATCGGGGCGGTCATCGCAGGTGGGTGCGTGGCTTTTGGGGGGGAGGACACGTCCACTGGCCACATATCCGGGAACGGTACAGTCACCTACGTGGACCTTGAGGGCGGGTTCTATGGTATCGTCGCCGACGACGGGGAGCGTTACCTCCCCGAGAACCTCCCGGAAGATTACCGCCAGGACGGTCTTCGGGTTACGTTCGATGCTGATATCGTGAATGATACAGCGACCATCCAGCAGTGGGGGACACCGATCGAGATTGTCAGCGTGACGAAGGGTGATACCCGCCGTGCCGTCTCCGGCACCGGTACGGTCACTTACGTGGACCTTGAAGGTGGGTTCTATGGGATCATCGCCGATGACGGGGAGCGTTACCTTCCTACCAACCTCGCTGAGGACTATCGGGTCGACGGTCTCCGGGTGCGGTTCAGTGCCGATGTGGAAGAGGACACCGCAGGCTTCCAGATGTGGGGAACCCAGGTAACGATTCTGACCATCGAACGTATCGATGGTGTCCGGTACGTCTCCGGGAACGGTACGGTCACCTACGTGGACCTTGAAGGTGGATTCTACGTCATCACCGCCGATGATGGTGCGTGTTACCTCCCGCTCGGTCTGAACGAGATCTGGCAGGTCGATGGCATGAACGTGACGTTCATTGCGAAGGTGAAGGAGGATACCGTGACCTACCAGATGTGCGGGACCCCGGTCGAGGTCCTCGCCATCGAGAGGGCCGGGAACGCGACGTTCGTCGCTGGCACCGGTACGGTTACCTACGTAGACCTTGAAGGCGGGTTCTATGGTATCGTCGCCGATGACGGGAAGTGTTACCTCCCGCTTGAGTTTGATGAGCGTTACCGCATCAATGGGACAGAGGTCACCTTCGCCGGGAAGGTCGCTCGCGATACCATGACCATCCAGCAGTGGGGAACACCGATCGAGATCCTTGATATCTCGTCGGCCTGCACCCGGTGCGGCGGTAGTGTCGGCATCGCCAACCCGGCCGCGGTCTGGTGCACTGAGCAGGGGCACACCTACGAGATCCGGAAGAATCCTGACGGCAGCGAGTACGGCGTCTGTATCTTTGAGAATGGCACCGAGATCGATGCGTGGGACTACTACCGCGAGACCCACTAACCCTCTTTTTTTTGAAGTCCAGGCCTGAAGAAACCGATCGTTTCTCCTCCCTGGTGTCGAGAACGGTACCGTTATCTGCCCTGCGGCACCAGTGTCGGGAGGAGATCTAAAATGAGAGTAACCACCGGCGAGCGGGAAAACGGGGTAATTGTGGCGGGAGAGGGCGATCGGCGTCGGATGGAGGTGTGGAGATGAAGAACGGTGCTACCGTTGCCGACCTGATCAGGGTCTTGCGCTCGGGGGAGAGCGCCGGGCGGATGGCGGCCGCCAGGGCCCTTGCAGCCCTCGGCCCGGTCGCCCTGCCAGAACTTGAAGACGCGCTCGGTGATCCTGATCCCCGTCTCAGGATGTGGGCAGCCTACACCCTCGGGATGCTCGGGGACAGAGAAGCAGTCCCGGTGCTTGTCCTGGCACTCGATGACGTGGATCCCGGGGTTGCACGGTGGGCGGCCGCCGCCCTCCGTCGGATCCAGGATGCGGCCGGGGGCTGCGGCTGCCGGTTCTGTTAACCCCTCCTCACCGACGCCTGCTGATATAGCTAAAGGCGAGACCGAGCGCCCCGATGGCTGCCCAGACCGGGAGCGGTGTCTCTGTCGGCGTGGTCACCGGGGTCTCTGTGGTCGGCATGGCCGTCTCTGTCACTACTGGCGTCTCTGTCACTGCTACGGTTGTGGCCGGTGTTGTGGGTGCTGTGGTCGGTGTTAAGGTTGCCGTCGGCGTGGGTGTCGCGGTCGCTGTCGTGGTAGGCGCTGGCGTCCCGGTATCGATACCCACGCGCTTCCCGACGGTAAATGTCACTGGCTCTGAGTCAGGGGCGTAGGCGTCGAACGCTGCTGGTTCTCTCCACTCGGCTCTAACCGTGTAGGTCCCCATCTCGCGGAGGCCGGAGAGTGGTATCGGGCCGGGCCTGCCGGGGTCGTCGGTGTAGAACTGGGTTGAACTCACGTTGAGGCCGGCGAGGTTTCGGCCGCCGATGACGGTGGTCTCTGCGCCACCCGGATGGGTGATCACAATATCGATCGTCGCCGGGTAGACGCCGTTGGCGGTGTAGAAGGCTCCCACGTCAGGGCATGCTATCTTAAACGCTATCCTGGTGTTCTCCGAGACTGAGAGACCTTCCAGGCGTTCGTTGTGGTGGGGGCTTGCGAGCACCACATCAAGGTATATCTTCGGCTCTCTGATCATCACCGGCTTTGTTACCCCGTCCTCCGGGTTGTAGGCGTAGTAGGTTCCGTAATCACCGCCAACGAGCAGATCCTGCACCTCAAAGTTGGTGTCGTCAGCGACCGGGATGCTCTTTATGAGTGATTTTTCCGGGTTGTCATCCTGGTAGCGGTGAAGCGCCGTGATGGGGTTATCGGTAGTTCCGTTACGGAGCTGTTTGAGGTTCAGCCCCTCTTCATAGACGAAGATTGTGTCGTAGGGCTGGATATCGCTGATAGTCGGGCCACGGGCTCCCACCTGCCCTGCGCAGAGGGCAAGGATACAGGCCGCAAGGAGGATGGCTCTGAGGCCCTGTCTGAGGCTACGATCTGATGCCATGGGATACCATGTGCTTATTCTGCTGATATATCTTGGTGCGGCACCCCCCGGCCCTACCGCCTGGTCTCCCCTGTGTGCGGTGTCGGGCCCAATATCAGGCTCTCTGCCCGCTGGCAGGGCGGGTGATGGTTTTTGAGTCCGGGATGATCCCGGGAACCACCCGGGGCCAGGTCTCATGCCGAATTGATGGATGGCTATTTTTGGTCTTTCTATCCCGCGGTCCTGCACTCAACGTCCTGTTCGTCATCAATCAAGCCTCTGGTTCGGGCCCGCTCTATCTGAGAATCAGATCTGAAACAACCGTTATACATTCATATCGTAACCCCTCAGATCAGGCGCAATTCCGATTCCGATTCCGTATCCTTAAATAATTCTCACTCCCAGGTTTTAAGATGAAAAAGATCGCCTCCATCCTTGCGGCATTCATCGTCTTCCTCGCGATCCTGGCGATCCCTATCGATCCCGCTCTCCTCGCCCCTGAAGCGAAATCTGTTGCGGCGGTGACCACCCTCATGATCCTGCTCTGGGTCACTGGCGCAATTCCTCTGGAGGCGACCGCTCTGCTCCCGCTGATCCTCTTCCCGGTTCTTGGCGTTCTTTCTCCGGCAGAGGTGGCAGCATCCTACGGGGATCCGGTCATCTTCCTCTTCCTCGGTGGGTTCATCATCGCCATGGCGATGCAGCGATGGGGACTGCACCGGCGCATAGCCCTGCATATCATCAGGGTTGCCGGGACGAGCCCCAGGCGGCTGGTGCTCGGGTTCATGGTCTCCACCGCGTTTCTCTCGATGTGGATCTCGAACACCGCCACAGCGATGATGATGATCCCGATCGCGGTCGCGATCATCCTGACGATCATCCCCCGGACGAATAGGGAGCTTGAGAACCTCAACGGAGAAGAGGAGGCGCTCGCAAAATGCCTGATCATCTCCATTCCCTATGCTGCAAGCATCGGTGGCATCGCCACGATCATCGGCACGCCCCCAAACGGGATCTTCCTCGCCCAGCTCGAGACCCTCTTTCCTGGCGCCGCACCTATCGACTTCTTCACCTGGATGAAGTTCGGTATCCCGTTCGCAGCCATCTTTCTCTTCATCGCCTGGGCCTGGTTGACTCATGTCCCCTACCGCCGGATGCTGCGGAGCCTTCCTCACGCCCGGGGGATCATCCGGGAGGAACTGGAGAAACTGGGGCCGATCTCGAAGGGCGAACGCTGGACACTTGCTGTCTTTGTCATGACCGCGCTTGCCTGGATCTTTGCCCGGACCAAGACGATCGGGAGCGTCACCATCCCGGGCCTGGATATGATCTTCCCCGGTATCCACGACTCCACCATCGCGATCTTCGGGGCGTTCCTCCTCTTCATCCTCCCTGTCGACCGGGAGGCGGGCATCTTCACCATGGACTGGAAGTGGGCGGTGAAGATCCCCTGGGGCATCCTCCTCCTCTTTGGCGGCGGCATCGCTCTTTCGAAAGGGTTCATCCAGAGCGGGCTTGCCGCGAGCATCGTTGCGTCCCTCACCCTCATTCACGGGCTCCCTATCATCCTCCTGATCATCGTGGTGGGGCTGGTGGTCTCGTTTGCAACAGAGATCGCCTCGAACACCGCGATGGCCGCTGTTCTGATGCCGATCATGGCGGTCACGGCCGTCAGTATAGGCTTAAATCCGATCATCCTGATGATGACCGTCGCGGTCTGCTCGTCGATGGCCTTCATGCTCCCGGTCGCGACCCCGCCAAACGCTGTCGCCTACGGGAGTGGCTATATCTCCGCCGAGGACCTCCTCAGGTCCGGCTGGGTGCTTGACCTCATCGGCGTCGCGCTCTGGACGATCTTCCTCTTCACGATCGTCCTCTGGGCGCTCGGGATCACCTTCGACCTCCCTGCCTGGGCGATCTGAGCCCTCCCCGGCATCTTTTTTTTATCCTTCGGGGCCGATTCTGGCCTCCGGCCTTGAGGCAGACCCTCCTCCGGATGAGCATCGGCCGGGCGTCGTCGACCAGGTGGTCGTTTGGAGACCTATCTCTTGCTGCTCTCTCCAGGTCAGCCCCAGGTCTCTCGGTGGCACGAGGATGGAATCCTGCACATCCATCTTCAGTGACATCATCTCATCAGGTACCAGACCGGCCGAGACGGATTGTGGACCGGGGAGAGATCTGATCTCTGGCCAGAGGCATCCTGAACGTGAAGGAGGAACGGTTGCCCGGTCTCATGGAATTTGGGAGATCCGTGCTTGCTCTGCGCGAAGTCGTCCCGAAGGTACCCGACGATGGCAGGATCCCCTGGTTATCGCGCTCGGGCTCTACCGCTTACCGCCTCCTCAGGTACCCCATGAGAGCGCAGGTCGCGAGGGCTATTGCCGGATGCAGGTGGGGTCCCGCCGCGGTCGGGGTGGGTGATCTCGCTGGCGCCGTTGTGGTCACCGCTACGGTCGTGGCCGGTGGTGCCGTCGTCGCTGTGGTGGCGGGTGCCACTTCGCTGACCGTAAAGGTGGTGCTTGCGCTGGCATCGCCCTCGACCCACTCCACGATCACGGTG
>CAZYWX010000007.1:0-23579 GCA_964651285.1 uncultured Methanoculleus sp.
CAGGTTGGCAAAGAAACCCTTCAGGTTGGCAAAGAAACCCTTCAGGTTGGCAAAGAAACCCTCCAGGTTGGCAAGGAAACCCTCCAGGTTGGCAAGGAAACCCTTCAGGTGGGCAAGGAAACCCTCCAGGTGGGCAAAGAGACGAAAGAAGAGATTGTCGGGCTCCGAAGCGATACCAGGAATCACCTTGATGACGAATTCGCAGAGATGAGAAAGGAGCTCGTCTCCATCAAGGATGCGCTTGCCCGGGCAGGCATTCAGGTCTGAGTTCCTCCCCATCCCGCGTCAGGGCCGTTCGTGCGGTCGTGCCGGGGTTGAGGTTGCGCCGACCTCCTGTTCCTCGCTCATCGCTAACGGGGAGGGCGCATATCCCGTTCAGGAATGGAGTCACCCTGCAAACCCGGTAGAGAATCTGCGAGGATCATCGATATCCTCCGGGAGAAGAAGGCCTGCCACGGCCGCTCCAGCGGCATCTTCGATTCGTGGGAGGAAAGCGACGTGGACACCCCGGTCGAGCGGGTTTGTCAGGCCTGACCCCTCAGAAACCCTCGGGCGAAACCTCGTCGAGAAGAGCGCCATAAAACCCCGCACCTGGACGGCCCCGCAAAGCACCCCTTCTCAAACCCCCCCGGGTATGCCCGGGGAGTTCTCTCGATCATGTCACCCGAAAAGACCAGGCTCACGACAAATTACCCAAACAGGACAGAAACGGATGCTTTTCGAACACTGGATCTACTCGACAGCGATTGCGATCACCCTGGGCATGCTCTACCGAAGGGCTACAGGGAGGGATCACGCCTGGATCGTTGTCGCGAGTGCGTATGCACCAGACCTCGACATCATCGTAGACCCCCTGCTGCAGAACCTCGGTATCACGGTCCTGATCTATGGAAGCCCGATAAGACATGGCAACTTTCACAACATCTCAGTCCTGCTACTGTATGCGATGCTTGTAGCACTCCTGCTGCACCCGGTCGGGATCAGACTCGTGGATTCGTTCTTCTTTGCCGCTGCAGGGTTCGGGGCACACCTCTTCGAAGACGCACTGGTATACAACCCCGGGTATGCGTACCTCTGGCCCCTATCCCGTCAACGTTACGGTATCGGGGTCTTTGAGTATACCCCTGACTGGTATGGCATCGCAGATACAGAGGTCCTGATCGTCGGTATCATCGCCCTGGTCGGCGCTCTCGTGCTGAGAACCATGTGCGAGGGGAGGGGCTGGATCACGGAGATACGAGAATAGACCGGGAGGTTTCTCCGGCACCATCGAACCGTTGTGTATCCCCGGGGGAGCAGGCATCCGCGTAGTATCTCAGGTGCACCTGCCCTGAATCCTGGCCCTGAACTCCCCGAGGGAGAAACCCGCAGAGAAAGCCAGCGTATTGAAAGGGTCACATCTCAACTTCCTGCAGACGGGAGAAGTGATGGGATGAGGAAGGAAATATCCTCGACGAGCCTTGAGCGACGGCGGAGTACCAGGTGCACCATGGACAAGCACCACGACCTGTTCGAGAGGGTTGTTGAGTAAGGAGGTGAGAGCATTTGTGCGGAGATTGTCCAGAACCTCCTCAAGTCCTGTGCTGAAATGAACTACCCCACGCTCATCGGTGCGGGCTTCCCGGCTATCATGGACAACACGTACATCACAGAGATGTGATGTAGAGATCTTGTCTCCACCGGCTCAAAGGGCTGTTCCATCCCCACACGCCTGGCGATAATAGTTGCAGATTCTCTTCGAAAATTCATCAATGTGATCTCGATACCTCTCATAAAACTGCAGTTTTCGATCAAGAGGAAGCGATTCGAGGAATCGCCGAACCCGTTCCTCGGTGAACTCCTCAACCGGTTGGAGGTGCACAAAGGCCTTGCTGTAGGTATTCAGAACCTGCTCACTCTGGTAATTCCTGGCCGTATCCTCATCCAGACACCTGACGCTGATGACGTCAGTGTAGATAATCTTGGTGAGCGCATCCTGCAGACCCTGATCTCTGGTCTTCATCGAGATCTCATAGAAACTCTCAGCGATGCGGAGCAGACCTTCAGTTTTTCTCGCGTTCTCCGAATCAGCGTCAGACGTCTGTGATTGTATATCCTTCCACGCAGTTTCATCGGCCGTTTGTGCCGCATGCATGAGGGTGAACAACTCTTCGGCAGCCGCCACAACCGCCTTCTCGATCCCGCTCTCTGCGGCAGAACGCCCGATATCCTTGATATTCCAGGTGGCCCTGACAAACGCCAGTTTCTCGGTTTTGTCCTCCCCCTGTTCCTTCGACCTGGCTGCAGCATCCATCTCTGACGTCGTCCTCTCGGGTTCATCCTCCCTGATCCACATCATGCCGTTCCTGGCCAACATCTTTTCTGCCAGTTCCCGGATCGCAGACATGGCCCGGATCGTGCCCTCCTGGAATTTTCCTTTCGCCAGTTCCTGACCAATATCTCGAAGCGCGGTGCTGGTATGGGCCATCAGGATGGCGATGGTCGTAACATTCTCACTCTCGTTGTACTGCGAGGTCAGACTGAACATATCCTTGCCGACACACTTCAGACATTCACTATATTTGATCGCACCCCATTCCAGGTTGTTATTTGCTGCAGAAACGCCGGCATCCTCGATCGACCAGATATAGTGGGAGAGGAGTTTTTTCGGGAGGAGCACCTCTTCTTCTTCTGGGGACGTTGACAGACCCGGGTGTTTCGCTAAAAAAGCACGGAGCGTTTCATGCATCCGGGACGTCGTCTCTGCGGTCCTCACAACGAGCGTCTCATAATTCTTCTTGGCGGCAATCTGGCTCACGATACTGACAGACCGTACACACTCCGCCGAGAGATCATAGAGATTTACGGTCTGATCCTGCCGGGTGACATCCCGCCGGGTAGTGTCCAGAGGAGGATCGTCTGCACCGATCTCCCGGGTATAATAGTTGAACAACTCATCATTGCAGGACGCTAACGATTCAACGCACTTCAACGCAAAATCGATATGACTCCTTTCTACTGAGAACTGGCTTAAATCTGAGTATGCGTTGATGAGCAATCGCATATGGGAACAGAAACACGTTCCCAGGTTATCATCAATCTCCTTTGCTGGAGGATGCCCGTTCTTGTCCTGCGGGGCTGGTCGTTCTATGAAATTATACAGAACGCTCTCATTCAGGGTGTCGATGATATGCATCGCCGTCACTTCGTCACCCTGAAGAAGGGCCACCTTCGCAGAGGTTGCCATCTTTTTGATGTAACTCTCGGTTATCTTCTGATTCTCGATCCAGGTGCGTCGGTTGATCCAGGTGCACAGGTTTCTGGAGAGGTGGGTGATACCGTAATGTGAGGAGCGGGTATCATACTGTTGGATTGATAAATTGATCACGTTGGAGATCAACTGCAGGCTTTTTTCAACCTCGTTTTTATCCGGGGAGGCTGGATCGGGCCTCTCCTCGCCGGGCGATCTCCCCTGCTCCTTCCGGGGATCCACTACCCGGAGGAAGGGCGTTCCTGCGATCCTACTATGCCAGACCCGGTTCAACTACCCGGGAACTGTTCCTCAGCAGACCCTGCCCTCCCGGGTTCGTCAGTCGCCGGAGACCACCGGGACCTCCTCGCGGGGCAGGATCATACATCGAGGAGATCCGGGCCACCTCTGTCTCGATGATATGATCGCTCTGCGTTATGCGGAACGCACGGACAAAGAAGAGACCCAGAATCTCAAACGCTATCACACAGAGGATCAGAAAGAAAATACCCGCACAGAACCCCCAGAGCGTCTTTAAATCAGATAATTCAAGGAGCCGAAACGACAACGCCATCACGAGAACCAGGCACACCAGTGCCGCAATACAGTAGATGATCACCCCCGCCCGCACGATACCCCGGTCCTCATCGAGGGGGTGAAGAACCGATTCAAACGCACGTGGAGAATGCCGACGTGCTTTTCTCACGACGAACGCAAGCGAGATGAAAAAGCCGCACACCCGGACTGACCGTACAGGAGGTTTTGGAGCCACGCGATGAGCATCTCTGTCTGCATCAGGGCTTCTGGAGCGCCGTTGCAGCAATCCGTGATGCGGTTAGTAGCCATAAGACCAGCCGGCGAACACGAAGACCTGTGCCAGAACAAACCCCCCCGGACCACCTGCCGTTCCAGTTCCCCGGATCCCCAGCCTTTGCGCGACCCGTCCCCCGATCCCTCCACCACCGGGAAAGCACGTCGCCTGTCGCGGAAGTGCAACCGCTAGATGCCGATCGCCTCCACGATGGACAGCACGGAGACGAGCGTTATCCCGGGAAGGAGGTATGGCTGAAACGCACTCATGGTGACCGCTATCTCCTGACGTTCTCGAGCGTGGTTTTTCGCAGGCCACCAGAATGGCGATCACGTTTCCATCGTACCCATAACTATCATCAAATCTTTTTTTGGCGGTAGGAATCTAGCCAAAAAATGCATCTGCCGGGGAGGAGAGAAGAGCCGGGCGACGTCGATTGCCCCCGGATCCGGGGCAGGAGGATCTCAATCGATCTCCTCGAGCCGCCCCGGGCACCCCCACAACCCCGGGTCTGTCTCTGCGCGGCAATCATCAGCGCTGCTCTTTCCCTCCGGGACCACGCTTCCCGGGGGAGGGAGGAGGACCCCTGCCGTTTGCCCCCGGATCCAGGCCTCGATTGCCCCCTCGGTCAGAGAGCAGGGGGTTCCCGCATCCATCCTGCTTGCCGGGCACCCGCAAGCAGGGGCATGCCAGGGCTCCCGGTCGGGGAGTCCTCCCGGGGTCACCCTGGAGTTCTGCAGGAATAGCACCGGTATGGGGGAACGTGCGTATTCCCGGGGTGGCGAGCGGCAAAAAAAGAGTGGAATCCAGGAGGGCGACTTCCTCGTGGGGGTTTCCCGGACCGATTGAACTATCCTTCTCCCATCCACCTCTCTGCCGGCGAAAAGGCGCAGGGTCGGACCACCTGCAAGGCCACCACCCCGGTCTTCACCGCAAAACGACGCCTGCCCTCGCCCCTCACCGACGAAAAAGCGCCCGGGCAAACCACCAACCGAACCTCAGCCATACACCTCATCCAGCCGCCATACCCGCCGGAGAGCCCGGGGGTCCTGGCTCTCCGCAAAGAGGTCCAGGAGCCGGAAGAGATCCCGGGTAGCCACCGTCTCAGCGTGGTCGGCAAGGGCCGTCTCCACCAGCGCCACAAGATCATCAGCGGGCAGACCGGCCTGGCTGCTCGCCTCGGCGAGGTCTGCCGCCATGCGGATGACCCCCGCGGGGTCATAGCCAAGAACCGAGTTGAGGAGCCGCACAAACCAGGGTGCCGTTGGCGCGAAGAGGAGGGGGTTCTCCGGGTCCTGCGCAAACCCGACCAGCCTCTCAAGCAGGGGCTTCAGCGTATCATACCGGGCGGTCTTCTGCCGGTATGCCGGCAAAGCCCCCGCCGGATCCGGGGTCGCATCGAGGACGGCCCCCAGGTGCAGGACGATCCGGTCGATCGTCTCGTAGAGAGACCGCAGGCTGACCCGGGTGCGTTCATCCTGGATCGGGCCGCACCCGGGCGGCGGTAAAACCGCCCGGACACCGTCAGCAACCGCGGCAACCGCCCGCTCAAGCCACCCCACGATCCTCCGGTCGGTGCCGCCGTCCCCGGAGGTAGACCCCAGGAGAGCGAGCGCCGCGGTGGTTGCGCAGAGGAGCGAGCCCGCGTAGCGGGAAGGCTCGGCCAGGAACCGATCCGTCACCCGGCCTGCCCGGGGATCCTGGTCGATGAGATCGAGCCGCACCAGGAGGTGGATCAGGGGTTCCAGCGGGTCGCCCTGATCGTCGGGCAGGATCAGCCTCCTGACGAGCACCTCCAGCGCCCGTTCCACCCGCTCCCGGTCATGAGCGATGCACCCCTCCAGGTGGGAACAGAGAACCTTCAGCACCACCCGCTCCTGCTCGTTCTCGCATCGCTCTTCCACGATCCCCCAGAAAGTCGCTGGAGATCCCCGGTGGAGCATGGCGAGGTCCTGCAGGACCCGGTAACGGACAGAGACGGCCGGGTCCCGCGCCAGGCGCTCGATCGCAGCCAGGATCGCCGGGTCCGGCCCATGCGCCGCAAGCGCGACCAGCCCGCTCGCCGCCGCCTCCCGCGGCGCAGACGACCGGCACCCCCCCGGATCAGCCAGGGTTGCGCACCGCAGAAGAACGTTCCGGCAGAACCGGAACGCATCGCTCTGCGGGTCCCGAACCCCCCGGCTCATCACGGCAAGCGACGAGGCCAGGCTCGTCCACGCAGCCGCGTGCGGTTCCCCGGCGTCAGCCACCGCCTCCCACAACCCCCGCGCAACCGGAAGCATCCGGGAGCTGCTCTCAGGGGGGGGATCCCGTCCCCGCCACTCGTCCCTGAACGCATCCAGCGGTCCTGTAAACCTCAGCAGAGCCGGATCCGGGTCGGGTTCCGCCGCCGCGCACTGCGACGGTCGCACCCCGCCCTCCTCGCAGACAGACGCTCTTTCGAGCACGGCCAGGAAGTCTGCCGTCATGGCCGCTCTGATCTCCCGGGCCGCATCGCTTCGCAACCGATCGGGGGGGAGCCTGGCAAGCAGCCGGTCCCGCCCCCCTCCCCGGCTGTCGGGCATCCGGAGGATGGCCTCCTCGATCCGGTGCACCTGCTCATCGGTATAGAACGGTGCCGCTACCGCCAGAAGATCCCGCAAAACGTCCTCTGTCTCCTCATGTTCCATGACCGGCGGCGCAACGCAGAGGTCAAAGAGGGGCCCGGCAAGCACCTCCGGGTGGTGCGTGCCGAGGATGATCAGCCGCCGCCAGAGATATGCCGCCCGGGCGTGCTCCTGGAAGGTATCCAGGATCCCCGGGATCGCCGCACGCCCCCTCGCCGAAGAGGCGAGATCGCCGATGAACTCAGCGAGGGTATCCGCCATCGCTCTCCCCTCCCCCGGGCTATCGCCCCAGAGGTGACTGCCGTCAGGGACGTAGCAGGCCGTCCTGCCACGGAACCGGAACTCCTCCCCGGCACCCTCTGCCTCATCCCCGAGATAATTCTCGATGATATACCGGTTCAGGCACGCGATCATCGTCCTGGTCGCCACCTCCGGTTCATCCCTGAGGAAGTCAGGGAGAGACTGCATGAGCCTGCAGCGGCACATCCGCAGGTCCTGCCGCTCCCCTGCGCACCCGCAGACCCCCTCATCCTCGCCCGCCGAGGTCCAGACAACCCGGGAGATGAGGGCGGCCAGATCCGGGTCATGCGGCCAGATCCTCGCGACGTGGTCGGCGAGCGCGGCAAGATACCGGGCCGGGAGGTCGTCCTTGTGCACCACCGCCTCAAGCAGTGCTCGCGACCGTTCCGGGTCTGTCGCATACGTCCTGGCCACGAGCGGCACAGCGTCGCCTGCCCCGAGGGAATCTGCCGCCTGCGAACCGTTGCGGTGTTCCAGGACCCACGCGAGCAACGTACGGCTGATCTCGCCGCAGACCGGGAGAACCTGCCCGGGGTCGTCGTTCTCAGCCCGGGCAACGATCCCTGAGGTGACGATGGCAACCTCCCGGGCAAAGGTCTCATCCATCCGGTCGACGAGCGCTCTCAGGAACCCTGCCCAGAGCGCGTCCGGCCCACCTGGCGAGACCTGGAGGGCCTGCAGGGTCTGCAGGATCGCGGGGGGATCCCCGGAGAGCAGGGGCGCTACCTCCTCCTGGCTCCGTGCCTCCCGCACAAGGACGCTCGTCAGGAGCAGCCGCCCGAACAGCCGGGTGCCGGGATCTGGTTCCTTCGGGAGCTGCCAGAAGACCTCCCAGAACGTGTCCGGCTCTTTCAGCCACAACCTGACCACCGCGTGGTAGAGACCAGACCACAGGAAGAGACCCCGCGCCGGTTCTTCGGCGAGGAACTCAACCACCCCCCGTGGTCCGGTCCCGATCAGGAAGGTGCTCACCGCGTGGTCAAACAGGATCGGGTGGGCGTAGGCCACCCGCTGCCCGGTCAGCGATGCGTCGATGAGGACCCCCGCATCCAGGAGGTCATCCACTCCTTCGGTCCCGCCGTCTACCTCCTCCCTGCGCAGGGAGCAGGTGTGCTGCTCCACCATCCTGCGGGTCAGTCGGGTAAGCAGGGCCCGGCGCTCTTCCCGCCGGTCACCTGCCAGGACCAGCCGGTCCCAGACGAGGTCCAGGAGTTCGGTCTCGGTGCGGATCGGCGTGGACCCGAGGATCCCGGGGTCGTGGTCGATGAGTCTCTCAAGCAGGACCAGGTTGAACGGTCGTCGCAGGAGTTCCCGAACCTCGCCGGGTGCGCCGCTGACCGCCGCCTGCATGCCGGGGTTGCTCTCGATCGCCGCCTGCAGTTCGCTCCTGGTGAGGCAGGGGACCGCAAAGTGCCGGCAGGCGATGCCCGGCACCTGGTAGTCCGGGGGATCTCCGTCTCCGGGCGGGAAGAGGGGCTGGAGCAGGCCCGAATGCCGGGCGTCGTAGGTGCGGGCGCTGAGGATGACGTTCCAGGTTCCTCTGAACCTGTTTCTGACCCGGGAGAGGAGGGCCAGGAGGTGCTTCCGCTGGGTCTCTGAGCGTGCGGCATCAAACGCGTCGATGATCAGGATCCCGGGACGGTCGCTCCTGCAGGTTTTCTGCGCCTGCAGGTAGGTGGTGAGCGGGCATCCCAGCCCCAGTTCGTCCCCGGGATCCTGTGCGGCGTCGCCCCTGAGCCGGTCGAGCGGGAGGTAGAGGAAAGGGATGCCCTCGTTATGGAAAGCGGCGCAGGCCGTCTTCAGGAGGTGCGTCTTCCCGACGCCCGGCGGTCCGACCACGATACCGCTGCCTGCCCGGGCAAACCTCTGGAACGCATCAGCCATCTCAGGGCGCTCGATCTCCATCACCACAACCCCAGGGTCTTCCGGTTCACTTCATCAAGCGAGGGCAGGTCTGCTGCTTCTGCAGGGATCTCGAGCAGGTCTTCCTGCCCGGCCTCTGGTTCTGCAGGTCGGTGCTGATCCCGCGCAAGGATGTTCTGGAGGTCAAAGATCCTGTTCTGGAGCCCCCGGTGGTCGGCGACGCCGTTCTGATCCCGGGGCGCGTAATAAAAGATCGGCTGGACGCCGTTCCCTCTGAGTTCGCTCTCGATTGCCCGGCGTTCGTCGTCGGTGGTGTAGCGCATTATCGCGAAGTGCACCGGGTCGGCATCCAGGGAGAAGTCGTGCTGGACGATCCGGAGCATGTCCATGAAGAACGGGTCGTTCATGCCAAAACCGACGAACACCAGGGGATGCATCACCAGTAACGACCAGATCACCTTCCTGTGGAACGAATCCAGGATCCTGCCCGGACCGGGCGATGATGACCCGGCGGCATGGTCGCGCATCCCGTACTTGTCCAGGTAATCTCCCCGGGTCAGGATGATCTCCCGGGCGTTGTCGTGGCAGCCGTGCAGGTGCAGGACGCTGGTAGTGAGGTTCTCTGGCGAGAGTGAGCGTAAGAACTCAAACACGCGGTATTGTCTGTGCTGGTTACAGAGGTCGATCGATTCGCACGGCCGGTAATCCCTGCCATTGTTGACCGCCCCGGCGGCAAACTCAAGTACCTTGTCGTAGTTTGTGGTGACCAGACCGCGAAACCCCAGGCTGATCAGGGCCGAGTGAAAATCGGTGTAGTTCTCGCGATTCCTGTGCGGTTCAAAGGTTCTGTCGAGGTACTTGTGGTACTCGCCGACTCTTCCTGAGCTGACGATGCTCTCCTTTATCAGGTCGGAGTAGACCAGGTAGTCGCCGGAGGCTGGTTCAGGGAGATCTGGCGCAAATCGTTCCTTGAGCCTGACGATCAGGTCTCGCCAGCCGGGATACCCGACGATGGCGCTGCTCCCTGCTCCGACCATCAGGACGCCCCGTCGCTCTCGCAGCAGGGAGATGAGCCCGGCGATCCCGTTGTTCTCATGATGCCGGGCGTCCACCGAAGACCCTCCGCAATGTGGTTCCGGGGGCGAGCGTCTGGCAGGTTTTGCCAGGCCCCCCGGCGACCTGGCGTCTGTGGTTCTCCTCTCCTGCGGGTGACCGGATCCTGGTTCTGGCAGGGGGGGCGGGAGATTGCGATCCCGGTATCGTCTCAGTCCCCCGGGTGACGGGATGATCCATTGGTAGAGTGGTTTCTTCAGGGGGTTCTTATACCTTTATCTCGGGGGGTCGTCCTCCGGGTGCCCGGCGATCGGAGGAGAACCTGGTGGGTGCCGGCGCACCCTTTCTGCACGGGAACGAGGGTTTGGCGGATACCGGATCGCGGGCAACACGGGTGGGGTGGTTCTTGCGCTGAACTACTGGAACTTGCGCACCAAACATCCGGGCGGCTCCCGGTCGCCGGGGTCGTCTGCCAGAGCCCGGGGAGCGGGTTTTTCCGGGCATGCGACGGGAGGAAGCCTCATCGGGGTGAGGATTGTGGGTTTCTGGGGGTCTCCAGTAGGAGGTACGTACCTCCTCTGCGTCGCCAACGTCAGCCGCTGGCACGGGCTCGACCGGCTACTCCGGGGCATCGCCGCCTATGGCGGAATGCCAAACGTCATACTCCACATTGCCGGGGATGGGGCAGAACTGCCTCATCTCTAGAAACTGGCTGGAGACTCGGCATCAGCGATCGGGTGGTCTTCCATGGCTTCACCACCGGCAAAGCCCTCGACGCCCTCTTTGACCGGTGCCATATCGCGGTAGGGAGCCTTGGGATTCATAGGAAAGGTTTGACGCAGACATCTGAGTTGAATGGAATACTGTGCCCGCGGTGTCTTCATATAATTTCACCCCCTCAAAACCGCTGATCGCTTCCCCTGATTTTGCCGCTGCGGCTATAGAGAGTTATGGGTGCATACGTCCCCCCAGAAGATAGAATACCATGTTTCCAGCACATAGCACCTCAACAACACCGCAAAAGGATACTTCTTGAACATCTCCTCTTCATTCAGTCCAGAAAGATCGACGCCGCAATGTGCTACAAATCTTGATGGGGTAATGGTCTTTACGAAATGCTCCTTGAGTCCCTCCTTAAACCAGAACTCTTCAGGAATGGGCCACCCCATCTTATCCCTTCTCCAACAGATGCTATCAGGGAGTTTACCGTCAAAGGCTTTTCTGGCGATATATTTTGTCCAGCCTCCATGAATTTTGTAGGCGGCAGGCACCGTTGCCAGAAACTCAACAAGTAGATAATCCATGAACGGCATTCGCGATTCGATGGAGAAGGCCGTGGATCCTCTATCAGCCCAGTGAAATAAGGTCTCGAGAGAGAGTGTGAGATCGTCAATCAGCTTCTGGTTAACGGGGGTATAATCGAATTTCTTTCCCAGGCGACTGAGCATGGTCAAGGTAAGCCTTTCTCCTAAAAGGCGTCGCGATAGATTCAGTAAGGAGCCGAGAGCAATATAAGGTAATGCATTCGATATCTGTATATACCTCGGTGCCTCCCGAACGAGGGTGCGCAGTGGAACAGCTGAGAGATAATAGAATAGATATCCGAGATACCCTGCAGCTGTTCATCAGCGCCCTGCCCATCTAGTGTGACCGTCACACCACACGATTTCGTCAGTTTATAGGTATGCCAGCTTGACATCAGGGTATTAGTTGCAGGAGTGTCGAGATAATAAACAAACTTCCGGTGTTCTTCGATAATATCTTCGACTCAGGGCTCAATCTTATATTCGACCGAACATCAAGAGACCGGGCTACCTCGTCAATATAATGACTTTCATCACAGTATTCCGAACCAGGCGTTCGATAAACGCTGGAGAAGGTCTCCTGCTGAACTTCGCATCCAGCTGTCTTCAACTGTCGGTTCACAAGGTACACAACAGATGAACTATCGAGGCCTCCCGACAAAGCCGAACCCACCTTAACGTCGGCACGCAGCCTGAGTCTAACGGCATCTTCGAGGAGATTGTAATACCGCTCTGCACATTCATAGGCTTTTGCCTCGTCATACGGCTCATCCGAGAGGTTGGGCTGAACTGACCAGAACCTCGTCTCTTTGAAGGGCTGGAAGATCTCTTCGATCCTGCATTTCAGAAAACTGGCACACTCAAAACGGTAGATACCCACGAATGCAGTCTCCCGGAGATGCTCCTTTGAACCCTCTTTCAGGAAGAGTTTGCAGTACTTGGTGTTCGGCTCCTTGGGGACTGCGGGATGCTTGAGGAGTGCTTTGATCTCAGACCCGAAGATGAAGTGCTGATCATCCTGGTAGTAGTACAACGGCTTGATCCCAAAGCGATCCCTTGATATGAAGAGTTCTTCTCTTTTGCTGTCATACAGCACAAAGACCCACTCGCCGTTGAACCGGTTCAGGCAGTCGACGCCCCAGGCATCGTAACTTGCCATGATCACTTCGGTATCGGTCCGTGAGGAAAATGTATATCCGAGTGCCTCCAGCTCCGCGCGTAGTTCGATGTGATTATACACCTCTCCGTTGTAGACGATCCAGTAACGACCACGGTAGCACATCGGCTGGTGACCCTGCTCGCTCAGGTCGAGGATCGCGAGGCGCCGGTGTCCGAAGGCGAAGGGGATGGGAGAATCGACGACGTCATACATTGGGAGGGCGACGTCGGACTCATGTGCGTTGCCGAGGAGATAACCCTCGCCGTCTGGCCCCCGGTGGATGAGAGTGTTGTTCATTGACCGTATGATGGAAAGTGGGGGGGGCTTCTTTTGAAATAATTCCAACTATGCCACACATCGTATACTGCCTCTCAGTGGGTCACCGCTGACTCCATCTGGCTGGTAAAAGGTCACGGACATGAACTATCTCGTCCCAATGTAGGATTCCAAAGAATAAAAACACGCCTGGCATCAGGAGGATGAGACAGCCCCTGATGAAGAGGTCGGTGTACAATCCAAGATGAATATGCAGCCCGATGGTCACGAGTGCCGCCGTCACGAGAACAACGCCGACGATGGCTCTCCAGTCATGCGGTACATAGTAGAGTTTCTGGCTGTAATACATGTATGCGCCAAAGACGCATGCATACCCCATCAAGGTGGCAATACCCGCTCCGACGTAGCCAACCCGGGGTATTAACATCCAGTTAAAGAAGATATTCAGGATTGCTCCACCAGCGTTAATCCAGACAAACAGATGAGTCTTCTTTGCAATCCCGATCCCGGGCGCAAAGATGTACATCTGCGAGAGCAGGATTGCAGGTACCAGGAAGACGACCACTTGGCTGGCAGCATAATACGCCGGTGTCGTGAGGATCCAGAGGGCAACATCGGCGAAAAGAGAGAGTATCAGGAATATCACGACCGCGATTGCCAGGAAGGTCCTGAAGATCGTCGCAAGCTGGTGTGGTGTCTCCGGTTCATGGTAATGCTTGTACACGAGCGGGGTTAGGGCCATCTGGAACCCAACAAGAACAAGAGTTGAAACGCTTGCCAGGCGGTAGCCAATGCCGTAAAGGCCTACTTCTTCGAGTGAGAGGTAGTAGTTGATCATCAACCGGTCGATGTACATGCTTACAAAAACGGCGATACTCGAGGGTACGAGTGGTATCGAGAAGGCAAGCATCGTCTTGAGTTTTGTGGGATCAAAACGAAACTGAAATGTTGTTTTGAGATAATAGAGCCCAAGAAGGGTGCCTGCCGCCGTCCCGATGATCATGCCTGCAAGAAAGCCGTAGATGCCGAACCGGAGCACATAGGCAAGCAGCACCGATGCACCTGCTGTCGTAAGGGAATGGACTATGCTAACAGTGGAATAGGCCCTGCTACGGAGCTCGAACCGGAGCTGATTCTTCAAGAGGTAGAAGAGCCCGTTCACCCAGATGAATATAATCCCGAGACGGAAGACATCGTCAAACCCCGGTGCACCGATCACGATGAGGGAGAGTTCTGGTACAAAGGCGAGGGCCACGATCAGGAATACTGTAAACGCAATTACGGTGAACCAGAGCGCGGTTGAGGCTAAAACTCTTTTACCGTCGTCGGTCTTCTCATCCTGATAGAATCGCGCGACAGCCTGGGAGACCTCCAGTGCTACGGTGAGCGCGACAAGCGAACCGAAGACTGTGATCATGTCGAGAGCGCCGTAATCGGTGGGGGTGAGGACACGAGTGTAGAGAGGAATTAAGAAGAACGAGATCCCGTAGCTTAAGATGGATGGGATGGTGTAGACAGCACCGTCACGGAAGAATCTGCGGATCATGTCGGGTGGTTTCCTCCGATTTTATCGGATATGTGTAATAATATAGCAAATTTTTTTTTTATTCGTGAATGTCATATGCATATTCCCTGAACCGCTGCTCGAGTTCTGGCTTATCTGAGAGGCAGAGGGATTCTATGCCGTAATGTTCGATCATATTACGAATGATTTCTTTGCTTTGGGATTCTGGCATGCCGTATCCCTGAACATAACGGATAGTATTGGGATCGAACATATACTCCTCAGGAATGGTTCCCTCGATGATCTGTAAATAACGCCGTGCTACCTGCTCGGGAGTGCACTGTGTTCTAACAAATTCCTGTGCTCTCCTACCAAGTTCCAACCGATATTCTTTATCCACAATCAGTCGTTCTATTGCTGAAGTAATTTCATCAGGGTGACAGTAAAGACTTGGTGGGATGTGCTCTGGGAGACAATCATTGTGGATATAATTTTTATAATAACCACCGATCACAGCAGGTTTTCCAAACCATGCCGCTTCTGTAGCAAAACCTGGCATGGGTAGGTCAGAATAAACCTGATCAACTATAAAGTCACATCTTTGAAGATTCTCAATGACTTCTTGATGTGGTTTTCCGGTTATCTCAATGAAGTTGATATTATACCCTCTCTTCTTTAAGTCTGCGATTGCTGCTCTTATATGGGCAGAACCCTTGCCAATTGGGTCGGATGGTGAATGAAGGATTGTTATTTCTCTGCTTGTATTGTTATGTGTGCAGTCATCGGGGGTAATGGATGTAAATGGATGACCGATTGCAATGAAATTTCCAACTTTTTTCTTATGGAAATGCGAAATTGCAGGTTGAGTAATAATTGCATCAGCATATTTTTCTATAGCAATGATGTTTGACTTCATCTTATGGGATAAATTTTTATAGTCTCCTAATGCAAGGCTGTGTCGAGCACCGTTAATATAGGGCGGTCGACCATCAGATCCGTTAAAAACGAAAGCTATTTTTTATTGAAAAATTTCAATATGGGGAGGTCTAAACAATTAAAGAAAGATTTTCCGAACCCAAAAATAAATATATTATAATAACACAGAGCCCAAATAAAGATGGGAATCTTCAGGACATGACTCAATATGAAGAACGGAGCCTTTAAAATTTTGTGATCGTATTTTATTGCCTGATTTTGGTTCCATTTATACATCCTTACAAAAATATTAGTCTCATCGTCTCCACCGTATTGAAAAGGGTGAGAAGAGAGGTCGATAAAGGTGCACTCAACGCCAATATCCTGAAACCCTTTTTTTAAATTACTGTAATAACCAGCAATCTCTGTTAGGCCTATAAATACTTTGTATTTCATGGAGATCACGTGTAAGGTCATTAGGAAATTGCGATTAATCTCGAGACTTACAAGATGAGATAATGCCTTTGTGGTCCGTGAGGTTTAATCAAATACTTGCTTAACACTATCTGCCTTGTTGGAATCCAAATGTGGTGATACCAAGGTCTATACCTCATCAAATGTCACTTCCTGTCAGCGCCTTTCTCGCGTATCGTGAGTTTTCAACGTGTCCCCGTTCTTCAGGGCGGCGAGGGTCGCATACCCCTTGAAGAGCACGGAGCGGTAGACCGCATCGATATCGTGGGTGAGGCAGACGGCGAACGGCTGGCCGTCAGGATACTCGGGGCGGTAGCCCTGCTCGACAAGGTAGCGCGAGGCTTGGGGTTCAAAGGGCTCCCGGTGAGTGCTCATGTAGTGGGGAAACCGGTCGTAGCCATCCCGGAATGCTCCATTGTACTCCTCCGCACCGGTGAAGAGCCGCCAGATCGCCGGGTCCTGTTGGAGGATCGCATGCATCCGCATAATTCCCTTCAGAGATTGTTGGCGGGGCGGGTATTAGTCATGTCGATTTCTGTTTTGCTTGCCGGCAGACCCGACGATGCAGAGCCCGGTCTTCCCCGCAATCTCCACGGCAAGGACGGTCGGGGCTCCGGTGGTGATGATCGCCGGAATGTTGGCGACCAGGCACCTTCTGGCCATCTCAGAGGTGATGCGCCCGGTGCTGATGGCAAACGTCCGGGAGAAGTTGAGAGAGGTGCGCAACCCGTAGCCGATGACCCGGTCGAGAGCGTTGTGCCGGTCGGTATCCTCAGACCGGGCAACGATGCGCCCGCCTTCACCCGCGAGGGCGGCCGCACCGATCCTGCCTGCCTGCCTGCCGGCCGCGATGAAGGGATCCAGCGCAAGGTGGACGGTGTAGATATCCTCGAGGCGCGTCTTGTGACCGCGCTCCATCGCGGCGAGACGCTCAAAGAGTTTCCGCTGCTCAGGATCATCGCCCAGGGCAGCAAGCCGGGTGTACATCTGCATCGCGTCGAGCTCTTTCCGGATCGCGATGACCAGGCCATCGATCGGTTTTTAAGTCGGCCGAGAGCGGCGGGGTCTCCAGGGTGTCGGCGACCTTGGAGTCTCGCTCTGTGTTAAACCCGAGTTCCCCGGGCTCATTCAGGAGGAAGGTCTCGAGGGTCTTCCTGTGTTTGATCTCCTCTCCGGCAAGTTCGTCGAGGAGGGTTTTGAGGTTCTCGTCCCTGACCTTCTCCTGAAGTGTGCGGTAGAAGGTACTAGGCCTCAAGCTCTCTATCGATGGCGTTTGATAAAATAGAACGGTAACCTTCGAGATCCATAACTTCATGCACCGGCGAGCAAGTAGCATGCCCCGGTTCTTAAACCTTGCTGGTCCGGCCTCTCTGTATCGTGCCAGACCTCCAGGGCATCTGATAGCTCACACGTTGAACGGATCAACTCCGGAAACTAGAGTGGACGGGGACAATTACCTTTGGATGTGCTACAGAGAGCCCTCAGCCGGCAGAAAGACCTCCGGGTCTGGATGGCTCGCTTCAATACCGCTACACTTCACCGCATTCCCGGGGAAGAACCCTTTCTGCCATGGCGGCAAACCGATCGAGGGTAGGCACCGGTGGATATCCCGGCGACACGGCTCCAGGCGCGAGATGACCGCGGGGCTCGTCGCCGGTGCGAGCGGGAAGAACCCCCCCTTGCGTGCCGCAGGGGGCGTACTAACCGGCCAGGTATTGAGTGGCGATCATGGCCACGCCGAGGGTGGTCAGGAGAACGCCGATGATACGCCCGAGGGTCTTCTCACCGACCCGATTGGCTATCGCTGCTCCAAGACCGGCGGCAAGCACGGTGGGCACGCTGGCGATCAGGGCAGCGTGGATATCGATATGCTCATGCAGGATATATCCCGCGGTTCCTGAAGCAGCGGTTATCATCATGATGAAGGATGATGTGCCGACCGCCAGATGGACGGGGTAGTGGAGGATGAAGATGAGAATCAGGAGGATCATCCCCCCGCCCCCGGCCCCGAAGAGGCCGCACATGATGCCGACAAATACCCCGAGGCCAAGAGCGGTCAGCTGCTGCCCTCTGGTCTGCACGGGAAGCCTGGGCGCGTCACCAGGATCGCTGTCCTGAAGATCGCGGCCGGCATACCCGATACCCCTGACCCATAGGATCACTCCGGTGGGGATGAGCATCAGCCCAAAGAGATTGGCCATGCCAAACGGGGGTATCATGTCGGCAAATCTGCTCCCCGCAAGAGCTCCGCCGACCGAGCCGAGGGCTATCCAGAGCCCGGGCCTGATGTAGACGTTCTGGTGCCGGTGGTAGATGGAGGCGGTGACCACCGTGGCGATGACATCGATGAGCAGGCTGGTGCCGATGGCGGTGTGGACCGGGAACGCGAGCAGGAGTGTCAGCATGGGCACCACCACCATAACCCCGCTGCCCCCCATTATGCCAACCATCACGCCTGCACCGGTCCCGATGACCAGGATGAGGATGATCTCTACGGGGGAGAACACCATACTGGATGATATCGGGCCACAGCCATTAAAGACGTTACGTAACTATTCAGGGCACCCGATGAGCCGCCGTCGGCATGAAGGGTGTTCCCACAAACATTCTTCTCAGTTCCGACAGCACCGGGCGATCATGCTTCTTGATCGTCGATATGAATCCTCTTGACCCTGCAGAAATTCATAGCCCCCTCCTCACCCCAGAATACTCCGGAGATCTTCTGTTTCATCATCCGAAGGTCTCTCTCGGCCTGATTGTTGGTGAAGGGGATGGTGAAATCCTTCATGAATGCCAGGATCTCTTCCTGGTAGTTGCGACAACGATCCCGGAGATTCTTTGCTTTCGACTGTTTCTTTCTCCCATGCTTTCCCTGTCCCCCCGGGGTCTCGGAGATTTTCGTTTCCTCCTCCGCTGCTTTGAGAATCTTCTGATACTGTTCTTCAAAGGCAGCGATCCTCTCCGGCGCAAGAATTGTCTTCTCTTCTTTTGCGCCATCCACCGCGGCTTTTATCTCGATGAGGAGGTTGCTCAGAGCTTCGCTCCACTGATGGTTGTAGTTCTCCGAGATCCCCCGGAGTTCGCGCAGGAGGTGGGCGTTACAGAGAGCATGATCACTGGTAGACCTGAAGTATGGCGCCCAGAAGTCATGGATCGAATGCGGGCAGGATTCCCATGGCATCGGTTGCTTGCGCTCCTCGGTTCCGATGGCACCCGTAGGAGGTGAGGAGGTCGGTACTGGCGACATGCAGCCAATGCCGGGTGCCGCTCTGGAGGCGTCCACCTTTTCGGTCTTCCACCCGACCGAGATCATTTTTTCGCCATTCTGTGTCGACGAGATCCACGGGATCCTCCGGGACCGGGTGCAACAGGGGCTCTCCCCTGGCGTACTGTCGGATGAGGCATTCGCCCTGGTGGTGGAGCGGACAATGGAACGTGGCAACATCCGTCTTGGTTTCTCCCTGCTTCGGCAGGCAGTAATGATCGCTGAACGGGATGGCCGGAGATCGGTAATGCGGGAGGATGGTTGCACGGCGTAGGAGAGTTGGTGTGATGGGTTCCTGCAGGCGATCTGTGTGCCTGAGTGAATTGCAGTCTCTCTATTTTGCTCTCCATTTCTGCTATCTAAGCCGCCCACCAACCTGCGACCCCCTCAATCGAGAGGGTTTGCGGGAACCCTCAGCCAGCAGACCACCCTCCCTCCGGTCGTGGCGTCTGCCGGTTCTTCTCTTCCGGTCCGGGATCTCTGACGACCATGACCGGCTCTCGAGACCTCGCCGGGCTTTCGGAATGTTCTGGTCCACCCTTGGCTGAACCTGGACGAGGTCTCCGGGGTGCTCCAGGACGACCTTCCGGTCGTGAACCAGTACCGGGACCTGGTCCGGGCGATGCTCCGGGACCCCCTCCCCCCTCCACCGCTCTGGCCCGGCGGCGATCACATCGAAGGGTAAGTATCTCTCCGCAGGCAGTGCGGACAGAGACTTTCCCCCATGTTTCGGTGGCGATCAAGATCGCAATGCGAGTGTCTCCGAAGGGGCTCCGGGCCCGGGCCGGCCCCGCCGGTGACGATTGGAGCACATGAAGAGTTTACGTTGAGTGGTGGGTTTCTGAATTGGACCGGGATTTCTGTCGTCCCGGGTTCTGGTACGGACCTGGAGGATGAGCATTCGAGTACCTGAGGAACGGATCCCCCGGCTACCCGTCACTGCGAAGATTGGAGTGAATTTTTCCTGGCGCGGGTAGGGATTGCATTGCGGTTGGGTCCATTCCAGGAGGAATTCAAGAGGTTATATACTATGCACATTTGCCAATTCATATATATCGGGTTAACACAAACACAACCAATTGGGTATCAAGATTTGTCGTAACGATCGGGTTTTTGAGGGGAAAGCGGGATATGAGGGAGATATTTAATGTATATAACGAGGGTTTCGAGGAGATTGCCCGGATGGTCGGGCAAGGAAACTATAAAGGTGCATTTGTAGCTTCTGCAAACCTCACGCTCTTCTCAACACTCTTGGATTACGACGATGGGATTCTGGTAAGTGAGGTACTGGAGGGAGTGTTTTCACAGGTAGGGCCTTTAGCAGAAGATTTGGAAACAGAGGAAGTCAGGCCCACAAACGAACAACTGGCTGCAAAGATGCAGGTAGTCACAGATACATACCGTGCTGAGGATAAAAATGCCCTTTATCAGGCTCTGCGGGATATCCGTTCCATCGCCACAAAATTTCAGATTACCCGCGTGAAATCCGCGCCAACAAAGATGCAACGGCAGGCAAAATTGAGGGCCGGGGATAAGTATTATTAGGGAAGTCTTGCTATGACCGTTACTCACCCTGCAAAAAAATGGGATGCTCTGGACAAGCGGGGAGACAGAGATCGTATCTTCGGTACCGAGAGACCGCAATCAGGGGAAGAAACCTGGGGATCGAGGGGACTATCTGCCCAGAACATCTTCCTGGACGAAAGAGTTGCTGCTAAAATGACACGGGAATGGTCTATCGACCCTTGCATCGATACTACGGCTCCTTCGATGAGTGAGTTGCGTCAGGAAATACGAGAATTGCGCGAGATGGTTCGGGACCTGAGCGAATCCCATGCCGCCTTGGAGGCGAGGCTCTCAGCTCTCGAGGAACCGTTCGTCAAAGAGCCGGTTATCGATGATTTGTGGGAAATCAGCGATAACAACCTGAAACAACTCGAAGAGGTATCAGGTATCACCCGGACACCGGGTAAACCAACAGAACAGGACCCTTTTGATGCACTAAAGGGTCTATTGATTGAATATTCTGACGATACTGTCGATTCTGTTGAGTTGGTCAACTCCGTACGAGGAAAGTGATGGGAACCAGGCGGGTCTATTTTGACAGTTCCCTCTGGGTTTCGTACATCCTCCAGGAGAACCACAAAAATAGAGCGCAACAGGTTCAACAGTTGATCGATCAGATCAAAAAAGATGACGACGTTATTCTTGTTTCCCACCTCGTCCTGTTGGAAGTACTCGAAGTAATCCGAAAACGGATTACTGAAACAGAGCCGTATACCGACCTCGATGATGATAAAAAGGAGGAGATCAAGAGAAGAATTCAGGAAAAGACAAATTTGTTCATTAGTGGCCTCTCCCGGCTCGTACGGGAGCACAGAGTTGCATTGGTAAATTCTCAAGAATCCGTAGATACATGGTTTAAGACGACATATTCGATATTTACATCCTCCTTTGGAGATATTTCCACGTACTCTGGTAGGGGGAACAACTCTCCGAGATATCGATACCGGGGTGTTGGGCATTACGACATCCAACACGCCCTTACCGCTAAAGAATTCTCTGCCCGAGACCTGTATACATTTGATCGGGGATTTGCTGAGCTACAGAATGATCAAGAGTTCAACGGAATTCGATTCTTGATCCGATAGTTGCCCCCTTAGCCGGGCAAGACCCCTGCCGGATATCGCTTCAGGTTCACCATCAGGAATCGTTGCACCAGACTGCAGCTCGATGAATGTACACAGGTCTGCATCGTAGCGTCGATGATTGTACTGTCGAGCTGGTAGGGATAACGAGAACAACATCGCTCAGTTTACCGTTCTGTCCGTTGATGTCGACGATTAACTGCTGTGTTGCATAATCCCTATGATGATTGTCCTCCTGCTAGAGCCAGCATTCTCTTCTAGCAGTTCACCTTCATCCGGGTCTCACGAAACATCCCCTCCTGAGATGTCGCCTGTACTCCTTCACCGAAGATCCGTTTGAAGCCGGAGAAGAACCCTTCGACCTTCCACCACCGCATTCCATACGTGACTATCCGCGACCACATCGGATAGCCACCCCGTCGGTTTCGGTCTCGAACACATTCAGCCCGATAGGGCGACCCGGTCGAATGCGTCGCGTCGCGGCATGTGAGGAGCCCGGGAACAACCGGCAACGAGAGATCGAGACGCTGGATCCGGGGGGAAAAGGGTGGTATAATCGGCTACCCGGAGAGAGGGGATGAATGCCGCGAGTCTCCGAACAAATCCCTCCATCTGGCGGTAGGGCATCTGCAGGAAGACGTGGATGCGGTCCATCCACGCAATGCCTCAGGATACTGAAACGGTCGACCACGCTTGCCAGCGTTCATCTGGGCGAGCGGGGCATCCCACGGGTCGACAAAGTCCAAAGAAAGGTAAAACTCGCCGCGCTTGGTCAGGAGCTCATTCTATAGACTCCAGTCCCGAGTACCGGGATACGGGCGTCCCCAACGGTTGTTTCGTGGCATGAAGGGGCGGAGGGGACGGCCGGCATCTTCTGTTGGGGTCGATGGACCAGATTTATGCAACACAGCACTATGAAGTGTACTATTTTAATCGGTTTGGAAATCAAATTTGAAACAATGCACAGAGTTTCTTGTTGACACTCTCTGTAGTGTGTATCAAGCTCGCCAAGTTCTGCGATAACCAGATCCTTCAAAACAGTAGCTATTTTGTCCAATCTGATCACTGAATCCACCTTTAACCCCGAGTTTTCAAATCCTGGCATATCCTTCCGGATATGGATCTCCGTTTCAGTTGTTTGAGGTCGGGTTTGAGATGAGATAAACGCGAGAATGAGATCATATTTCCCCTGGTAGAGGACGAGGGCAGGACGAAACTTTGATGATGTCAGATATCGGTAAAGGGAAACGGAATGAGGACAATCTTTCCTTTCACAGGTACACGACCTTCGCATCATCGAGGGTATAGATATCTGGTTCGTTCTCGAGGAATTCTTGCAGGGAACGCTCAGATAATTTCATCATTCCAATGGTTTCATGCTGGCGCATCAGTTCGTCAAGCATATTCCTTATTTCTGTCACCCCCTCTTTGATAACCTCAATATCTGATTTCATCAAATTCCTCCTGATCGGCACCTTCGTTATAGTATAACAGTAATTACTGTTACTCTCCATAAAGATCACTCATGACTCCCCGGAACCTGCGATGGGGTGACTGACCCTGACCCCAACCAGGGGCCTTCTGCCTGCTTTCTGCGTGAACTACCCCACACCTGTTGGGCGTGGCTTCCCGGCTATCATCCCCCTCTCCATCGGGAGCGAGTCCATAGGCTCGACGGTGCGTTCCACACCTGCTACCCCAAACAAGATTCTGGTCTTGTAGGGCGAACGTCTTGCTATTGATCGCCGCGTTGATGTCACGGTCATGATGAGTACCGCAATCCAGACAGACCCACTCCCGATGCGAGAGTTTTAGATCCCGGTTGAGATACCCGCATCGATTACAGATTTTTCGAGGAGGGATCGAATCTCCCGATCCTGAGCAGAGTCTTCCCGTGCTTCCGGCATTTGTAATCGAGCATCGTGAAGAACTTACTCCAGGAGCACATCCCAAAAGTCTCTGGCGATCGATGATCCCCGGGGGGTCAGAGCACCTTCACGCAGGGGAACGGCGATTCGACACATCCTGGGTGCAGAAATCGGAACGGCTGCCTATACCCCGGGTATCGCCCCCTCCCGGCAGAGGAGTTCTGGGATAACCTCATTCTTATGATCAATCTACTTATCATCAAGTGTTTCAGGAAACAATCCTATTGTCCAGACAGTTCGTCTC
>CAZYWX010000008.1:0-4261 GCA_964651285.1 uncultured Methanoculleus sp.
GGGACGAAGACCCGATAGAGTCGGTTAATTTGGCATCAATGCACTAGACCCCATCTCCCCTCTCCCCACCACCCAGACGCGATAGCGGCCTCGGGCCCGGATCGGCCGGGCTTGCGGGTCTCATGATGGGGTTGTCTGTCCGCGACCTCTCCAACCCGTGTCCCCGTGGAGGGGGTATGACTTGATTGGGCGGTTGAAGAGCGAATGGAGATACATCGCATCGCAGGAAGCATGAATCAGGGATTGTCCAGGATGGAGACCCTGATGATCCCCCATCGTGGATTCCTGTTTCCCACACCCGGTGTGAGCGACCAGGAGAACAGCAGCATCTCGATGCTGTATCGGATCCACCAGAATCGCCGTTCCCGTGCCGTGCGCATGCGGCTGGCCTGTCAGGATCTGGAATCCTGGGATGACCTTGGATGCAGGTTCAGGATGGCTGAATGCAGAGATACTCCGGGAGCGTTTCCAGGGTGATACGGTAGGAGTCGACCTCTTGCACACTAACGATAAGATAGAAATCTTTACCGCCTCTCTGGACGTTTTTGATGATCGTTCCCGGGTAACGTAGTTCAGCGCCTTTTACAATGTTCCCGCTCGCCAGATCGACCAGCGCCATCCTGAAGTGCGCTGCTTCGGGCCGTATCGTTGCAGAGACACTGCAGTTCAGCCGCCATACCGCGTAGGGTACGTGGAACACCTCGGTGATACCTCCTCTTTCCTCCTCGATATACGCAAACGGGATGATGACTGAACTCTTCCATAGGGGATCTGAGCCTCCATAATACGTAAGATTATCCGGGAGATAGCAGCAAGGATAGTCCCAGATAGCAGTCGTGTAGTGGATCCTGGTTGGTTCAGGCAGTGGTGTGGGGGAGGGTAAGGGCGTCGGTGCAGGAGAGGGGATGATGGATGGCGAGGGCGTCGCCTCTACCCCGGGCAGGACATCTCCCGGGCCTTCAGCCAGTGGTTCCTCTGGAGGGGACTGAAAGATCACTGCCACCACAGAGACGACGATCAGAGCAGCAACGATGCTGAGGAGGTCTCGTTTATCCACAGAGGTATGAGGATGCGCAGGGTGAAAAGACCTTCGAATTATATGTCGTGTCCTGGACGTTTCGCAACCCCCGCACCCGTTTCAGCTCCAGGAAATCTCTTTTTTTTGAAATTCTCGTTAGTTATTCCAGGGGTTTTTTCGGAATAATTAATATGAGCGCAGGACCACTGTCCTTGTAAGAAGTATGGAGATTCCTGAGGTCCGTACATGGATTGTGTTTTATCTGCTCTCCTTTGTAGCGCTCCTTGTCGCAGTCTTCATCACAACGCAGAACGACAGCCAGCGCTGGATCAGTCTTACGCTCGTTATCGTCGTCGTCGGACTGAATCTCCACCTGTTGCTCACCGAGATGAAGCGTCACCAGGACTAGAAAACGTTCGTGCTCGAGATCTCCCGTCTCAGTGAGAACGAGCCAGAACTCAGGGGTTCTGGCCGTCGGTGGTCTCTTCTCGTCGAGAGCATCCAGAGCCTTTTTTAGGCTCGCGAGGTTGCAAGCCCCGATTTCGTCGGTATGTTGATCGCCCGCGTTCTGGTTGCGGTCCAGAACGAGGCCACAATTGCGGGGAAGACGTGGACCTAATCTGTGTCTTCGTGCCATGCATGCCGCCGCACCCCGAGCACCGCTGCGGCTCCCGGGGTGGGATGGTTTCCCAAGCACGTGCGCCGCCCTGGTGGTCGTGCCCCGGGACCTGTCGAACGAGAAGAGCTGAGGGTGTGGTTGGTGCAGCAAGCGTCCAGGAGAGTGGCTGGTGACATTCTGGAGAGAGGGGGTCGTTTCCCCTCCCCCGATTTCTTCCCGGGATCCGGAGGGGCGGTCTCAGAAGATGAGACCTGGTCTGTATCGGTCGATCGACCCGCCCCGGTCACGGGACCTTCTGCAGTATCTTCTGAGCAAGATCGTAGGGTGTAAAGAGATGCTCCACCTCTCTACCCAGGTACTCGGTCTTTCCCATGATGTAGTAGCCGTCGGTGACAAGCGCGGAGTGGAAGAGGTGCGCAAGTTCGTTCTTCTGCTCCTCAGTGAAATAGATGGTGACGTTCCGGCAGGTGATGATGTCGAGGTAGCGGGTGATAGGAACGCCTGACATCAGGTCATGCTGTCTGAACCTGACGAACTCCTTGAGCTGGGGGCGGACCTCAAACCTGCCGTCATCGCGGCTGATGAAGTGTCTCCTGAGCCGGGATCTGCTCACGTTCTCGAGCGACTTCCTGTCATAGACCCCAGTCATGGCCTTCTGCAGCGCTCTGGTATCGATATCTGTTGCATATATCGTTACATTGACGTCCTTGTGGAGTGCCGTCAGTTCGTCTGCAAGAATTGCGATCGAGTAGGGTTCTTCGCCTGTGGCGCAACCGGCACACCAGATCCTGATATTTTTTCTGCTGCGAGCAAGGTCAGGCAGTATCTCCCGGCGCACCACCTCGAAGACTTCGGGGTCCCGGAAAAATTTGGTGACGTTGATCGTGAGGGCGTTGCGGAGCAGGTCAACCTCCTGGGGGTTGGCGAGGAGGTACTTATGGTATGCCCCATAGTCTTCGTTGCCGGTCAGGCGCATCCTGGAGAGAATACGCCGCTTGATATAGTCCTCCTTATAGTTTGAGCACTTGATCTGGGCCAGCCTCTCGATGCTTCTCTGGAGTGATCGAAACCCATCCATGAGTCGTAGTCTCTTGTGGTCTCTCTATTGAGAGGTCTGGTAACCTGCGAGGTCGCTGATAACTCTCTGGACATCGAGCCAGATGATGAGGTTTCTGGCTTTCCTGTCATCCTCATCGCGTATTTTGATGATCCCTTTGACATAACCGCTGATCGACGATGCAACGCCATCGCCGATGCGCTCAACGTCCTCCTCACGGACCTGGATGACGCTATGGACATCATCGACGATGACCCCTACGTTGGACCCGCCTGTTGCGTCAGGCATCAGCACGACGATCTTCTTGCTCTCAGTCCCCTCGGACCCGGGAAGCCCAAGAAAGCTTTGAAGGTCGATGATGTTCGTGATCTCGCCCCGGAGGTTGATGATGCCGGACAGATACTCTGGAGCACGGGGGAGGGGAGTGATAGGCATCATCTCCACAATCTCCCGTGCTATCTGGATATCCAGTGCGTAGTGTTCTTCCCCGAGCTGGAACTCTACTACATCTATGGATGCTGCCATCGTCTCTCCTAGTTGAACTTGAATTTCAGCATCAGCTTCTCGAGCTGATCAACCATATCTGCCAGTTCATGCGATGCGCTGCCGACCTCCTGGGTCGATGCACTGACCTCTTCGGCGAGTGCCGCCATGTCTTCGGCGCGGTTCAGGTTCTCTTTGGTCATATGGGTGGACTCATCCATCTGCTGCATGACGTCGTTGGTGGAACCTGCCTGATCTTCGGTGGCCTTTGTGATCTCGGTGATGCCGTGGGTGACCACTTCCACCCTGTTGACGATCCGGTTTAAGCCCTCGATGACCTTGTTGACACTCTCAATACCTGTCTGGATCTCCTGATGGGACGACTGCATGGAGCCTGCGGTCTTCTCGGTGCTGGCCTGAATCGTCCTGATCAGGTCTTCAATATCCTGGCTCGCCTGTTTGGATTCACCGGCGAGGTTCCTGATCTCGCCTGCAACCACAGCAAATCCGCGCCCGTGCTCACCAGCACGAGCAGCTTCGATCGCGGCGTTCAGCGCGAGAAGATTGGTCTGGTTGGCGATATCGGTGATCAGCTTGACGATGTTGTTGATCTCGCGCATCTGGCTATTGAGGGTGTTGATCTCGCTTACGGTCTGCTGCGAGATCTCCTCAACGAGACGCATCTTCTTTGTTGCAATCTCACCAAGGGAGGCCGCTTCGTTCCCTTCTTCCGTTGCCTTTGTGGCATGTTCCATGACCTCCTGTGATGTGCTTGCGATCTCCTCGATCGATGCCGAGAGGTCGTTGATGTTCTTCCCGACCTCCTGGTTCTTCTCAAGCTGCTTCCGCGCACCCTCTGACGTCTGCTGTGTCGAGATGGCGACCTGTTCTGTGGCACGGATGATCTCGTCAGTACTCTTGCTGACCTCCTTTGTCGTCATATCGACCTGCTGAGCTGCCTTTGCTACCTCAGCAAGGAACGATCTCATGGCGGTCAGTGAGACATTGTAATCGTTCTTGACCTCCTGGAGCGGGTCATCATCCCCTATATCGACAAACGCGGTCAGATCGCCTTTTGCCATGG
>CAZYWX010000008.1:4361-21881 GCA_964651285.1 uncultured Methanoculleus sp.
AGCGGGTCATCATCCCCTATATCGACAAACGCGGTCAGATCGCCTTTTGCCATGGCAGAAAGCGCACTTCCCAGTTCTTCGGCGCTCTTTGCCAGTCTCTCGCTCTCCCGCTTTGAGGCCTCCATCAGGGACCTGATCTGATCTTCTCTCTCCCGCTGTTCGGTCCAGTCATTCCAGACGTAGAAGGCCATCTCGATCTCCCCATCCTTGTCAAGGATGGGGATCGCGTTGAGGGTGAGGTATTTCTTCACGCCGTCAGGCCACTTGACCATGACATCAGTCCGTGCCAGTTTCTTGGTCTCGTAGCAGGCGTAGAAGTGCTCACCGTCCAGGATGGTAATATCGTAGTCGTAGAGTTTCTTTGCCAGGGTCTCTTCCCGGGTCCCCCGCCACATCCGAACATACTCGTCGTTGACATCGATCCGACTTCTATCTGGACGGAGGGTCGCGATGGCAAGCGGGTTCTGCTTGATCATCATTTCGATGCGATGCTGCATCCGCTTGATCTCGGCTTCCTCTTTCCGTTTTTCAGTGACGTCGATATAGACGATGAGAATGCTCTCGATCGCATGCTCCTCACCGAGAAGCGGGATGCCATACTGCTCAAGTATGCGGGTTCCAGAAGGAAGTTCAACAACGACCTCTCCATGCACCCGTTTCTTCTCCTGAATCAGCTGCTTGAGCCCAGAACCCTTCTGGGATACCACCCTGAAGTCTCGCAGGCTTCGACCGAGGACCTGTCCTGCCGGGATCCCGCTCATCTCGGCATATGCGGTGTTTGCCATGGTTATCTTGAAATTGGTATCGACAACCAGGATGGGTATCGGATTCTCCTGGATGATCGTCTCAGACCGCTGCCTGAGGACCCCTGCCTCTTTGAGCCTGCTTTGAAGGTCCCGTTTCTCCTCAGATTTCTTCTTGAGCAAGGTATTGATCGCGGTGGCCAGGGACCTGAAGTCCTCTGGAATGGCGGTGAGGTCGATCGTTGCGGAGTCATCTCCTGCTATCCCTGCCTGGAGTGCCGCCTCGATCGCTGCGGGCAACACCATGCCCCCCTGACCTTGTTCTGATCCACCCGGCACAACCGGCCCGGTAAATAGCGCTTTTCTTCCTGGTTTTTCGATCATCGATTACACATCCACTTCATGCTTCTCGTTCAGTTTTTGAACTGCAGTCGTTATCTCCCGGTATAGCTTTCCGGCATTACTCTCGGGTGCGTAGTGGGAGATCGGAACTCCCTGTTGCTGTGTCTCGCCAATTACAGGAGAGTAGGGAACAATGAATACCTGTTTGAACACGCCCTTGACCTCGTTCTCAAACGCCTTCAACCGCTCCCTCTCCTTCATCTCTTCAGCGGAGGGGCCGGGGGAGAAGATCCGTTTCAGAAAACCGGTGAAGCCCCCTGTTGCGGATGCCCCGTTGTCTGCATCCTTCCACCGGGTCAGGATAGCAAACTCTGCGGTGACGTTCTCCCCAAGCATCTCCTGGATATCGTCAAAGACCGTCGAAAGTGCTTCCATGCCTTTGAGGGCAAAGGTACCGGGGTCGAGAGTGACGATGGTATGGTCCGCGGCGACGAGACCGTTGATGACAAACTGCCCCATGCTCGGGGGGGTGTCGATCAGGATGAAGTCGTAGGTCTCTCGAACCGGGTCAAGCGCCATCTTCAACACCTTCGCCCTATCCTCGATACAGTACAGGTAGGGTTCAACCCCCACAAGGTCCAGGGTTGCTGGAGCCAGGTTGATCCCTGATGCGGTAGGGACAATGATATCATCGATCGTTACGTCTGGAAACCCCTCAAAAACGCTCATGAAGAGATCGTACATGCTCAACTCGAGAGCCGAGGGGTCGACCCCCAGCCCTGTGGTGGCGTTGGCCTGCGGGTCGCAGTCCACTACCAGGACGTTCTCTCCGTCTTTCTGGAGGAACCCTGCTACATTGAGGCACGACGTCGTTTTACCTGTGCCACCTTTGTGGTGGGCGAAGACAACAACTGTAATAACCAGCACCCCTCAACAACTTCTATTTGCAATAGGCTCTATTAAACCTATTTTTATAATGCCACGACTAATACGGTACAGATACCCCATTTTAGAGGATTTATACGTCTCTATGGTCAATTAAACGTCATTTTTCAGCCCTCAGTCACCCACGAGGATATCATTGAGCAGGAGTGGTGCCATCACTTCTGCATCGCGAACACGAGGTCTCCCCATGCGAGAGAAGGGCTGTGTCAGCGGGGTCTGCTCAGAACCAGGTGGTCCGCAGCAGGATTCGCCTCTCCCGGGGCTGCTACAGAGCCGCCAGCCCTTCTGCCGCCCATCGCGCCGACTGCCTCGCTGATCCTCTGCACCCGCTCAGAGATGGACGGCCGGTAATCGTGTTCTGCGCGAAGAAGTCCCGGGAAGACCCGCGCGAGGCCGTCATGAGGGAGGCAGCGTGAGGCTGCCATCCCGCCCTTCAGGTCGGAGAAGAGGTTCTGGAGGAGGGTGCCGGGGTCTCTGATCTGGTAGCAGCGTCGCATCACCTCTGCCGCATACCGGTCGGCGGTGAACTCTTCGGTATACATCTGGCGGTAATATGCGCGGTAGGAGAGGGCGGTAACCAGCAGGAGGAGGGCGACGGAGGTAACCTTCAGGGTGAGAGAGCCGCCTGCCGCCGCCTGCAGGGGTGGCAGAATCCCTGATGATAGTGGTACATCGGAGAGGGGGTTACGGAGCAGAAGAAGGTAGAGGAGAACCGGGAGGACCAGGAGGGCTGAGGTCAGAGAAGATCCCCTCCTGATGTGCCCCTCTTCGTGGAGCAGGACGAACCTGAGGGTGTCGTCGCTGGCCCGGGAGAGGGTTCTTTCGTAGAATGCACGCCGGTAGCGGATGCTGTTGAGCGTTGGGCACCCGCGTATGGAGGGCGTGAATGGGCATTCTACCAGTCTCCTCCTGTGACTGATCAGTCCCCTCTCCTGGAGTTCCTGGAATATCTGGTGTAACCGGGGATGGTGGTGGATCCCGCTCATTCTCTTAGATATATAATATATCCAGCATATTAAAAAATTGTCACGATCCCGGGGGTTGTTATCTCTGCACCTCCCCGATTTTCTCTCGAGATCAGGACGGTGAGGGCGTTCTGGCCATGCTCCGTGGCGGAATGTGCAGGGGGTATGCCGCGGCCTGGACCACCCCGGTATCAATGGGAATGCAACCACATCCCTGCAGGTTTGCCCAAATAGGACCTCCTCCAGGCCGGCGACCTGCCACCCGGGAAGCACCCTGCCAGTGATGCGGCATGGCCAAACGCCGGGTCCTGAAAGCGGCTACATCCTCCTGAAACGGGGTTTTGACAGAACCCGGCTTTTGCGGGACCCACGCTTTCACAATATATTAATAATTTCAGCCAGAACTCTGAATGAATCGAATGGAGGTGAATAGGGTAGTGCCGAAGGATATCCATGACCCGCACTGGTATTGCCCGGGTGAACCGGATTTCGGCCCGCTACTGGTTAGATGTCCAGGAAGCATGCGGCGTTCCTGATACTGGCGCTTGCTGTTCTCACCGGGGCTGCCGGGTGTCTCACCACAACATTTCAGGACGTGATCTACGACGGCGATGCTCTGCAGATCGCAGTGGAGAACAGAGACGAGCCGGTTGAGAAAGCAGTGTTCCAGGTTACGATCATAGAGGTGGGCTCGCTCGAACAGAACAAGGTTTTCTGCCAGGCACAGTACATCGACCTCGACCGCGGGCTGAACGAGTACACGGTCCCGGTGGACCTGCAACCCGGCTCGTACAGGCTCTTTCTGACAATCTTCGTTGGCGACGAACGGAGAGGATCTGTTATCCGTGACCTGGAGGTAGCCCTCTGAACAGGACTGGACTGGCGGCGGCGCGGGGGCTTGAACCAGCAGACGCGGTCTTCTTCGATGGAGAGGTCTTCAACCCCTTTGCGTGCACCTGGGAGCGTGCTGACTTTGCGGTGAAGGACGGCTACGTTATCGGCATCGGGGAGTATCAAGGAGAGAAAGAGTATGACCTTGCGGGGACCTACGTGGTGCCCGGGCTGATCGACGCCCACGTCCACATCGAGAGTTCGCTCCTGACGCCGGCCGAGTATGCCCGGCTGGTCCTTGCGCACGGCACGACGACCGTGATCGCCGACCCCCACGAGATCGCTAACGTCTGCGGGACGCATGGAATCGAGTACCTGCTCGCCGAGGGTGCCCGGACACCGCTCGATATCCTGGTGATGCTCCCCTCCTGCGTCCCGGCAACACCCCTTGATACCGGCGGCGCCCGGCTCGCGGCCAGTGACCTGGCCCGGTTCAAGGACCGGGATGAGGTCGTCGGGCTTGGCGAGGTGATGAACGTCCCTGGCGTCCTCACCGGGGATCCCGACCTCATAGAAAAGATGGATCTCGTTGATCTGATCGACGGCCATGCCCCCCTCCTCTCCGGGAAGGACCTCAATGCCTATATCTATGCCGGGGTCCAGAGCGACCACGAGTGCACAACGTTTGCTGAGGGGAGGGAGAAACTCCTCCGGGGGATGTATATCATGATCCGCGAGGGTTCGACCGAGCAGAACCTCCGCGATCTCCTCCCGCTCGTGAATGCCTGCACGGCGACGCGGTGCTGCTTTGCCACCGACGACCGGCACGCCGATATGCTCGTTCGCGAGGGGCACATCGACGACTGTATCAGGAAGGCGGTTGCCTGCGGGCTTGAGGTTGAACAGGCGCTCCTCATGGCCACGTTCTCTGCCGCCGGAAGGTTCGGGCTCCATGACCGGGGCGCCATCGCCCCCGGGAGGCTTGCCGATTTCTGCATCGTCGACGATCTCGACCGGTTCCAGGTCCTGCGGACGTTCAAACGCGGCGTTGAGGTGGTCGATCCCGGCTACCGCCCGCAGACCTATCCTGTGGTCCCGCTGCGTGTCCGCATGCCAGAGCCCCGGGACATCCAGATCACCGGCAGGGGGGAGGCACGGGTGATCGGGATCATCCCTGGACAGATCATCACCTGCGATCTGCGCTGCCAGGTGGATGCCACCGCTATCCCGGACACCGAGCGTGACATTCTCAAAGCGGTTGTCACCGACCGTTACCGGGAGGGGGGATCCGGGGTCGGACTCGTCCGGGGTTTCGGCCTGCAGGAGGGAGCGATCGCCGGGTCAGTCTCTCACGACTCCCACAACATCGTCGCGGTCGGGGTTGATGACGCAGATATCATCGGCGCCATCAGGGAGGTGGTCAGGCTCGGGGGTGGGCTTGCGGTGGTCTCAGGGGATGACGTGACCGTCCTCCCGCTAGAGTGTGCGGGGCTGATGTCAACCCTCCCCTTCGATGCGGTCGCGCAGCGCCTGGAGGCGCTCCAGAAGCATGCCCGGCGGCTTGGAGCGATCGAGGATCCCTTCATGTACCTCTCGTTCCTTGCCCTGACCGTCATCCCCGAGGTGCGGGTTACCGAGCGGGGGGTCTTTGATGTCCGGGCCTTTGCGGATGTCCCGCTCTTTCTCTGAGTGAGGGGAGGGGCACAGCCTCCGGACGCCCGCATTCCTCGCTTTCGGTCGGTCCTGTCCCGGGATGTCGTGTGCGAATCCAGCCCATAGCTTTCCTGATCGCTCATGTCGCAAGAACGCACACTCGTGCCCTCCAGTGGATTCATCCTGTGGACCGGTGAAGCGCGGCTCGGCCGCGGCGGGGATGGGTGGCGCGCAAGGGAGTATTCTGGTACAGCGAGACCAGGAAAGGGATCTGGCCCCCCATAACCCCCTTCCTCCATCGAAATCAGGGGAAGATCCGGGTATTTGCCGGAGTTTTCCCCTGCTGACAGCTTCCTGACCCCCTCACCAGAAACCCATCACCGCTCCGGGCGCGAGGACCGCGATCAGGAGAAGGATGAGAGGCTGGTGCAGGAAGTAGATGAAGAGCGAGTGCCGGCCAAGGAACGAGAACGGCCGGGAGAACCCTGGTTCATCGCTCCTGATCGAAAACCCTCGTTGCCCATCTGGATAGAAGAAGAACCCGCAGGCCATCCCAATGAGAACGAGTCCAAACCAGGGGAGGAGCGGGACATAATCCAGGGTCTGGAAAGATGCCGGGTGGATCCCGAGCCAGAGGAGATACCAGGGACCGGTGATGGCGTTTGTGACAGAGCCGGCGATGATGCAGACAATGCCCAGAATAAGGTTTGCTGTGCCGAACCGCACAAACAACGGTGCCAGCAGGACCGCGACCCCGATGAGGTGCAGGATGCCGAAGACGATGTAGACTGAGGGGAGAAAGAACCAGGTGACGGCGGTGATGACAAGACCCAGGGAGAATATCGAGAGACCGCGCCTGATGTACTTGAGCGCAAGGTCACGTCTCGTCAGCCGCCGCACCGCCCGGGCGTAACTGATGGTGAAGGAGACCCCGACGATGAAGATGAACGTCGATGCGGTCAGGTAAGCGAGCATCCTGAGGAACCCGCTGGAGACGTTCAGCGGCAGGACGCCGAAGAAGTTGAGGTCAAAGGCAGAGTGAAAGACGATCATCGTCACGACGGCGACGCCCCGGGCGAGATCGATCTCCCAGTAGCGCTCTGCGGGCATGGGCATTCCGCCGTCAGAAGAGTTTCCTGCGGATGGGGGCGCCACAGGCAGGACAGACCTTCATCGCGGCGATTTCCCTGCTCTGCTCCTCGGTAGGCTGATTATAGATCCGGGAGAAGCCGCATTCCTGACTGCACTCAAGAACGACGAACGGGCTACAGATCCGACCCATGTCTGCTCACCCTGACCCTGCTTGCACGCGTATCATGGTTGATTGCCTCCATTTCCGTGGAGGCGCTGATGAGATAAGTGTTTACCCTGGGGGCTCGAGGGGCAGCATTATGCCCCGCTCCGGCCTACAATGAATAGGATTGACATGAGCGATCGGGACGAACATATCATAGAAGCTGTCGGGAGGTGCCGGGTTGTGGTCAGGGACGGCCAGGTGGTTGAGGTCGGGACACCACAGATCGAAGCCTGCCCGCTGGCGCGGCGGTTTGCCTCACCGGTCAGGGAGATGACACCTGATGCGATACGCAAGAACATCGAGGCACGGATACAATCTTTCGGGATGTGCACGCCAGAGCGCGAGATCCTTGCAGGGCCTGATTTCGTCCTCTTCGGGGCGTCTGAACTCCTGAGCTGTGCCATCAGGAACGATCTGGTTGACGCTGTGGTGATCGTCTCCGACGGGGCCGGGACCCTGATTGCGAAGGATCCTGCCCTCATCCAGGGGATCGGTGGGCGGATGTCGGGGATCGTGAAGACAAGCCCATTTCCTGAGGTGATCGCGCGGATCGAGGACTGCGGTGGTGTTGTCCTCGACCCGGAGACCGCCGCCATCGACCAGGTCGCCGGGGTCGAGCTGGCAGTGACCCTCGGGCACCGGCGGGTCGCCGTGACTACCGCCGATGCCGCCGAGGCGGTTGCTATCAGGGATCAGTTCCCGGAGACCGTGATCGTCGGCGTCCACCTGACCGGGATATCACCAGAGGATGCGGCCCTGATGGCCGGTGCGGCCGACCTGGTCACTGCCTGCGCATCGCAGCATATCCGTGAAGCGGCGGCAAAGACCGCGCTCCTGCAGGCAGGAACATCAATACCGGTCTTCGCGCTGACCGATGCCGGGAAAGCGATCATCCTTGCGAAGGCAGAGGAGGCCGACCGTCCCCTCGTCATCCATGGCGCAGACCTTCCCGTGCCGGGGTCACAGTCTCCGACGCCGCTTCACTGACGATGGTCCTGGAGGTCGGGGATCCCGATGTGATCCAGGAGGTCGGAGAATTCCCCGAGGATGATATCGGCCGCGACATCAGGCGTTCTGTTCTGGCGCCAGTCGCCGTAGGCGGCAAACGCGGTCACCATACCGAGGTGCCGTCCGGGTGCGATATCACGCCCCGGGCTGTCCCCGACCATCATCGCCTCCCGCGGCGCCGCATCGAGTCGCTGGAGGGCGTAGAGGAGGGAATCTGGCTCAGGTTTCCGTCTCCCCGAGACCTCAGGGGTCACCACAACCGCAAAGTAGTCGATGAGTCCGGTCTTTCTGAGCCGGCGATCTGCCTGGACTGATTCCGCGTCGGTGGCTACCGCGAGCCTGATCCCGGCGTCCTGCAGGCACCGGAGCGTCTCCTCCACGCCCGGATAGGGCTCGACGAGGTCGAGTTTCACCTCTTCGTAGGTGCGGCAGCAGACCTCGAACGTCTGAGGCTGGTAGACCCCGAGGGCCTTGATGTAGTCACGTATGTTCCTGTGGTCCTCAAACCCATAGTTCCCGTTGAGGAACTGCAAAAAGAGTGCTTCAGGGTCGCCAACCCCGAGGTAGTCGACAACACACCGGCACGCCTCCTGCTTCGCTTCCATAAGATCGAAGAGGGTGTTGTCCATGTCACAGACGACTGCCTCTATTTTTTGATGCCGAGTTTTGCGAGGTTTCTGCATAGCTTCACATCCCTCAAAAATTCACGATACCCCTCATCGTCGCTAAAACGCACCTTCAGTTCGTCCAGTTCGTCACCCTTCCCCCCATACTCCCCGAAGACCGTGATGCCGTTGCACCGGATGAACCCGAAGACGACGGCCAGGTTGAAGATCAGTCTTCGCAACGCCGGGGCCGTGCAGGCTGCTACCAGTACCTGATATGGGCGGTCAAAGTAGAAGTACTCGAGCCCTTCGGCAACACAGAGATCTGCCATGTAACTATCGGCGGTCAGGAGGACCGGGAGGGCATACCGCTCCTCCTCAAACTTCCTGAGCGCCCGGACGATATTTCGGTCGTTCTCCTCCGAGAGATGCGAGTGGGGGCCAGGAGCCGCAATCTCTGTCGCCTGGTCGCGGATGGAGCGGTACTCTTTCAGGGCGAGGTATGCCGCTTTCCTGGACCGTTTCGTCCGTTTGTTCTCAAGTTCTCTGATGAAATCCTGGTAGTCGGGGGCACACGCCACCATCTCCTCGATCTGCTTTGCTGGATACTTGCGGTTGATGGCATAGGTGATCTCGTCCCTGACGGTATCGACGATCAGGTAGAAGGCATGACTGATCCCGGGGTTGTTTGTCACAAAGCAGTGGTAGAAGAGGTTTGTATCGAGGCCGAAGAAGACAGTCTTCTTCAGCTGCCCATAAGAGGCGAGCATCGCATCGAATGCGGCCTGATTCGTGTAGCTGACGATGCCGCTTGCAAGCATGCATTCCTGGAAGTCGGAGTAGGAAGGAAGTTCTCCGGCGATCGGCTCATACCCCGAGAGCCAGTCCTGGAAGGTCTCCGGGGTGACAGGCTGATCAAGCCTGAAGCCCGTCCCGTCAGGGCGCGCGACCATGAGGTCATCCCCATAGAGCGGGTATGAGATACGAACCTCGTCGAGACTGTTGAGAAGGATCTGTACCTCTTCCTCCCTGATGATCAGATCTCTCACGCCTTCCCTCCCGCCTCCTCCATGAGATCCCGGATGTTCTGGATCTGGTGGGGGATCATCATATATGGTTTTGCAACGTCGTCGAGACTCTGCATGGCAAGATAGTAGATATGCTGGATATGAACACCTGCAACCGAGATCGCGATGAGCGCTCCCGCAACCGTGACCTTCCTGCCTGACGTGATATCGAGCGCAACGCGAAACCCCCGGGCGATGAGATCCTCTGCAAGCGACCTGATCGCCACGCCGGCTTTCACGAAGTCGGCCTCAGGCAGGACCTCGACGGTGATTGCGGGGGTAACCCCGTAGCCCTCTGAGACGATCCGGATCGCCGCGACTGCGGTCGGCGCGCCTTCTGCGTAGGGTTCTTCGGTGACGACAACGACCTGTTCGGGGCGCAACCCCTTCTCCCGCAGGACTGCATGGTACGCGTTGACCAGCGCCCATGTTGAGCGTCCGAGAACGGTTATGTAGGCATCACCGGGCGTGGGTGTCATGGAAGGTATTCCTGTTCAGGATTTATCCTGCCGCTATATAGGGTTTGTCGGAGGGTTCTTTCCCGGGATCCCGGTTCGCATGCGGTATTCCCGGGCGGATACCTCTCGCTTCTTCTCCCTCTGAGCAGGGGTCCCGCCCCCGGGTAACCGCACCTGCCATCCTGCCGGGTTATAGCAGTATTTCCTTCAAGGGGTTTCTAAAATACGCCGTTAACGCGGAAGAAATCAGAAAAAACCTCGAAATATTTGAAAAATTTATTATGATGGGATCCCTCATAGTTGGTATAGCAGAGCAGAAAGATCACCCCGGAGAGATACGACCAATGGAGACGAGAAGAGTGAGATCGCGGACGCCGGCTGAGGTATGGGGGCTGGTGGATCCCGAGCAGCAACAGAAGACACGCCAGGATGCTATCGACGACGGTGACCTGATCGAGATCACCAGGATGGGGAGGGAGATCGGCATCACCTTTCCCCTTGCGGTCTCGGCACAGGCCGCGCAGAGGATGGTGCCGTTTCCCAACATCCCCCAGGAGATCGTTACTGAGAACTTATGGGATACCCTTCATGCGTTCAGGGACAGAGCCAGCATGACGACCGCTGAGGAGTTTGAGTTCCAGGCAAGCCTCTACCTGAACGGTCTCGTCCCCACCATCACCTTCAAGGCCACGGTCTCCCCGGGGGACGATGGTGAGCCGGTCATCACCATCATGATGCCTGATGAGGACTGGGAGACGATCGGGTGCAGCGATCGCCGCGCCACGGGCGAGACGATGCTTACGGTCGAAGACGTGGCTGCAGCCCTGAACTTCACCCCGGGCCGGATCAGAGAGTTCATCAGGGAAGAGCGGATCCCGGCGGTCAGGTGTGGGGGGGCGTGGCGGATCAAACGTTCAGAACTCGAACGACTCATGAACGAGGGGTTCTAACGCCTCTCCTTTCGGCGAGGCAGGTCTGCCTGACCGTTCACCCGGGACCGATCGCTCCAGGAAACCCCATAACCTGGTGGAGACCAGGACCAGATTGACGAGATCCCGGGCACCGGGTGGGGGGAGCGCCCCCCTCCCTTGCCAGGATGGCCTGGTATGATCAGGTCTGATGGAAAACCGGTGTTGTTCCCCTTCCCGGGGATGAAGATGACCTGGCTCCCGTCTCTGAAGATTCAGGACCGGTTGGACGACAAAGACCGGGGAGACCCGGGGTTCTGGCAATGGTCCTGGAGATGGGAGCAGGATCTGCTCCAGAACATTTTCTACACCGTTATCGCGTAGAAAAACAATATTTAACTTTTGGGTGTCTATGATTCATTATGTGCGCCGGGACCTCTCAGGAATTTCAGATCAGCCATCTCGTTGATTCCGGGCATGCGTTCAATGCGATGACGCTGGAACAGGCAGATGATGCGGATGAGCGCATCCCTGCTGGACCTGATGAGGGTCATACGCTTTCCTGGATTTCCCATGCCCCGGCGTATGCATGCTCCGGGGTAGCCCTCGCCATAGCCCTGTTCTTTGCCGTGGGAATGACCGGTCTGCAGCCATCCCTGACATCAGGCCACCTCTGCCCGATCGTCTGCCTTCTTGGGCTCTTCGGGCCGGATGGCTCCTCTTTTATCAGGCACTGGGTGAGGAAGTACACGAAATGGCGCGAAAAGGAAGAGGTCTCCCGGGATGTTGACCGGGACGCAGAAGAACCCTCTCAATCAGGAGAAGAGCCATCACCTGCCGGTCCAGGATCGAGTGCGCCACAGGAGACCCCTTCCTGTGTTGATGATGAGGGTGAGATAAACGTTCTTGCGATCTCTGAGAAGGTTCCTGATGCTTCCCGGCGATTTGATGCCCCCGTCTCCTCGAGCCAGAAGGAACGCCCCCCCTCCACCGAATCCAGGAACCATATCATCGCTGACCATCCGGTGAAGAGCGAGAGACCCGCAGATCATCCTCCGGGGAATGCGCTTGAGAGCGAGAGACCAGAAGGGTCAGAAGCGCCTTCAACCCCCCCGATGGCTGACCTGCCCGACCTGCTGCAGCCTGCCCCCGCTCCAGTTGATGATGGGTGGTCTGTGGAGTTGCCGGGTTTTGATGACGCAGATGCTGAACATCCCCCTGGCATCGCCACCTATGATCCCGCCCCAACCGACCTGGCGGGAGATGCGACGACTCCTTCCCCCCCGGGCAGCGCCAGCGCGGTCATCCCGTATGAGGACCGCCCGCTGGAGACGCTCATCGCCGACCTCTGCGGTGACGACCCCGGTCTCCGCGAACGTGCCCTGGACACCCTTGCAGAGCGCGGAGCTCCTGCCGTGGCGCCCCTGATAGAGGCCCTCTCTCTTGCTGACGATCGGCGGCGGTGGTGTGTTGCCGAGGCTCTCGCGGCGATAGGCAGAGATGCGATCCCCCCACTGATCGATGCGCTCAGGGACGTGACGGCACAGGCAGGGGTGGCTGCCACGCTGGTCCGTATCGGTGGACCTGCGGTCCCCGCGCTCATCGAGGTGCTCTCTGATGCTACCAGGGACGTGCGGTTTGGCGCTCTCTACGTGCTCAGGGAGATCGGCGATGCGGCACTCCCCTTCCTTGTTGAAGCACTCGACCACCCCGACGGGGTTATCAGGATGCATGTTGCCAGGGTTCTTGGCGATCTCGGGTGGAACCCGCCTGATGACACCAGTGCGATCCGGTATCTCATCGCCAGCGAAGCATGGCTTGATGTGGCTGAATACGGCGAGGCTGCGATCGCTCCACTCATTAATCTCCTGAGGTCGCCGGAGAGGGAGGTCTGGTGGAATGCATCCCGGACGCTGGGGGAGATCGGTGAGGCTGCGGTCGACCCGCTGATTGACCTCCTGAGCGAGGTAGAAGATGATGAGGTCGGCTCGCTAGTCTCCATGGCTCTCGCAGAGATCGGTTCGCCCGCGGTTGATCCGCTCATCCCGATCCTCTCAGATCCTTCTCTCTGCGGCAGGGCCGCTGAAACCCTGGCCGCGATCGGGGGTGCGGGGGTGGAGAGATGTATCCTGGCCCTGGACAGCGAGGATGGGGTTCTGTGTGAGGCGCTCCAGGATGTTCTGGTTGCGATCGGGGATCCGGCGGTCCCATCCCTGATCCAGGCGTTATCATCCCCGAATTCCCGGGTTCGCAGCCATGCCGCTGAGGTCCTCGAGAGGCTGGGCTGGGAACCCTGGAGTGATACCGAGCTGGCATGGTACCTGATCGCCAGGGAACAGTGGATGGAACTCGCGATGCTGGGCACACCGGCCGTTGAACCGCTGATCAGGACCCTCAGGGGCGACAATGACCGGATACGATCCGAGGCTGCGTGGACGCTCGGCGAGATCGGCGACCAGGCGGCTGTGGGACCGCTGGTGGACGCCCTTGCTGACAGGGGTGTTGCTCAAGCGGCGGCAGAAGCGCTTGTCGCCATCGGAAGCCCCTCGATAGCCCCGACCATCAGGATCCTGGAGGAAGGGAGCGGTGGAGCCCGGGAGAACGCCGTCGAGGTCCTGGGCAGGATCCGGGCGCATGAAGCGGTCCCGACCCTTGTCGAACTCGTCAGGAGCGGTGATGACCGTCTCCAGCGGAAGGCTATCGACGCCCTGGTCAGCATCGGTTCTCCTGCGGTCCCCGCGCTCCTCCCGCTCCTCGGTGAGGAAGGGGATGGACATGCAGGGGCGATGGATGCGCTCGCCGGAATCGGTGACGCGGCCCGGGGACCGCTCCTCGAGGTACTTGATGACGAGAATCCCCGAACCCGCATGAGTGCTGCCCTGGTCCTCGAGAGGACCGGCTGGATGCCGATCCGGGTAGAGGAGCGGGCCAGGTACCTGATCGCGATGCAGCGATGGCCAGACGTTGCAGACCTCGGTGCCGTCGCTGTCGACCTCCTGGTGGCACGACTTGGTGACCGGGATCCAGGCGTGCAGGCGGGCGCGGCGGCATCGCTCGCCCTGATCGGGGATCCGGCGGTCCCTCCCCTGGTCAGCCTGCTCGGTGAAGAGAACCTTCGCGGGCCTGCGGGGGCTATCCTGGTGGAGATCGGGGATGCGGCTGTGGAACCTCTGGTCAGTGCTCTGGACGAGGACCGACTCCGCCGTGCCGCTGCCGGGGTGCTGGTCAGGATCGGTCGCCCTGCCGCAGAGGCACTCATCCCGGTGCTCGGTCGTCCTGACATCAGCCGGGAGGTCGCAGAAGAGGTCCTGATAGCGATAGGAGAGCCTTCTGTTGAGCCGCTGATCACGGCGCTTGGGGATGATGATACCCGGATCCGGCAGAAGGCCAGGGATCTGCTCATTGGTCTTGGGGACCTGGCCATCAGGCCACTCATCAGGACGATCGGGCACCCCGAGGATCTCCTCAGGCTGGGAGCGATCGATACCCTCACCCAGGCCAGCAGACCGGCGGTTCCTGCTCTCGTTGCAGCGCTCCAGGATGACTTCTACCGTATACGGCTGGGTGCGGCCGAGGTCCTCGGGAGGGTCGGCTGGGTGCCTGAGACCGAAGAGGAGATGATCAGTTACCTGATCGCAAAAGAGCAGTGGGCCTCTGTCGCGGAGATCGGTCCTGGAGCGGTCAGACCGTTGATCCGTGCGCTCGACGATCCTGATAGCGCAATCCAGATGGGGGCGGCGAGGGCGCTGGGCCTGATCGGAGCACCGGCGGTCGCTGAGCTGATCGACGCACTCCGTGACGGGCAGAATGGCGGACAGAGAAAAGCGATCGAGGCGCTCAAGATGATCGGGGCACCGGCGGTTGTGCCGCTCATCGATGCCCTTCTGGACCGTGACTGGTATATTCGTCTCGGAGCGGCACGGGCGCTTGTTGCCATCGGTGACCCTGCTGTCGAGCCGCTGGTCCATGCTCTCCGCAAGGGTCCTGCGCTGATCCAGATGGGAGCGGCCGCGGCGCTCGGGAAGATTGGAAACCCGGCCGCCATTGATCCGCTCGCGGAGACACTCCTGCACGAAGATTGGCGTGTGGGACGCGTCGCGGTGCGAGCGCTGGGTATGCTGGGTGAAGACGCGGTAAAACCACTTCTGTCCGTCCTCAGGGACGGGAATGATCTAGCCAGGAACGGGGCTGTTGCGGCTCTTGTGCTGATCGGTGAGCCGGCAGAACAACTTCTTCCCGGGGCACTCACCGATCCTCATTTCCGTGTCCGTGCTGGAGCTGCAGATGCCCTCGACCTCCTGAACTGGTCCCCTGAACCGGGGGAGGAGCTGGTCACCTACCTGATCGCGAAGGAGCGATGGAGTGACCTGCTCCCGATGGGACCGCTTGCGGTCGAACCGCTGGTCCGTGTGCTCCAGGATCGCGATGACAGCATACGGCGACGAGCGACAAAGGTCCTGGGCAAACTGCAGGACCCGCATGCGGTCCCGGCCCTCATGGATCTCCTCCACGATGATTTCTATAGCATACGGCGGGAGGCTGCGGAGGCGCTTGTCACCATAGGCGCTTCCGCCATGGTCCCGGTCATGGCTGCGCTGCAGGACGAGGATGGTGATGTCAGGAAACGTGCGGCTGAGATCCTGGCCGAGATCGGGGATGCGCGGGCGATCGAGCCGCTTGAGGGCATCCTGGATGATGATGACTGGTACGTCAGGAGAGCTGCCGTGAACGCGGTGGAGAAGATCCGCGAGCGCATCGGCGGGGAACAGCGGCAAGGAGAAGAAGCGATATAACGGTTCTCCGCAGGTAGCGGGCAGGTCCTGACCTGCTACGGTGCAAATCCGGTTCCTGGTCTTGTGTTTGTGTGTGCCCCTCCAGGACGCACCGATCAGGACCGCAAAGCCGGACCGCCGGTTCAGCATGGGCAGATCCCGGCGACCGGAGAACCAGGTGATCTGGATCTGACCCTGCGCAATGGAACGATGGTTTGACGCGAGAAGATCGCACCACGGTCTCCTTCTCCCGGGTATCGTCACGCAGGAGAGGGAAGGGACCTGCTCCTTCCGGCAGAAGCGTTTCGGGACCGCCTCCAGGGTCATGGAGTGTTGAGCGCGTTACTCTGGACAATCTTTTTCATCACCTTCCTCCAGGTATCGGTTATGAGGAAACTCTCCCCCGCAACCTCCACCATCCTCGCAAACCGCTTCATGGGAATGGCCATTGTCAGGACGTCTGACGGCACACAGGGTCGCGCCGAGGGATCAAACATCCCAAGCACCGCCCGGGGGTCCTCGTTCTGCTGCTCAAGCCAGGGGTAGTGGAAGACCGAACTGCACCCGGAGCCGAAAGGGCAGATCACCCCGTTCGGGTCGGCCTGGTCAAAGTTTGCAAGCGTAAAGAGCCCGGAGAGCACCTCAGGCCGGGCGAAGAAGACCACGACGTCAGGGTTGTCGACAGCAGTCAGGCGGTCCCAGCGCTTGAAGATGATGTTCTTTCCCTTCGTCGGTATTCTGGCGGTCTGCCGGTCAAGTTCGTCCACGATCTCGGGTGTCTGCTTGTAGCGCTCGCCCTCGATAACGCCAGGCTTCCCGGTAGAGAGGAAGTAGCGGAAGTCAGGGGGCCGCTCGACGTCGTAGCCGAGGTAGAACCGTCCCCCGCGGCATCCGATCGCGTCTTCGTCAAAGATAAGGCTTGCTCCTCTCCGCACCCTGATAAGGTCGCAGACGAAGCACCTCCAGCCTTCTGGGGCCGGGACCTTCTCTGCTCCAGCGGTCGAGCCCCCGACCTCGAACGTGATCGGGAGTTCTGTTCCCGGGAAGGATCGGTCATGGAGCTGGATGTAGGCGTCACGCAGTGCTGTATCCATACGACCCTGTTCCAGGGCGGCGGGGATTAATATTCTGATCTGCTTCCCTGGTAGAGCACGTCCATCTGGCGGCTGTACGCAGGTTTGCCCGGAAAGAGGGGAGGCAGGGCGGGGAAAATGACACCAGCCATCATGTTTCAACCAGCTGTTGTTGACGGACTGCCGCGACACGTCACCAGCTTGCGAGGAGAAGCGCGGTCGCACGAGATCTTTTGCGGGTCCTCGCCATCATCCGCATGCCGCATTTTCGCTCCTCTCGCCCGGGGGATTCTGTCGGGTTCGTCAGGGTGAAGAGAACCGATCTCCCCGTATTCCCGCGGGTGTTTGCGCTGATCTGCCTACTATCATCGCGATTTTCTTTTTCCCCGGCAGAGAGGGCGGGGAGGTCGACCTGACCGGAATTTCCGGTGTTCAGGCACTCCTTGCGATCGGCTGCGATCTTTTTGCTGGAGTCTCGCTTGCTCCTGCCAGGCTACACCATCTTCCCGGGCTCGGTGACGGGTGGATGTCGGCGGGTTCGACTCTGTTCTCGAGACCCCGAGGATCATGCAGGCGCTCATACTGCTGCAAGTGAACCCCTGCTTCCCTTCACTGAAGTGGGGGGATTCTGCCGGGCCCAGGATGGGATGGAGACCTGCGGCTGCCGCGGCGGATCGGTTAGCTGATATCTGCACAGAGAAGCGCTCATCATCCCCCGGGAGGAAGAACCCGGGGCACCAGCAGAGGTGCGGTTTGAGGGAGTGAAGGTCTTCACGCACACTGTATCACGCGCGCGGTCGCGCGCGGTCGCGGATCTGCTACCCCGAGGGACCGGTGGGGCGAAGAGGTTCGG
>CAZYWX010000009.1:0-20850 GCA_964651285.1 uncultured Methanoculleus sp.
CCGGTCCCACCTGGTTCTTGAATAGACTGGCATTTTTGGGATCTGCTCCAAAACGTCGGCATGGAGCGCGGGCCCGGGCCTACGGTTGTACTAGTGCAATGATTCTCAATTACCGGCACGCTCAATGGCGGGGGGTATCGATCTCGGTTCACGCCTTCCGGGGGGTTTTTGCATTCCCGGGAACAGCGTTCCACCGGCTATCGCCGTGACTGCCCCCGCCCCTGTCGCGTGCGGGGTGGGGGAGGAGCACTCCGTGTGGGATGGGACGAAGGCCCGATATGGTCGGTTAATTTGGCATCGATGCACTAGTCGATCCTGGAAACGATTGAGGGAGGTCTCTCCTCGCACAAGGGAGAACTCGTACTCTCCTCTTCGTAGCCTTCCCCCCTTCACCCGCACATTCGGACCCCCTCTATGGGGAGGGGCCAGGTTCAGCCACATCCCCCGGCGGGCTGGCTCCAGGATGCGACCTTCCAGAACGAACGGGTGGGGGTTCCAGGCGAGTCGCAGCCGGTACCCGGGGCAGTTCCGGCTGAAGGCTTCCTACCGCTCCTCCCTCCGCGACGGGCAACCAGTACTGATCGTACAGGCTGTATGGCAGGTCTTCTCGGGGAGGTTGTCTCTCTTCTCGGCCCAGCGCACCAGCGGGATGATCGCTTCGCAGAGCTGGTGTCCATCCTCTGTCAGCGAATATTCTACCCTGGGAGGAATCTCAGGGAACGCCTTCCGCTGAACCAGTCCTTCCTGCTGCAGTTCCTTCAGGGTATCTGTGAGGGACTTCGGGCTGATCCCGCCAAGGATATGCATGATGTCCGTGAACCGCAGCGGTTCATGATGCCCGAGAATACTGATGATCAGGATGGCCCATTTCTTCGATATCGTGGTGATGATCCCTTCAAGGGGGCAGAGACATATCTGGTTGCTACCCTTTTCCATAGTCACTACATTAATATAAACTTTGTATTATTAATACTATCCAAACTATTGTATTATACATACAACGGAAAGGAGGTGAATATCTCTATGTGTGCGCCGGTTCATCAGCAGACCTGTTCGTGTCACACTTCCTGTGGATGCATGCATCATCAGCCCCTCACAATTGAGGAGGAGATCGCGATGCTTGAAGCTGACAGGAAGCGGATGCAGGTTATGATCGATATGCTAGACCGAAGGATCGAGGCTCTGAAGAAGAGATCCTGAAGGACTCCCTTTTTTTCTCGGTCAACTGATGCTTCGGGGCGGCCAGAACACCGGTATCCCTGCAGTTCCGGGAAAGCGGTCTTTTTTGACCCTGGAGATGAAAATAATTGTACGCAGCCGGTTCTCGGAGGGCCACCACCGTCCCGGCGAGTGGACGTCGGGTTGGTTCCGATGCACGGGTGTGACATCTCCATCGACATGCCTGTGCCGTCCTCACGGCAGGTATCGAACGCAACGGGTTTGCCGACCTGCTGGAGCAAGAAGGAGCAGCTTTTCAGGAAGTGTCAATACGTGTTCCCTGAATCGCAGCCTCTGCACGGAGCACCTTCCCCCTCTCCCCTCTCCGACTGCAACGGATGCCCCCGACCACGACCAGAATCTCCACCGATGGTCGTCGCCCCATTCCCGCACCCTCATCTTGGATGAGCACAAACCTGTCTTCTGAGAATCATGCTCCTCAATGTCGACCTTCACATCCACTCCCCGTATTCGATGGCCACCTCCCCGTCGATGACTCCGGAGGCGCTTCTTGCGGCCGCCAGAACAAAAGGGCTTGACGTTATCGGAAGCGGGGATGCGCTCCACCCGGCGTGGCGTGCGGCATGGCAGGACCACCCTGAAGACGGATCCGGGATCATGGTCGTCCCCACCGCTGAGGTGGAGGGGCAGCACCGGATCCACCATCTCATCCTTGCCGAGTCCTTCGACCAGTTCGCTGACCTCGCTGAGGTCTTCGCCCCCCACAGCCGGAATCTCGCGACCGCCGGCCGGCCTCATGTTGCCCTTGACGGTGAAGGTATCGCGTCAGCGGTCCACGAGGTCGGTGGGCTCATCGGTCCGGCCCACGCTTTCACCCCCTGGACATCGCTCTATGCCCGGTTCGATACCCTGGCCGGGTGCTACGGGAGTGAGCAGGTTGACTTCCTTGAACTTGGGCTCTCGGCTGATGCCTCCTACGGTGCCGGCATCCCCGACCTCGCTGGCGTTCCTTTCCTCTCCAACTCTGATGCGCACAGCCCAAAACCGGTCAGGCTCGGTCGGGAGTTCACCAGGCTTGATGCCAGGATTGCCGGGGTGCGCGGCGTCCTCGAAGCGGTTGCCGGGGGCAGGATCACCATGAACGTCGGATTCTTTCCAGAGGAAGGGAAGTACAACCGCACCGCCTGCATAGAGTGCTACCGCCATTACTCCTGTGAGGAGGCAGAGGCCCTCGACTGGCGGTGTCCAGAGGATGGGAAGCGGATCAAGAAGGGCGTTGCCGATCGGGCGGCAGAACTCACTGCCCATACTCCACCAGGTCGCCGCCCCCCGTACCTCCACATCATCCCGCTCGGTGAGATTATCGCCCGCGTTCTCGGCACCGCATCCCCGGATACCCGGCGGTGCGACGCCCTTTACACTGAACTCATCGCGGCGTTCGGTGACGAGATCACCACCCTCATCTCCGCTCCAGCCTCCGAGATCCGGGCGATCCACCAGGGTGTGGGTGATGCGGTTGAGGCTCTGAGATCTGGGCGCATAACTCTTTATCCCGGTGGCGGGGGGCGTTACGGTCGGTTCTCGTTTGAGAAGCCGGCCCGGGAGTCCTGATCAGCAGAGGGGCTGATAGGATGGTGCGACTGTGCAATTATGCTAAAGAACTCCCTTTTCCGACATGGGGTAAGGTTTATTTACACCTAGGGGCATCGTCCACCCCATGAAACGAATGTCTGGCATCCTTGCTCTCATGGTGGTCGCCGGCATCATGATCGCAGGATGCGTGCAGCCCGAGGGTAACGAGACGGTGACACCTGCCACGATGCCGGTGGTCACCGAGACACCAGTAGAGATCGAGACACCGGAGGAGACCGGGACACCAGAGGAGACTGAGACCACTGTAGAGACCGAGACCCCAGCGGGGATTGAAACGCCGGAGGAGACTGAGATCTCGGTAGAGACCGGGACACCGGAGGAGACCGGTACACCAGAGGTGGCTGAGGCACTGGAGGAGACCATCGCCATTACTGATAGCGGGTTTGTGCCTGACACACTCACTGTCTCCCCGGACACCACGGTGACCTGGACCAACAACGCTGGCACAAACCAGACCGTCCAGATCACGGGTCCGGCCGGGTTATCTGACCTGGGGACACTTGAGCCGGGCGACTCGACTGATTACACCTTTACCGCAGAGGGTAATTACACCTACCGTTCAGAGGAGTCCGGGTACACCGGGGCGGTCACCGTCACCGAGAACACAACTGCTTAAACCCTCTTTTTTTGCCTGCTGGTGGGTGCAGGGAGGTCTCCCTACGCCCGCCGGTATGCCGCGGCGGCCCGCACCAGTGTCTTGGCAAACCCTGTCGTGAAATAAGCGTGGGTGTACTGTCCGACCGTGTTCTGTGCGGTAAGCCCGTCCCACCCATTCTTGATTCCCTGGCCCTGAAGGAGTTCTAGAGCAAATCTCGCGTCGGGAGCACAGTCGAGACGTGAGTAGTGGAACTCGTGACCCCGGAAGGTGGAACCCGGCGCAAGCACCGGTGCCCCGCCGACCACCCGGGCATCCACGTAATTGAGGGCCTGGATGTGATCGGTCATCATGGCTGCCGCCGGGAGGACCCCCACCATGGGATGGTCACCCTCTTCGGTTGTGAACCGCTCTGTAAGGTAGATGAGCCCGCCACACTCAGCGTAGACCGGCATGCCGTCGTCTACGGCGCGGCGCACATCCTCCCGGCACCGGGAGGATGCAAGCGCTTCTGCGTGGAGCTCAGGGTAGCCCCCGCCGAGGTAGAGGGCGTCCACGTCAGGGAGCCGGTCTGCCATCGGTGAGAAGAATACCATGTCTGCCCCGACCCGCGTGAGAAGGTCAAGGTTGTCCTGATAATAAAAGCAGAACGCCGCATCTTGCGCAACGCCGATCCGGGTCCTCGCATCATGCTGGCTGCGGATCTCAGGCGGTTCTGGGAGGGGCGGGGCTGTTCGTGCGAGATCGATGATCCCGGCGAGATCGCAGACTTCCTCGACCACCGCCCCGAACCGTGTCATCTTCCTCGTCTCGGCTGCCATCTCGAGCCCGAGGTGTCGGCTCTCAACGGCGAGGTCGTTTCTCCGGGGGATTCCCCCGTAAACAGGAAGGCTCTCCGTGGCCTCGATCATGGCCAGGTGGCGAGGACTCCCGATCCGGTTGAAGATGACACCCGCAACCCGGACCTGCGGGTCAAACCCCGCGTACCCCTGGACCATCGCGTGGACACTTCTGGATGCCCCCCCGGCATCCACAACGAGGAGGACCGGGGCGTCGAGGATCTTTGCAACGTGTGCTGTGCTTGCGGTATCAGTCCCCTCAAGCCCATCGTAGAGTCCCATCACGCCCTCAGCGACAGCGATATCAGCCCCGGCAGAGGCCCTGACGAACGTCTCTCGCACCCCATCCTCCCCCATCATGAACGGGTCGAGGTTGCGTGATCTCCGGCCACAGATGGCTGAATGGTGCGTGGGATCGATAAAATCTGGACCTATCTTGAATGGCTGGACAACAAACCCCCGGGCGGTGAGTGCTGCCATCAGGCCACTTGCCAGCGTCGTCTTGCCGCATCCACTGTGGGTGCCGGCGACGACGATTCGTGGAATTGGACGCATAACCTTCCAGTAGTGTTGAATATCGCAGAACATAAATACAGCCCGGTATAATCAAAGTATATCAAAACGAATTGCACTATAACAAATATGTTTGATTGTTCGCCGCGCCGGCGCGAACAGGTGAATACTGTATGCACATCATGGAAGGATTCTTACCAAGTCCCTGGTGGGAGATCTGGTTTCTCATCTCCCTGCCCTTCATCGTTGTGGGGCTCTACCAGCTGAACAGGCTCGTAAAAGAGAAACGCGAAGCCCTGCCACTCCTTGCGGTCGCAGGGGCATTTGTCTTTGTCCTCTCATCACTCAAACTCCCCTCGTTCACCGGGAGCTGCTCTCACCCTACCGGAACCGGGCTTGGGGCCGTCCTCTTCGGTCCCTGCATCGCCGGGGTCCTCGGGTTGATCGTTCTGGTCTTCCAGGCGGTCTTCCTCGCACACGGTGGTATCTCCACCCTTGGCGCGAACGTCTTTTCGATGGGTATTGCAGGCCCGATCGTTGCCTATCTCATCTATAAGGCAGGAACCCGGCTGAATGTGAACACCTACGTGACGGTCTTTATCGCTGCAGCACTCGCTGACTTGGTCACCTACGTCGTCACCTCGTTCCAGCTTGCGCTTGCGTTCCCGGGGACCACCGGCTTTGTCGGGGCGTTCTCAGCCTTTGCCGCGATCTTTGCGGTCACTCAGATCCCGCTTGCCATCATCGAGGGGGCGATCATCGCGCTGGTCTTCAAGTACATCGTCGAGCTGAAACCTGAGATCCTCACCAGTCTGAACCTCCTCTCAGAGAGCGCCATTCAGAAACTCAGGGAGGCGTCGGTATGAAGTATGGTATTGAGATCGCGGTCACTGCACTCATCATCGTCTTTGCCGCCCTCTTCCTCCTCCAGGATGCCGCGTTCCAGGACGCCGGAGAGGAAGCTTGGGGAGGCGCAGATGACAGTGTCGCCGACCTCATCGAGGCCTCTGGATACGAGCCCTGGATCGAGCCATTCTGGGAACCTCCAAGCGGTGAGATCGAGTCTCTCCTCTTTGCCCTGCAGGCTGCCATCGGCGCGATAGTCATCGGCTACGTCTTCGGCTACTGGCGGGCCAGCAGGAAGACCGCCTAATTTTATTGTATCCCCGCTAAATCTGGTAGGAGGATCGGATAGGACGATGTACGAGATGCTCGAAGACTTTGCCCAGACAAACGGTCTGCGGCAGATAAACCCGTGGCTCAAACTCTTCCTCGGGCTCTCGAGCATTCTCCTCTGCGTCTCTTCGCCCGGCCCCTTCGCTCCAATTCTGGTTGCGGTCCTGCTGAGTGCCGCCATCCTCCTCCTCGCGCGCATCCCCGCAGGGGTCTACGCCCGCCTCCTCCTCATCCCGGTTGCGTTTACGTTGATGAGCGTCGTCGTGATCCTCTTCATCACCGGGGGCGGGACGGTCCTCTTTGAGGTTCCTGGCCTCCCCCTCGCGGTCACGACAGGCGGCGTGAACCTCGCCATTCTCCTTCTCGCTCGGGTCGCCGGTGGCATGTGCTCGCTCTTCTTCATCGCGCTCACGACGCCGATGACCGAGGTCTTTGATATCCTCAGGAGGCTAGGGGTGCCCGCTTCCCTCATTGACCTTGCCATGCTCATCTACCGGTTTATCTTTATCCTTATCGAGGAGGCGGGTCAGATCTATCGCTCACAGGTGATGCGCCTCGGGTATGGCCGGTTCCGCGAGTCGGTGAACTCCTTTGGGATGCTCGCTGGAGCGCTCTTCCTCAGGACCTGGGAGAGCGGTGAGGCCCTGATGCTCGCGATGGACGCACGCTGTTACGACGGAAAATTTGGTATGCCGGCTGATACCCGCCCGGTCTCGATCCTCTCGCTTACCGTGGTTCTGGTCTACCTCGCGACCGTGCTCGGCGTATCGCTCAAAACTGGAGGTCTGCTCCTCATATGACAGCACTGCTTGAAACCGACAACGTCACCTACACCTACGCAAACGGCCCGACCGCCCTCTCTGGAGTAAATATCAGCATCACCGCCGGGTCAAAGACCGCCCTTGTCGGTCCGAACGGCGCCGGAAAGTCGACGCTCCTCCTCATGCTCAACGGCATATTACGGCCTGACTCTGGAGAGGTCCGCTTTAACGGCCGGCCGCTTGCCTACGACACCAGAAGTCTCCGGGATCTCCGCCGCCGGGTCGGATTTGTCTTCCAGAACCCCGACGTCCAGATCATCGCCCCAACCGTCGAGCAGGATGTGGCCTTTGGGCCGGTAAACCTCGGGCTTCCCTCTGACGCCGTACGGCGGGCGGTCAGGGACGCCCTTGGCTACGTCGGGCTCAGGGGCTACGAGAAGCGGCCGCCCCATCATCTCTCGGGCGGGGAGAAGAAGCGGGTCGCCATCGCCGGGATCCTCGCGATGGAGCCGGCAGTCCTCGTCTTTGACGAACCGACCAACTCCCTCGATCCTGCGAGTTCAGAGGAGATCATGGAACTCCTCGACGAACTCGCTTCAGGCGGCCGGACGGTGCTTGTATCCACCCACGACGTCGAACTCGCATACCGCTGGGCCGACTCGGTCATCCTCATGGAACAGGGGAAGGTGCTCGCCCGGGGGCTCCCGGAGGAGATCTTCTCAGATCACGACCTCCTTGCCGCCGCCCGGCTGAAACCGCCGGTCCTCCTCGACATCTACAACGAACTCGTCCTCCGGGGTGTCATCGCTCCCTGTGCCCCACCGAAGAGCGTGCTTGAGTTCACCGATCTGATCGAACAGGCGGTGCATGGGCACGCCCCTGCCCCTGCCCCTGCCCCGGCTCAGGAAGAACCCGGGATGATCTACCTCTGCAACGCCGACAAGACCGGGGGCGACGAGATCAGGGGACTTCTCAGGTCAGGGGCGGTCGACCACGTGGGTGCAATGGGCACCCGGGCCAAGGAGTTTGCCGGTCGGGAGCAGATCCTCCTCGACTACACCTACGGTGTCATCGACAAGTGTATCTTAAAGGCCCTCATCGGGGAGGATTCGCTCATCATCACCACTGGTGGCATGATCGAGCATGTCCAGCGCCGAATCGGGGAGTACAGCGCCGAGAGCGGGCGGCGGCTCCGGGCAACCCTGGTGCTGGAATCCCCGGACTCTTGAGTTCTGCCCTGGACCTTCGCCGGGGGGAATCGGGGACGGGGGCCCTGATTTTCCTGGATACTCTTTTCTACCGGGTCCGAGCTCCTCCCTGGGAGAAGGTTAATCCGGTGTCACACCGGAGGTTACTTCATGTTGCTCGAAGAGGCGTTGCAGCGGATAGCAGAAGAGGCGAAACGGAAGCGGATGAGCCTGCCTGATCACAAAACCAAGATCGTCTGCACCATTGGCCCCGCATCCAGTTCCCAGGAGGTGCTCGTTGGGCTGATCAAGAACGGTATGAACGTTGCACGACTTAACCTCTCTCATGGGACGTTCGCTGAACACCGCGAGCATATCAGGGATATCAGGGCCGCGGCCGAGGAGGCCGGGCTCCCGGTCACGATCATGATCGACCTTCCGGGGCCCAAGATCAGGCTTGGCGACCTCGTGGAGGAACCCATGGAACTGCAGAAAGGCGAGACCGTCATCCTCACCACCGCAGCGTCGTCAGACGATCCCGCCCGGATTCCGGTTGATTTTGAGCAGTTCACGCAGCTGGTCTCAGAGGGGAGCACCATCTTCATTAATGACGGGTTCCTCCAGCTCAGGGTCGATGAGGTCGTGGGGAACGATGTCAGGGCGACGGTGATCATCGGCGGCACGCTCCTCTCACGCAAGGGTGTAAGCCTCGTGGGCGGTGGTGGAGTCGTTGCGCTCAGCGCCGTGACCAACCGCGACCTCGAGTGTATCGAGTTCGGGCTTGCTGAGGAGATTGATATCTTCGGGATATCGTTCATCGAGCGGGCAGAGGATATCAGACGGGCCCGCGAGCACGCGGCCCGGTTCGGGAAGTCCATCAGGGTGATCGCAAAAGTCGAGCGGCAGGAGGCGCTCGCAAACATCGACGAGATCCTCCGAGAGACTGATGGGGTGATGATCGCCCGCGGTGACCTCGGGGTCCAGATCCCCATTGAGGATGTCCCCGCGGTGCAGAAGAGGATCATCCAGAAGGCGAACATTCTTGGCCGGCCGGCGATCACCGCGACGCAGATGCTTGTCTCGATGACCGACAACATCCGGCCCACCAGGGCTGAGGTGACCGATGTTGCAAATGCCATCCTCGACGGAACCGACGCCGTCATGCTCTCTGAGGAGACCTCCATCGGGAAGTACCCGATCGAGACGGTTGCGATGATGGCAAAGATCGCCCGTTCGACTGAGGAGAAGCGTTCTACCATTGGGACGGGATGCAACCTGGTCGACTACTTCAGGTATGGGAAGGGGCGGGAGGGGATCACCATCAACGACGTCGTCTCTCTCAACGTTATCGAGTCGATGGACGCGCTTGGTATCAGATTTGTGTTGACACCCACTCGTTCCGGGAACACCCCACGGAGCATATCGCGGTTCAAGCCTGAGGCCTGGATCCTTGCGTTCACTCGCAACCCCGCAACCCTCAGGTTCCTGGCTTTCTCCTACGGCGTCAGGCCGTTCCTGATCCTGAGCGAGGAGGAGTTCTGGCACGGGGCGATCCTGGACCTGATCCGGGATTACGGGTTGATCAAGCCAGGGGAACGCGTGGTGCTGACCGAAGGGATATCCCCCGGGCGCGAAGGGACCGATTCCCTCATCATCCTGACGATGGATTGAGACCCTCTGAAGGGGCCAAAACCCTATCCCTCCGGAGGTCGAACCCTTTAGTGGTTATGGGAGATGTCTTTCCCACGAGAGAGGACGCTGCGTTCAAAGAGAAGACTGCTCGCCTCTCGGTCGGGTCAAACTCGTTTCTTGTCGCGATAAAACTGGTCGTCGGGGTTGCCATCGGCTCGGTCGGTATCATCTCTGAGGCGATCCACTCTGGCATCGACCTGATAGCCGCGTTCATCGCCTACTTCTCGGTCCGGCGGTCTTCTCGGCCCCCTGATGAGTGTCACACCTTCGGGCACGGGAAGTACGAGAGTATCTCAGGGTTCCTCGAGGCGGTCCTGATCCTCGCAGCAGCCGCCATGATCATCAACGAGGCAGCAAGAAACCTCCTCAGCGGCGAGGAGACGTTGAACGTCGATGCGCTGGGGTTTGGTGTCGCTGTCATGCTGCTCTCAGCCGGGATAAACCTCTATGTCTCCTCCCGGCTGATGGCGGTGGCGAAGAAGACCGAGTCAATCGCGCTTGAGAGCGATGCCTGGCATCTGCGGACCGACGTCTACACCTCGGTCGGGGTCGTGGTCGGGCTTCTCCTGATCCACTTCACCGGGATCACGATGCTCGACTCCATCGTCGCGCTCGGGGTTGCCGTCATCATCCTGAAGACGGCGTTCGGGCTTATCAAGCGCTCGTTTGAGGATCTCGTCGACCGGAGCCTGCCCCCCGAGGAGGAGGCCAGGATCCGGGAGATCATCAACCGGCATTGCTCGGCGGTTGTTAGTTTCCACCGGCTCCGGACCCGCCGGTCGGGGCCGAACAGGTTCGTCGACCTCCACCTCGTTGTCCCGAAGACCGCGACCCTGGAGGAGGCTTACAGGGTCGTGAAGCATGTGGAGGCGGATATCAAGGCAGAATTCCCCCGCACAAGCATCACTATCCGGGTGCAGCCCTGCACCGATGATGACTGTTCTGCCTGCAGGGTCTTTGCCACGTGTCCGGAGTGCGAACGGTCGATGGAGCGGTAATGCGCGGGAGGCTGCTGATCGGGGTTTCCGGCGTCGGGAGGTTGGGGTATGGTCTTCACGTTCATCTGGTGCGCGGTGGGAAGATCTTCTGAGCCGAATCGCTGTTCACCAGGGTCTTAGAGCAGCACTCTGAGGACGAGGCAGGCCACGACCGGGATGATGAGGTTGTCGTCCACGGGGCTTACCAGTTCCGCAAATCCCGTGACTGCGGCCGTTGCGAGGGCAGCGGGAGGCGGGATGAGAAGAGCGAGGGCGAGCGCTGTCACCGCAAATCCGGTGAGTGTGCCCTCGATCGATTTGTGGTTGTAGATCCGGGTCTTTCCGAACCGGAGACCGGCAAACGTGGCGGTGCTGTCGAGGAGCGAGAGGATCACGAGTCCGAGGAAGACGATCTCTTTCTCAAAGAATGTGAGGCAGAAGAGGGCTCCCAGTGCAAAGAAGAGCGCTCCCTTGCCCGGGACGGCGTCCTGGCGTTCCAGGCTCCTGATGACCGTCGAGACGATTGGGATGGTATATCCCCGGGAGACGGCGTCAGAGAGGATGAACCCCACAAAGAGGGCGAGCATGAGGATGGATATGGCGAGGTTGCGGTCAAATGTGAGGACGAACCCTGCGATCCCGAGACCGAAGACGAGGTGGACAACCTGCCTGAACGACTCGTTCATCATATCAGGGGTTGGCGTGGGAGCGGTTAAACCCTCTGTAGCGACACCTGGATGACCGCATGCCAATCGTTCGAGGGATCGGCCTCCTATCTGCGAGGTCATTCGAATAGTGTCCGGCGATTGACGATCCTGGTTGGGGTGGCTGGATGCGCACGGCACAGGAACGACGATTCTCGCGGAGGCAGGAAATCAGGGACGCTCTCGCCCCGGGGTTTGCTCTCCCTCCCGGTAGAAGAGGTTGGGGATAATCTCTACTTCATCCTCTGGTGGTGGAGGCCCCCCTGGCGGCCTTTAGCGTGCGTGATGGTTCTGGATAAACCAACCATCAGACCTTTCCATCAGAGACCACGAATCCTGCTCGCGCTTCAAAGCGCGTTCACCCAACCGATCTCAGCGATCCCGTCGAGGCGGCGCTTGTGGTTTCTGCGGCTCTATTTCCCCCCTCACACGAGGTAGATGCGGTGTTCTCGCTTGTGACCGCGCGGAGGGCGCGAGTCCCGGGCGCTGCTATCGACGGCCAGGATGGGGAGGGGCGACCGGGCATCAGGGACGGGGGTTCGGGTACCTCGGTCCGTTCAGCTACGGAAACTTGAACCTTCTGGAACTCGCACTAGTACCCCACTATTCCACTCCTGCACCCATCATCCTAGACACCCTGGAACAGGACAGATCCATCTCCTCATCTGGACGAAAGAGACATGACCACAGACACGAAGACCAACGCACCAGGGCCGAACTGGTGGGAAGCCATCCTGGCAAACCCCTACATCTCCGGCTCCATAAAGCTCCTGCTCCCCCTTGCTACTATCCCGGCCGTTGTTGCGGTCCTCTACCTGATTATGCCTTACCAGGAGTTCCTGGTCTTCTCAGGGTTGATCACCGCCTACTTTATTCCTCCTGCCGGGAAGGAGTCGATCATCCCGATTGCCATCCTGATGGGCTATCCCTGGTGGCTCATCACGTCGGTGATCTTCCTGCTTGATCTGGCGGTTGCCCTCTTTGTCGTCTGGAACTTCGACCTTGCGCTGAAGATCCCTCTTATCGGCAGGCTGCTTGCGAGCGGGATGACGGTGGCCCGGAACTATATCGAGACCCAGCCCTGGCTCAGGCGGATCTCGACGGTTGGGCTCATCTTCTTTGTCTTCATCCCGTTCCAGGGGACGGGATCGATGAATGGGTCGATTCTTGGACGGTTGCTCGGGATGGATACGTATCGGGTCCTCGGATGCGTCTGCATCGGGTCGCTTGCCTCCTGTCTCGTCATCGCGCTCGGCGCCGACGTGATCTTTGATGTCTACCAGGAGAACCCGGCCCTCGGGATCGGGCTGCTGGTTCTGGTTGTGGTCGTTATCGTGGCCGGGGTGATAGGATGGCGGATGCGGAAGAAGCGGCTCCGGGGGCGTCGTCTCTCATAAACCTGGGCGCGGCCATCCGATCCTGCTCCTTTTTGTTGCGTCGTTCTACCCTGGGGTTCACTGCACGCGGTGGAGACTGGAGAGAAGAAGCCCACATAGCGGGTTACTGTGGTAGACAGGCGCTCCCGGCCACCAAAGTCCCGGAGGTCAACCCTGAAATATTGAGGTTAGCCCAAAACTCTTCTGCTGGGAGGGGGAAGACCCCCTCCTGGTCCCTCCCACAAGGCGAGAGGGCCTGACAACAGCCAAATTTCCAATTTCTGCGTCTGGTATCCCTCAAAACACCGTTCCAGTGCATGAGGCTGCGCCGACTCCCGGAGATCTTCTATCGCCCAGACACTTTTGGAATGAGCTCATTGAATCTAATGTCAAAAATGTGGCCGGTTCAAGAAACGGAGACGCCGCCAACAGGACTCGAACCTGTGACATGCTGGTTAACAGCCAGCCACTCTACCAACTGAGTTATGGCGGCACCGGGATAGTGCTCTATAATGTCTTGCTTAAACTGTATTAAAGATTACGGGGATTTTCTTTCTTGATGACCTGCAGGAGAGCGATCAGTTCATCGATCTGCCCATCCAGGCTCTCGAGGAGGTCGGCCGCGAGCGGTGTCGCCACCGCACCAGCCTGCGAGGCCTGGATGTAGCCATCCTGCTCGAGGACCCGCAGCGAGTAGCGGACCCGGTGGTAGGGGAGATCCAGGATATCGGAGAGTTTCATGATGCCGATAGGCTGATGCACCACGACCGCCCGGATCACCGCCAGGTGTCTCGATACGAGTTCGATCTCAGACTTCAACTTCGTTAACATATCCGTCTTTATGGATGCCATAGAGTTCATGCGCGTTACGGCTGCTCATGCAACCATACCTTCGTCTTGTGATACCGCTTCCGGAACGACACGGAGCATATCGCCCCGACGGCGAGGAGAATGACTCCTATCCCGAGGCCGAGGGTGCTCGAGGGCCCGAACCAGAAGAGGATGAAGACACCCATGGCGAAACAGAGGATAATGATGTTCAGCATGACCGTCAGCGCGATAAACTTGCCCTTGAAAACCTCTTTGGTTGCCTCATCCATCATGCATACTTGAACCTGGTGGTAAAAGTACTTGTGGTTTCAACAGAAGATGAGATATGATGCGAGGACTGGATTCTGCTATGAGAGCTGCCGGGGCAGCAGCATATGTTGTCTATGGTTCGTCTGCGGATGCCAACCTGCGCTACCTGACCCGGTTTCGCACCACCGATCCGGTGGTCTATCTGCGGAGACCGGGTGAGCGCGGCATGCTGATCGTCCCCCAGATGGAACACGAACGCGCGGCCCGTGAATCGATTGCGGCGGTTGTCACTCGTGCCGAGGCCGGCTACCTTGATTACATCAAGGCCGGAGAACCGCGCTGGCGGGCGACCGCCCACATGCTTGCCGACCTTGCCGCTGGCCCGGTCCTGGTCCCGGCCACCTTCCCTCTGGCCCTCGCCCGTGAGCTCGAGTCGTTCTATCCGGTCATCCTCGACACCGCAGGGGTGGTCGAAGGAATGCGAGCGGTCAAGACGGCTGAGGAGATCGAGCAGATACGGATGGTACAGCGAGCCGCCGAAGCGGCGGTGGATCGGGGGATCGCGCTCATCCGTTCCTCCCGCCCGAAGAACGGCGTTCTCTACAGGGATGACCGCCCTCTTACCGCCGAGGCTGTCCGCGCAGAGATGCATACCTTCCTCCTCTCCCATGGATGCAGGGGGATCGATACCATCGTCTCCTGCGGCCCTGATACCTCCCTCCCCCATAACCTCGGCGAAGGGCCGCTCCAGGAGAACGAACCGATCGTCATTGACATCTTCCCCCAGGATGAACTGACCGGGTACCACGCTGATATGACCAGGACGGTGGTGAACGGTGAGCCCTCGCCCGAGATCCAGGAGATGTATGAGGCCGTTCGGGACGCGAAAGCCCTTGCTGCCTCGATGGTCCGGGCAGGTGTCACCGGTGCCGACCTTCACCATGCGGTGGTGGAGTTCTTCCGTGACCGCGGCTATGAGAGCAACACGCGGGGATTTACCCACAGCCTCGGCCACGGGGTCGGGCTCGAGGTCCACGAAGAACCCTCGCTTGGGCCGAAGGGCGGGGTGCTTGTTGCCGGAAACGTGGTCACCATCGAGCCCGGGCTCTACTACCCCGGGATCGGTGGTGTCCGCCTTGAGGATATGGGCGCAGTGACAGAGACCGGGTTTGACCGATTCACCCAATACCCAGAGGAACTCATTCTATGATCATGGACGATGAAGCCTACGACGCCTATCGGGAAGCAGGGGCACTGGCACGGAAGGTGCTCCGCCGGGGTGCGGGACTCGTGAAGGAGGGGGAAAGCCTCCTTGAGATGGTTGAAGCGACTGAAGCGATGGTGATTGATGAGGGGGCACTCCTCGCCTTTCCTCTCAACGTCTCCTTGAACGAATACGCGGCTCACGACACGGCCATGCCCGGGGATGAGCGGACGTTTGCCCGGGGGGACCTTGTCAAGGTGGACCTCGGGGTGCAGGTCGATGGCTACATCGCTGATACCGCCATGACTGTCGACCTCGGCGACCACGCCAGGCTCGTGGAGGCGTCCCATGCCGCCCTCGAGGCGGCGATCGCTTGTGTTCGTCCTGGTATCACAACCGGGGAGATCGGGGCGGTCGTCCAGGCAACGATCGAGGATCACGGCTACAAGCCGGTCGCAAACCTCACCGGTCACGGTCTTGACCGCTACGATCTTCACTCCGAGCCCACCATCCCGAACGTCGCCATGGTCGGAGGGGCTGTCATCGAGGAAGGGATGGTCTTTGCGATCGAGCCTTTTGCCACTACCGGCTCAGGCCTGATCCGAGAGGGACAGCGGGTGGAGATCTATCGGCAGGTCGTCCCCCGTTCCGCTCGCCTGCCGTCGGCGAAGCGGGTGCTCAAGGTGGCGAGACCCCGGCGGGGTCTTCCGTTCTCCCGCCGCTGGGTCCCGGGTGACAAGGTCGATATCGGGCTTGCAAACCTCATGAAGTCGGGGATCATCCACCCGTTCCCGGTTCTGCATGACGTGCCGGGGTCGTTCGTCTCGCAGGCTGAGCATACCATGATTGTCACGGCCGACGGATGCGAGGTCACCACCCGATGAGCTACGCTTATTGATGTCGCGCGCTAATATGTCTGCTCAGACATGACCAGCGATACGGGTAGGCGTGACGTCCTGCGCATCATGGAACTCCTGCTCACCGCGGAGATATTCAACCAGAATCAGGACCTTGGCATTAATGACCTCCATCCACGCTGCCGGACCTTCTTTGGCGCCGGAAGCGGTGGCAGCCCTGAGGTGAAGCGTCCACTGATCGTGAGTGAGGGGGCGATCAAAAAGATGTTGGGGGTTTCGGATTCCACCTGCCAGGCTGTCCGCAAAAACCCGTTCGTCGGTTACGATGAGTTTGGGCAGCGTCTGAGCCTGCCCTCGCTTGATGCAGCGGCTGAGTGGTTCCTCAAGAAAGGTGGCGGCCCCAGGGTCGAGGAGAACCCCACGCTCGCCTACTTCTTTGAGGGAAAGGATAGCATCACGGTCAGTTACCAGGATGTCCGGGCGAAGACCCCCCGGTTTGAGGATACCCGGGAGTACATGGAGGCAAAGGTCTCCCGCCTTATCGGGGAGAACGAGGAGATGCGGGAGGCCCGTGACCTGATCATCATCAGCGCACCCAACGAGGTCGAGTTCTCGCTTGAGCGTCTGGTCTGCACCCCGCGGCAGGAGGAGATCATCAGAAAGATCGGTGTCGCCCTCGAAAACCGGGACTTCCTGGAGCAGCATGGGATCTCCGAGTTTGGGCGGCTCCTCTTCGTCGGCCCACCCGGCACCGGGAAGACGTCGCTTGCGCTTGCAATGTCCCGGGAACTCCACATGCCGGTCCTCGAGGTCCGGCTCGCGATGGTCACCTCCCAGTACCTCGGGGAGACATCGAAGAACATCGATCGTATCTTCGACCTCGCGAAGAACCTCGCTCCCTGTATTCTCTTCATCGACGAGTTTGACTTTGTCGCGAAGACCAGAGTCAGTGACGACCATGGCGCGATGAAGCGGGCGGTGAACATGCTCCTCAAGAACATCGACCAGATCAGTTTTGTGAAGAACGGCGTCCTCCTCATTGGGGCGACGAACCACCCCCGTATCCTTGATGAGGCAGCCTGGCGGCGGTTCGACGAGGTTGTGGAGTTCCCGCTTCCTGACCTCGCGATGCGGGCGGCGATCCTCGAGAAGGTCGCCGCCACCATCGACTGCGACTGTGACTTTGCTGACCTCGCTGCCCGGACAGAGGGCTTCACGGGGTCTGACCTCCGGATGATGATAAAGGAGGCGGTGATGTCGGCACTGATGGATGACCGGCGCCAGGTCAACCGGGTGGATATCGAGCAGGGTCTCGTCAGGGTCGAGGAGCGCAACCTCATCCGCGGAATCGGGCACTGATATGCAGATCACGCTGCTTGGGACCGGTGATGCCATCGGGACGCCGAAGGTGGGCTGCGACTGCGTGAACTGCCGGGCGATGACGGCGGCGGGGAGATCCAGGCTCAGGACGTCCTTCCTCATCGAGACCGAAGGGAAGCACGTTCTTGTTGAGTCGTCGCCTGACCTGCGGCAGCAGCTCCTCCGGGTCGGCTCGCCCCATATCGACGCGGTTCTCTGGTCGCATGGCCACTACGACCACTTCATCGGGTTTGGAGAATTCTACCGGGTGCAGAAGGTGCCGCCGGCCTACGCGGCGCCGCCGGTGATGGACTACTGTTCCCGCTATCTTCACTTCCTGCCGTTCAAGAAGCATCCGGTCCCGGCGTATGAGCCGTTCGACCTCTTCGGCGTGACCTTCACGTTCTTTTCGGTGAACCATCCTCCCGTCTACACCTGCGGGCTTCTGATCGAGCATGACGGCGTCACGGTGGCCTACACCGCCGACACCAGGGAGGATATCCCGGAGAAGAGCCGGGATCTCCTCTGCAACGCCGACATCGACCTCCTCTTCGTGGACGGCATCGCGCCCGAGGGCTACTCAATCACCAAACACATGAACTACGCCGAGGCGGTCAGGTTCGCCCGGAATGTCGGGGCACGGGACTACCGGTGCGTCCACATGAGCCATATGGTCCCGTCGGGGATGCCGCATGCCGGATACGATATGGAGTCGTTCTGCTGGTGATTATCCGGTTCTCCCCCTGCAGCCCGGGATATACGAAGGATAGGTCTCGTAGGCGGCGTAAACCTCGCACGAATCGTTAACCTGGACCACGATCATCGGCGCGGTCATGCAGTCGTCGGGGTCCGGGTCCTCCGGGCGGAAGACCATCTGGGTGTAATTCATACCCCTGTCCTGATAGGTACCTCGTGAGAACGTGATCGTCTCGATACTCTTGTTCTCAAGCAACCTGATGATCTCCGGATCGTGAAGTGCTGCGGTCAATGCATCGAGGGAGGTGACTTTCGCCGGGCTGTTCTCCGGCGACTGTGCGTAGGAGCTGGTGCGATCCGGGGGGTTCAACCGGTCGCAATCAAGGACCAACTCCGGCGGAGAGATGAATACCGTGAACTTCACCGGGATACTCTCAATACCCATGCTCTTTGCCCGCTCATCAAGCATCGTGTACAGTGAATCCACGGAAGAGACGTTTTTCGGTGGAAGCGGGCCGTTCCAGAGACTCACCCGGAGATACCCGTCAATGTCGTAGCCGAAACCGATGACGGACCCGTTGGGATAGAGGTAGCGTTCCTGTATCAGGTCCCATGTGGCGGTTTTGAAGTTCTCGAGGTCGGAATATGATGCGTTTTGCCCGCCCTTTGAGGAGGGAGGTCCTCCGAGTGTGATGGTGACGGGCTCTCGCTTGTTCAGGCTGGCCTTCAGGAGCTCAACGCTGTTCGTTCGTTCTCCATGTTCGATATCTATGCCACGCTCATCGGCAATCGGGTTCGCGGAAGCAAACCCCGGGCAGACCGATACCATCAGCATGAGTATAACAAATGCTGCCGTGAGCCGCTTATTTTTCATCTCTTCACCTCGATTATGATTGAAATCCATAGCCCGCCGGGATGACACGCGCATTCACCGGGATAACTGCCATAGACATGGAGAATACCCGCATCTTCGTGTTTCCGTTCAGCTGCTTTCTTCCAGGCGCCCTTGAAGACAGGAGGGGCACATCTAAGTATGTAAAACGCGTGCGTTCCCATTGCCTCCGGGCACGCGGGACGTTCACCCGGGCGTTTGGCAAACCGGCTGGGTGAACCTCCGCACTGGTGCAGGCGCCGCCTACGGCGCCCACTATTGTTCACTGGGTCGTTTCAGGATAAACAGTTTATGGGACAAACACCAACTCGAAACCATCTCTTCTAAAAAAGAGCGGTTCTAACGCCCTATGATCACCGTAATGGTATCCTCTGCGGCTGACCCGTCCCGAAGGAATCCCCTCCCCATCCATATTACCAACATAAACCTTCAATTTGACGATATCAGCAGTTCCAACCGCTCGATGACAATTCAACGCGTGCCACCGGGCGTGAAGACCCTGAAGGTCTATCTCGACTGGAGCGGGCACCAGCATTCCGGGACCGATTCGCTTACCCTGACCATAACCCTGCAGGGCAGCACCGCGCTTGGTCCCTGCCGTGACGGTGCCGACGGGAGGATGGATGAGAGGATCTCGCTCACCCTCTCAGGGTCCACTCCCCTGCCGTCTGGCACGTGGAAGTTCCTGATCTTCGGGGAAGACGTCCCCCCGGAGGGAACGGAGTATACGCTGAATGTCATCTATTACTACTGAGGGGTGCCGGGCCCCCGTAGGGGGCTGGACCGTGCACAGGGCAGCTCTCCTGCTCATATTCCTGGCCCTGCTCCTCCTCTGGAGCCCGGCAGCGGCGAAGATCATCGTCGAACCAGGCCCCGCCGAACTCCCTACTGATGGGATAAACGTCGACGACGAACGGTTCGTGCCGGTCTGGCAGGCCTACTCGCCGTTGGAATTCCTCACCATCGTCCTCCTTATCCACTGCCCGCTCCTTGCGGTGCCCTTCGAGATCATCTGTTCAGCAGGCGTCCTCGCGTTCCTCGGCTACCGGACCTCACGCCACCCCCTGGACCATAAGAAGCGGTCCCGGATCTACGGCTGCATCAGAGACCGTCCCGGGATCACGCAGTCAGAGCTCGCCCGTGTCACCGGGATCAACCGCGGGACGACCCGCTACCACCTCTCCCGCCTCCGGGAGGCCGGCCTCGTCAGCGCCGTAAACCGGGACGGCAGGGTGGGCTACTTTCGGCGTGGTTACGATGCAACCTCAAAGACCATCTGCTGTCACCTCAGGAACAATACCCGCCGGGAGATCCTCACCCTGCTCCTCGACGACCCCGGCATCACGCAGTCAGAGATAGCCGACGACACCGGGATCTCCCGCTCTGCGGCTGCCTGGCACCTGCAGAGGCTCGAGCGTGCGGGGGAGTTTGCGGACCGGCTCTTCCTCTGTGAGCCGATCGATTTCGCCCAGCAGGGGGCGATGATCGCTGATGCGGAGGAGCTGCTCCGGAAGAGCGACCGGGCCCCCGTGGGCCTGCTGGTGGTCGACTCGGCGACCGGTCTTTACCGGACTGAACTTGGTCTTGGGCGGGAGACGGTGCGCAGCCTCTCGCACCATATGGTCAGACTCCTCGGGCTTGCGAAGAAGTACGATATCCCTGCCCTGATCACCAACCAGATCTACGTGGACGTTGAGCGGGACCGGGTCTCGGGTCTCGGGGGGACGGCGCTTGAGCATATCTCAAAGGCCATCATCAGGCTTGAAAAGAGGGATAGCGTCCGGCGGGCGATGCTCCGGAAGCACCGGTCCCGGCCGGAGGGTATCTCGTTTGATTTTGTGATCACCCAGGGTGGGATCAGAGCGGTATAACGCCCGCAAAGACCGTGTCGGCCGGGCCTTCCATGGTGACTCCCCGAAGCGGATGATGAACGGGCCTCCTTTCGTCTCGATCCGCACCTCGTCCCCGACTTTCCCGAGATGGTGGGCGATGGCTGCCGAGGCGGTGGCGCCGGTGCCGCAACTCGTGGTTTCGTCCTCGACGCCGCGCTCGAACGTCCGGATCCTGATGGTGTCGCCGTCTCCCTGCTCGACGAAGTTGACGTTCGCAC
>CAZYWX010000010.1:0-20658 GCA_964651285.1 uncultured Methanoculleus sp.
CGGTCCCGCCGATCTCGTCAGCGATCACCTCGGCGCTCCGGGTGGAGTACTCGGGCGATGCAAAGATAACCCGGATCTGCTCCTTCTTCGCCTGCTCGATGAGGTGCTCGATCTGCCGGGGGGAGGGTTCTTTTCCCTCGCGCTCGATCGGGATCTCCTCAAGACCGTAGTCCCGGGCAAAGTAGGCCCATGAGGGGTGGTAGACCATGATCTTCTTCACCCCTGATTGAGCGATCGCGCTGGCGATCTCGTGGTCCAGGTGGTCGAGGTCTGCCTGGTAGGCGTCGGCGTTCTGGCGGTACTCATCGGCATGCGTCGGGTCGATCTCGATGAGTCCCTGGCAGATGTTCTCGACCATGATTGCTGCGTTCCGGAGGGAGAGCCAGATATGGGGGTCGGTCCCCTGGTGGCCGCCATCGCCGGTCGAGATCAGGTCGACGCCGCGCGAACAGTCGACGACCAGCATCCCGGGGTTCAGGGCAGCGATCTTGTCCTGCCAGGCAAGTTCAAACTCTATCCCGGACCCTACCACCGCATAGAGATCAGCCTCCGAGACATCGGCGAGGACGCCGGGCGTCGGTTCGTAGGTATGCGGGTCAGCTCCCGGCGGCACCAGCAGGACGACCCTGACATGGTCGCCTCCCACCCGCTCCACGAACTCCTGTTGCGGGGGGATGGTGACCGCGACGACGATCTTCCCGTCATCCTGGCGGTCGGTCCCGGTGCATCCAGACGTGGTTACTGCAAACAGAAGAATTCCAAACGCGGCTGCAACGAGGAACAATGGAGGAATACTACCCTTGCCCGACGATCTCATGGTTCGCCACCTCAAATTGAGTACGGGTCTAAATTTACGACGTTGTGAGGATAAATACGTTTTGCCGTCACCCTTCCAGATTGCCCGGAGGGCAGCAACAGCTCTGGTCGTGCTCGATCTCGCCGCAGACGCTCATTATCGGGTGTCCGAGCGAGGAACATATCCTGTTGACCAGGTCTTTTGAGATATGGGCCTCGATCTTCGTCGCCTCCCTGCAGGCCTCACCAGGCTCAAGCCCGTAGCGGCTGAGGGCCAGGGCAACGATCCTGTGACGCCGAAAGAGGAACCGGGCATAAACGGTGCCCCGGCTGGTGAGGCGTACCCCACGGTAGGGGGAGTGCTCGAGAAATCCTGCTTCTGCGATCTCTGAGAGGGCCTTCGTCACCGTCGAGGGCGCGACCGAGAACTGGGTGGCCACATCGGTCGTCTTTACGGTATCGCCCCGGGTATAGATGAATTTGAGGTACTCGGCCTTCTTCGGGGAGAGCTCGTCTCCGGTGATCCCCTGCATACTCCGAGAGGTTGGTCTTCCCGGGAAGAAAAAGTTTCGGTTGGGCTAAACATCAGGGACGAGTTCACCGATGACATAGTGCCGCCGGTTCTTCGTGATCACCGCTCTCCCCGAGAACCCGAACGGGAGATCTTCTTTGATGATGACGTTGAGGTAGCAGGGGTTGCGGCAGACGGTCGACCCGGGCATATTCTTCTCGGTTGCGACGATCGGCGTCTCCCGCCCGATCCAGCGCTCGTTATAGAGGTCGTAGGTCCGGTTCGTCTCGATGAGGAGCGCCCCTGAACGTTCTGTGCGCACCCGCTCAGGAAGGTCCGTTAAGGCGGCGGCGGGCGTCCCCGGACGCCGTGAGTACCGGGTGATGTTCACCTTCACGAACGCCGCCCGTCGCTGGAGGGCGATCGTCTGCTGGAACTCCTCGTCTGTCTCCCCCGGAAACCCGGTGATGAAGTCAGAAGAGATCATCATCCCGGGATACCGTTCCCTGAACGCATCGACGATCGCAAGGACGTCGGCTGCCCGGTAGCCCCGCTGCATCCGCTCAAGCACAGCATCAGAGCCAGACTGGACCGGGAGGTGGAGGAACCGGAAGACCTTCTCGCTTGCGTAGGCCTCAACAAGCGGATCCAGGATCCTGAGCACCGAAGCCGGATGCATCATACCCAGCCTGACGGCGAACCGTCCCGGGATCTCGGTGATCGCTCGCAGGAGGTCGGGGAGCGCCTCCCCCCGATCGAGTCCCCAGGCGGCCACGTCCTGCCCGGTCAGCTGGATCTCGCAGGCTCCTGACCTGACAAGCCCCCGGACAGCATCGAGGATGGCCTCGGGGGAAGCGCTCACCAGCCGCCCCCGGGCAAGCCTGGTGATACAGTAACTGCACCGGCCCACGCACCCGCGTGCCACCTGCACCACCCCGGTCGCTCCTGCGCCCCGGGTACCAACGCCGGAGGAACGTTCATAAATCTCGTCAGGGTGGATGAACGCAGGGCTGCAGACCGAGGAGATCAACTCCTGCTGGACGAGCGGCATGCACCCGGTCACATAGAGATCCCGGTCAGCAAACGCCGCCAGGCGCTTGAGCATCTTCCGTTCGGTTGTGCCGATCACGGTGCAGGTGTTGATGATCACGGCATCCGCCTCATCAGGTCCGGTTAGCCTGCAGCCGAGCCCTTTCAGTATCGCCGCCAGCCGCCGAGTGTCGGCATGGTTGTAGGTGCACCCGTAGCTCTCGATGTAGACCGCTCGCCCCTTCAGATCTTCGATGGTGATGGTAAACGACCTCCCTCTCTTTCAGCCAGGGCCGCCGGCAGTCTCAAACGTTCTGCCGGCCGGGATGGGTTTTCCCGGCTCGGGGCCCGTTCCGTCAGGAACACAATCCTTAACCGTTGACATTACAAATTCTCTATTTGAATGATAAAAATAGGCCTGCTGGGATGTGGCAACGTCGGGCGCATCATCGCCACGCATGCCGAGAACATCCAGATTGTTGCGGTCTTTGATAACAACCCCGGGCGAGCAGAGGAACTGGCGGCGCTCTGCCATGCCCGGGCATACACCGACTTTGCCGCATTCTTGCAGCAGGACGTCTCGATCGTCGTGGAAGCCGCGTCGATCGACGCCGTCACGCGCTACGGGGAGGCGGTCCTCCGGTCGGGGAAGGATATCGTCGTCCTCTCGGTGGGAGCGTTTGCTGATGAGGCGTTTCTCGAGCATCTCGTCGAGGTCGCGCGGGAGGGAGGAAAGAAGATCTATATCCCGAGCGGTGCCATCGTCGGGCTTGATAACCTCAAGATCGGCCAGATCTCGCCACCGGGAAAACTTCTGTTGCGGACGACCAAGCCCCCGGCAGCCCTCGGGGTGGATGCCGGGACCAGAACAGAGGTATTTAAGGGGGTTGCGAGCGATTGTATTAAAATATACCCAAAAAACATTAACGTTGCGGTAGCGTTGGGACTGGCGGCTGGCCGGGAGGCCGATGTGGAACTCTGGGTCGACCCTGCACTGGAGAGGAACGTCCATGAGATCTTTGTCGAGGGTGACTTCGGGGATATCTACATCCGGGTCAGGAACGTTCCGAGCCCTGAGAATCCGGCGACAAGTTACATGGCAGCCCTCTCCATCCTGACGCTCTTAAAAAACCTCGAGAATCCTCTGGTGGTGGGGACATAGCAATGAAAAATACGATTCGTGCGCTCAAAACCCAGAAGAATGCGATCATCCTGGTGCATAACTACCAGCCCCTGGAGATCCAGGCCCTTGCCGATGTGGTAGGGGATAGCCTTGAACTCGCGGTGAAGGCGAAGGAAGCGGATGCCGATCTCATCGTCATCTGCGGGGTCCGGTTTATGGCGGAGACAGCCAAGATCCTCAACCCGAAACGGAAAGTGGTCATCCCGGTTCTGGACGCAGGATGTCCCCTCTCAGACTTCCTGACCCCCGACCTGATCCGGGAGGCACGCCAGCGGTATCCTGATGCGGCCGTGGTGGTCTATGTCAACAGTACGGCCGAGTGCAAGGCGCTTGCAGATATCACCTGCACCTCTGCAAACGCTGTCAGGGTCGTCGCGTCGCTCAAGAACGATACGATCCTCTTTGGTCCTGACGCAAACCTTGCGGCATACGTCCAGCGTGAACTCCCGGAGAAGAAGATCATCCCGATGCCCCCTGACGGCCACTGCTATGTCCATACCCGGTTCACCCCCGACGACGTTGAGGCTGCCCGGAAGAAGGGAAGCCTGATCGTCTGCCACCCCGAGTGCAGGCCTGAGGTCCAGGAGCAGGCTGACATGGTCATGTCCACCGGGGGCATGGTCAGGAACGCCGCCACCGGGAACGAACCCTGGTCGGTCTTCACCGAACGGGAGATGATCTCCCGTCTCAGGATGCTCTATCCGGGACGGGTCTTTTACGAGGATCCCGAAGCGTTCTGCGCTGATATGAAGAAGATATCGGTCGCTGACGTCAGACGGGCGCTTGAGCGTGAGGAGCACGAGGTTCTCCTTCCTTCTGAGGTCATGGACCAGGCACGCCAGGCGGTTGAACGGATGATCGCTGTCGGGACGTGAGTGTGACGATGATCCCGCTTGAGGATCTGCTTGAATTCATCAGGGAAGATGCACCCTGGGGGGATGTTACCTCAGCTACGGTCGTCCCTGATGTTGTCTGCCGGGCGATGGTCTGTGCGAACGATTCGGGGGTCATCGCTGGCCTCGCCGAAGCGCGAGCGCTCTTTGAACACTTTGGGGTCCGGGTCCGCGCGCGGTTTGTCGACGGGAGAACGGTCACGCCAGGAGACCTCCTGCTTGAACTTGACGGTCCTGCGCGGGCGATCCTCCTTGTGGAACGGACGGCGCTCAACATTATCGGGCGGATGAGCGGGATCGCGACCAGGACGCGGGAGGCTGTCGAGACGGTCCAGCAGGTCGCCCCGGGTGTGCGGGTCGCCGCCACCCGGAAGACAGCGCCGGGGCTGCGGGTGCTGGATAAAAAAGCGGTGGTTCTCGGCGGGGGCGACCCGCACCGTTACTCGCTCTCTGATATGGTCCTGATCAAGGATAACCATCTCGCGCTGGTGCCGCTCGCCGAGGCGGTCAGGAAGGCAAAGGCCCGGGCGCTCTACCGGATGGTCGAGGTGGAGGTCGAGACGGTTGAGGATGCGATCACGGCTGCCGATGCCGGGGCTGATAGCATCCTCCTCGATAACATGACGCCTGATAGGATCCGGGCAACGGTCGAGGCGCTCACCAGAGCAGGTCTCCGGGAGCAGGTGACCCTTGAGGTCTCGGGAGGGATCTCCGGGGACAACCTTGCCCGATACGCCGCGACCGGGATCGACCTCATCAGCATGGGCGCCCTCACCCACACGGTCAGGAACTTTGACGTGAGCCTGGATATCCAGAAGGGTCCGGTCACGGTCACGGTCCCCTGAGCGGTGCCGGGGAGCGAGAGCATCGGCAACGTTTTGGGGAAGAAATCGCCCCTTCCCCGGCCCCTGCACGCAAAAAGGGGGCATGCCAGCAGATGATCAGGGTCTGATGGCGCGGCAGACGCCCCCATAGAAGGGGGGGCAAGAGCATCCCCGGGCGCAGGACCAGGATCGATCTCACCGTCCCGCCCTATCCTTGCTCCACCTTTGCAAGCCGGGTCTTGAGCTCAGAAAGCGCCGCGTCCTTCCCGGGAAGATCAGACTCCTGAAGCGACGTGATGTTCTTCTCAACCGACGTGGCGATCCACTCCTTCGGGACGCCCGATACCGAGAAGAGGTACTCCCACTCGTCAGAACCAAACGGGATGACCTTGACCACCTTCCCGAGGATGTTCCACTCAACGACCCGATAAGTCTCCCCGGTGCTGGTATCTTCGATCTCTATCGACCGGTCCCGGTTCCACCTGATGACACGACCATGAATGACATAGACGCTCACCTCGCTCTTATCGGTGAAGGTGATCTGAACCACATCACCCTTCTGCGGGGTCTCAGGCACCATATAGATGACCATATCCCCTGGATACATCAGGTCCGGCTCATACCTGTCTGCGATACCGATGTAGCCGGTATCAGCGACATAGAGTCTGAGGTACTCCTGGCAGAACTTCCTGACGATCCAGTAGACCGCCCCCGGATGCGTCTCAGAGAGCTTCAGGAGGAGGTTGTGGATGGCGCTCGGGATACTCTCCGGCCGATCCAGGACCTCCCGGGCCAGCCTCTCGTAGGCCTCGATGATCCCGGCGTCGGTCTGCCTAATCTCTGCCATAATTATTACCAACCCACCGTCTAGTACCGGTGGTAGGATAAAAGTGTTCTCTCCAGATTCAGGGGAACACCGGCAAAGCCAGGACCCCCCCACCCCCTCCCATCGGCCGCAGGAGAAGAGACCTCACCGTTCAGGGAAGGAACCTGCGAACCGGGGAGAACGAAGAGAACTGCAATACTTATATCTATCGTGATCCTATTCTAAGATGGAGGATATTGACGATGGGTGGCACAAGAGATACCACGTATTTTGATGTCAAGAAAGCTCTATCCCGGCGGTTCTCCCCTCACGACGGATGGCAGATAGCATGGTTCCCAACCTACGGCAACGTGCAGCCGGAATGTATGCTCTCCCGCCGGGTCGCCGGCAGGACCGAGCGGGTGGTCGTGAGCGTGAAGATGGCTCCTGCGATCCCGATGGATACCATCGAGGAACTCCAGGAACAGTGCCAGGAGCTTGCCAGGAATGATATCAAGGTTGATAAGGCGGTCCTGGTCGTACCCACCGGGGCAGATCTCTCGCTGGTCCCTGAGGAGATCGAGATCATCGAGATGAACAACTGGCAGGTCGTCGACGGCCGCGTCGCCTGGACAAAGAACATCGAACGCAAGGCGTTCATGCAGAAAGAACTCAAGAAGAGGGGCTTGGCATAAGCCGATCACCCTTCATAACACTTTTAAACGACGTTTTGGCAGACTCTCCGCCTGAAGGGGGGACACGCCGCCCCATTGGTGCCTGGACTCCCGGACACTTCAGACGAAGCAGGTAACACGCTCATTCATAGATGAGAGATTTTACCGGGAGCCGGCCCTGCCTCTGGGAGGGCTCCAGCATAGAACTGACACTTGATGAGGTTATCCCAGAACTCCTCTGCCGGGAGGGGGCGGGGCGATACCCGGGGCATAGGCAGCCGTTCCGATTTCTGCGTCCAATATGCGTCGAATCGCCGTTCCCGTGCGTGAGGGTGCGCTGACCCACCGGGATCATCGATCGCTAGTGCATCGATGCCAAATTCGCAGATCATATCTGGCCTTCGTCCCATCCCACACGGAGCGCTCCCATCCGCTCCCCGGGAGGGGGCGGGGGCAGTCGGCGATACCCGGGGGAAAACCGTGCCCCGGGACCGGGGTGTTCACGCCGTTTTTCCGTGCGTAGAGAGAGCCAGCACGAACCAGGGGGTGCAAGAACCCGGGTCGACCGGGCCGTGCTATCGCCGGTTCAGGGAAGGTCACATCCCAAAATCAAAGAGCGTCGTCCGTGTCGGGTCGACGTCATGCCAGTCCCACCCGAGCGGTTCGATGATCCGTGAAATGGGGATCTTGAGCGTCTTCTCAAGCATCGTCTCCCAGTCGACGACGAACTCAGGCGGCACCTGATCCCCGTACTCAAAACAGATCACGTCGGTCCGTGGATACTTCTTCGTGACCGTCTTGATGTAGACCCGTTTCGGCTTGCTGCCGCGCTTGAAGTCGGTCCCGAGATACTTGTTTGAGTACTTCGCCCCCCGGATATGGGCATCTTCGTTCTCGTAACTCTCCAGGTTCTTCCCGATCCCGCCAGGGATACCCACCTCGTCGAGAGGGTACTCCCCACGGCGATACCGCCTGATGACATCATAGAGGTAATCCCGCACGTCCTCAAACGCATCCCCGCGGAGGATCATCTCGATGACGGTATGCTGCACCTCCCTGGTGATCTGCGGCGAATCGCTCCGCCGGATCTCGAACCCGACGACATCAATCTCGTCGACATCCTTGCCTTCCTTCCAGACCAGGTGCCCGGCGTAGCGTTTCTTCTTGCCGGCCTGGAAGAAACGGCGGTAGACCTTCTCGAACTTGATGGAGAAGTAGTGTTTATCGGCAGCGAGTTCGCGGCGCGCGAAGTCGCCGTAACTCGCGTTCAGGCGGGCCTCGATCGCCCTCGCCTTCGCGATGGTCTCTTCAAGGCTCCCCGGCGGGACCTCGACCATACAAGAGTCGGTGTCGCCGTAGAGGACCGTGTAGCCAAGATCGGTGATGACATCACGGGTGTGCTTGATGATCGCCCGCCCGACCGATGTGACGGCCGACCCGATCTCGCGGTCGTAGAGCCTGAACCGGGTGTAGCCCGAGACCCCGTAGTAGGAGTTCATGATCACCTTCAGGACGTTCTGCTGGAGGTCGTAGAGGACGTACTCCGGCGACCCGAAGGGATACTGGTTACGGAGACGTTTGCGCTCGTCCCGCTCGCTGAGGAGCTCAGAGAGGATGCTCCGGGTCAGCCCGTCCGGCTCCCTGGAGAACCGGACACCGTTTGGCGCCCTGAGTTCGCCGTCCGGATTCTTCGTCTCGGGCGAGGCGTTGATCGTCATCATCGCCATCGGGTAGAGCGATTTCAGGTCCAGGACCACCACGTTCTCCCTGAGCCCGGTGGCCGGTTCAAAGACGGTCGCCCCCTCAAACTCGTCCCCGGCAGCAAACCCCTTTGAAGGGAGGACGAACCTGCCCGACGCCTTCCGCAGGACATAGATATCGATGACGTTTGAGGAGTTCAGCGTCCGGTCGAGCGGACAGCCGACGTACCGGGAGATCTCCCGGTAGAACTCGATGATGTTATTCTTGGTATCGATCCCGACACAGAGCTCAACGTCCCGGCAGTTGTACTCCACGAGCCTGGCCAGGTCAGACCGCCAGAGGTCGGTGATCGTCCCGCTGTAGCGGACCTTCGTCTCGCCAAGCTCATCCTCGGCGACGGCGTCAAGCCGGTAAGACTCCTTCTGCGCCTGGTGCATCTTCCGGTAGGCGCCGAGGAGGTCGAAGATCGACCGTCCCCGGACAGCGTTCCGCCTGGTCTGCCCGGGGAGACGCGCAAGGTCATCGCTGCGGAGGTTGAGCACCGCCATCCGCTGCAGGATGTAGGGGATATCGAACTCGACGAAGTTCCAGCCGGAGAGGATGTCAGGGTCGCGCTCCCTGATGTAGTCAACGAGCCCCCTGAGCATCGCCACCTCGTCCGGGAACCTGATGACCCGGTGCCGTCGTCCGTGGACGCTGAGGTCCGGGGCATCGACCGGTCCGGCCCCGGGAAGCACCCCTCCGGGCGTCCAGAGGAGGGTCGTGTAATCCTCGTCAAACGAGTCCCAGCAGGTGATGCAGATGATCGCGTCCCGCTCCGGTTCAGGGAACCCCCGTTCGTCCACGCACTCGATATCCATGATACAGACCCGGGCCGGCGCGGCGACGTCTGCCGGCGCGAGTTCCTGGTAGTCGACGGTTGTGGCTCCGGCCGGGAACTCGACACCGGAAGAGAGCCCGCAGTCGATCATGAACCTGGTGGTGAACGGGATATCAGCCTCATAGTGCCGGTAGCGGTCACGGACGTCGCGGACGTCCCCGGGACGACGGGTGTAGAGCCGCCGGAGCACGTCGCCGCTGATGGAGCGGTAGGTTGTCCCGGGCTCCAGATCAACACCCTGCGGGACCGGTTTCCCATCCACCTGATCGGCGGGCGCGTAGAAGTAGGGCCGAAAACCGGTCACATCGACCTGGACGGCTCTGCCCGAGGCGTCCCGACCAAAGATATGGACGACCGGGATATCAGGGCCGACGCTGTACTCCACCTGGTGGATGCCGATCCTGGTCTTCCCGAAATCTTCCCGGGTGGCTGCTACCTGATCAGTCATCAACCCTCCTGCAGAGACACTGGACAAACTCGCCCGCCTCTGCCATCTTCTCCTCCTCCCAGGCGTCGAGGTCCCATTCCTCGATGCTGAGGATCCCTTCACGCCCGATCCGGGCAGGGACCCCGAGCGAGCAGCCCGAGAACCCGTACTCCCCCTCGAGCACGCATGAGCAGGAGAACACCTCACGCTGGTCCTCAAGGATCGCACGTACCAGCATCGCGACATGGTAGGCAGGACCAAAGACCGTGCCGCCCTTGCCGCGGATCACCTCCATGCTTGCCCCCCGCATCCTGGCGAGGATCGCTTCCCGCTCATCGACGCCGACGCCGGCGCCGGCGCCGACCTTTGAGAAGAGCGGGACCTGATGTTCACCATGCTCGCCAAGCACCCAGGCAGGCCCGGGAATCCCGGCCTCCCGGAGGAGACAGGCGAACCGGGCGCTGTCGAGCTGGCCGCCGAACCCGATGCACCGCTCCCGGTCGATCTTCATCATCTTCCAGAGGGCGTAGTTGTTCGCGTCCATGGGGTTGGTGATGGTGATAACGACCCCGGGGAACTCCCGCAGGTGCTCGCTGCACCGCCTCACCACCGGGATGTTGGCCTCCAGGAGGTCGGCTCGGGTCTTGATATCGGGCGTCCGTGGACTCCCTGCTGCAAAGATGAAGATATCAGCATTCCTCATCGCCGCCGGATCGGTGGAGACCGTGACGTCGATACCGGTGTGTTGCAGATCAAGTACCTGGGCCCGGAGGATGGGCGCGTATGCGTCATAGAGGATAAGCTCGTCGGCGAGACCGAGCGCGGCGGCGAGAAACGCTGTCTCGCCCCCTACTTTTCCTACACCTGATATTGCGAGCGAGGTCATAGTATCGATCCTGTTTTCCGTGGATGGCGGTAAAAGACTGGCCACAAAAGGGCCCTGCTGCACGGAGGACCGGGTCTGACAGGAAGGGGTTGCGACTTTGCCGCCTCCTTCCAGCATCAGGACTCCGGAGACCGGGCAGGTATTCCTTCTTTATTATACTTGACGCGAGGGTATAATAATACCTCACTCCCACCTCTTTTCAATGATTACGCTGAATCCCGGGCCCATCGAGGTCGGCGGTGTCCGGTTGAGGAACCATCTTCTGCTGGCAGCAGGCGTCCTCGGGACCACCGGGGCATCACTCGCCCGGCTCCTGCGGAACGGTGCTGGTGGGGTGGTCACGAAGTCTATCGGGCCGAGCCCGAAGGAGGGGCACCCCGGACCCTGCCTGGTCGTCGTCGACGGCGGTATCATCAACGCCATGGGTCTCCCGAACCCCTCAGCCGCGTTCGTGGACGAACTGGCCGGCCTGCAGGGCGAACCGGTGGTCGTGAGCATCTTTGGGGGGACGCCAGAAGAGTTTCGGACGGTCGCAGGCTGGTTTGCCGGCACAGCATCCGGGCTCGAACTGAACCTCTCCTGCCCCCACGCCGAGGGGTATGGGGCTGCGATCGGGAGCGACCCGGCCATGGTAGAGGAATGCACGCGGGCAGTGGCCTCCCTCGGGGTCCCGACCTGGGTGAAACTCACCCCGAACGTCACCGAGATCGGTGAGATCGGGGCAGCAGCAGAACGCGGCGGGGCTGATGCGATCGTCGCGATCAACACGGTAAAGGTGATGCGGATAGCAACGGATCTTCGTCGGCCGGTGCTGGGAAACCGGTTCGGCGGTCTCTCGGGGAAAGCGATCTTTCCTATCGCGGTGCGGTGCGTCTACGACCTCTACGAGGCATGCTCCATCCCGATCATCGGATGCGGCGGGGTCTCCACCGCAGAGAACGTCATCGAGATGATGATGGCAGGTGCAAGCGCGGTCGAGATCGGGAGCGCGGTCATCGACGATATCGGGATCTTTGACACGATCGCAGAGGACCTCTACAGCCACGACGGCATCGATGCGCGCGAGATCGTGGGGTGTGCCCATGGATGAGCAGATGCCCATCGGGGTTACACTAAAAGCGATCATCCAGGAGACGCCATCGATCAGGACGTTCGTCATGGATCGTGAGATCGACGCCCGGCCAGGTCAGTTTGTGATGGTCTGGGTGCCGGGCGTCGACGAGGTCCCGATGGCCCTCTCCTCCCCGTCATCGATCACCGTCCAGAAGGTGGGTGACGCGACCGCTGCCCTCTTTGCGATGCGCGAGGGCGACCGGATCGGGATCAGGGGACCCTACGGAAACGGTTTTCCGGTCACCGGGAGGACCCTTGCCATCGCCGGCGGGGTCGGCGCCTCCCCGCTCCTGCCGCTTGTGGCGACCGGGCAGGTGGATACCTTCCTCCTCGGGGCGAAGACGGCCTCTGAACTTCTCTTTGCTGACCGGATACGCGAGGCAGCGACGCTGATGGTCGCGACCGACGATGGCACCGCCGGGCACCACGGGTTCGTGACCGACCTCATACCACGGGTAGACCTCGCTGACTTCAGCCACATCTGTGTCTGCGGCCCCGAGGTCATGATGGCAGCGGTGCTCGCCATCCTCGATCAGGAAGGGTGTGCGGAGCGGGGTCGGTTCTCCCTGCACCGCTACATGAAGTGCGGGGTCGGTCTCTGCGGATCGTGCTGCATCGACCCGCACGGTCTCCGGGTCTGCCGGGACGGCCCGGTCTTCTCCGGTGACGTCCTCCTCGAGAGCGAGTTCGGGCGCTATGCGCGCGATGCGAGCGGGCAGCGGCGCAGGCTCTCGTCTGGCGCCCCTGCCCGGTCCGGGCCCCGGGGTGGTCAGGCAAGGAAGTCGTCCTGAGGCCTGAAGAGGAGAGAGTAGATATTCTCCAGCCAGCCGAGCATCCGCGAGGTTATCGAGGTCTCTTCGGCCGGGGGAGGGGGGCTTGCCCCCGCCACCGCACTCATCTCCCGGGTCGGGGTGGGCACAACGCTTGCCGGATCGGTCTTGTTCTCAGGTTCGGGTTCGGTCTCGTTCTCGTTCTCCCCGGGTGCCGGTGAATTCGCTTCCTGGAGGTAAGCCCGGTCCCTGGTGAAGAGATGGACGGACCGGTCACCATCGCCGCCTCCGACGACAAGGAACGAACCGTCCGGGGTCGCTGCGATCGATCCCACACGGCCGTCGAAGCAGATCTTCTGGATCTCGGCCCCGGAACGATCGAGGACGAGGACTCGCGCACCTGATGCGACAAAGACCTCGCGTGCCTCTTCTGTCAGCGCTGTTGAGAGGACAGCATCTCCGGTGGGATACTTCCAGAGGTGTTCTCCCTCCCCCGTGGAGAGATAGACGCACCGGTCAAGAGACCCGGCGGCCACGAACCGGCCGTCAGGGGTGAGGGAGACGCCCATCACGCTCTTGCCGGTCCCGTAACTCCAGGACTCCCCCTCTCTGCTGTTGAGGTAGTAGACCCCCTGATCCTCGCATCCGACGACAATAACACGTCCGTTGTCTGATATGGCGATGCTGTACGCGTCGGTCCCCATATCATAATCCCAGAGTTCCTTCTTTTTGCGGTCGAAGATGTAGACAGCACCATTGTCGCACCCTGTGGTAATGTAGGTCCCGTTTGACGAGAGCGCCACGCTGTGATAGATATACGTCGTCTTCTCGCTCCAGACCAGGTCACCATCTCTCGTAAAGAGATAGAGTTTGTCTGCAGCGACACCGATATACGACCCATCTGGTGATATCCCGACATCAAATACCCTCGAACCGACGGTTTTTTTCCAGAGCAGGTTTCCCTGCCGATCCAGGAGGTATACTGTCGAGTCTGCGCTGGCAACGATCGTGGAGCCGTCCTTCGTGATTCCCACAGAGGTGACGGCGCCGCTGACCCCCCGATCCCAGACCGGAAGATATTCCCTCTCCGCGGCGGTGGTAAACCCGCAGAGGAGAGAAGCAAGACAGACGAACAGAAGGAGCGGTGGTAAGAGCCGGCCAATGGCCGACCTGCGGCCCCTGCATCCGGACCCTGCTGCTTCCTTTCCGGCATCTCTCCTGTCTCCCACGGTAGAATTACGGAACGTCACTCCCCCCAATGACATCAGGCCCTGACTACACAGAGATCCTATATATACCTTACGGAGGTCGCACAGCCCCTGCTTTTCCAGACAGCGCACCCACCGCTACTCAAACCCCGATGGTATCAGCAGCACCGCCCAGGATTTCTGGAAGCCCCCGGAAAAATCCTCCCGGGAAAAATCAGAGAACGAGGCTGGTGATGCTGCACGAGCAGGGTCCCGGCACCGGCGAAGTTGGTGAACGGGGTCTTCCCGGGAGCCTCCTTGCCGGGAGGGAGAGAGCCGGGGGAGGGGGGCGCATGCCCGCGCACCGAAACGGCGATTTGACCTGACCAGGAGAGACCAGGGGGAGATCTCGTCAAACTGGATGCCCCGGGACTCATCGCCCCACCGGGGAAGATGGTCGCAGGCGCCAGATCCCGACCTCTCCGTCAGAGCGGTTGACGAGAGGCTGACGAGGAGCTTCCAGGAAGCATGACGCAGAAAAAAAGAAGAGCGGTCGGTACCGACCCGATCGGCCGGCGCGGCGTTGTGGGTGTGACCACCAGGAAACGATCCGCGGGAGGTCTCCTGCCCCTACAGGACCTCTTCCCCGGACCCGCCGCACCCGGTAGCATCAGGATCGTCTTCAGCCAGGAGACCGATCGTTCTGAGGTCGTCCAGGTTGTTGATATTCGTAAACGTCAGCAGATCGGGATCGATCTCCCGGATCTTCTCCACGCAGACGTAGCGGGTGTTGATGCTCCGGATCATTGCACGGAGCGAGAGCGAATCGTGTTCCTCCAGGTACCTGATCAGCGCGCTGCGGCGGTAGACCGCGTGGAGCGGTTCAAGCATATCGGCGTTCCAGCAGGGGATAGCAGCATCACAGGTCCCGATGGCATCAAAGAGCATCTCTACCACCCCCGGGTGAATACAGGGCATATCACAGGCGGCAACAAAGATCTCCTCGCCATGCACCGCAAGCGCCCCCGCATGCAGGCCGCCGATGGGCCCAAGCCCTTTCCTGATATCTGCTATACACCTGATATCATCCCCGAGATGACAGAATCGTTTGCACTGTTCAGGGTCCCGGGCGACCACCACGATCTCATCCACCACCACCTGCAGGGTATCGATGAGACGTTCAATGAAGGTCTTCCCCTGGAACGTGAAGAAGTACTTCTCCCGCCCGCCGGCACGCCGTGCCGCCCCCCCAGCCAGGACAATCGCCGACCGCATACCGCTCAAACCCGACCGCCGTCAGACCTGCTCCCTGAACCGGATCAGCTCGGTTATGCAGGTGTTATACGGCGCGTCGATACCATGGTTGCGGGCAAAACTCGCCACCGCACCGTTCAGGAAATCGATCTCGGTCCTCCTGCCGGCGGTGATATCCTGAAGCATCGAGGAGTGGTGGGCGGCCGTCGCCGGGATCTGATCGTCGTGGAGGTACGCCAGGTACTCCTCCGCCGTCTTCCAGGGGAGGTTGACACCCTCGGCCTCAACCACCTGGTAGGCTTCCCTGACGATCGCGGTGATGATCGCCCAGGCATGCGGGTTGGTGAGCGCCCCGTAGGGGACGTTCGTGATGGCGCCAAGCGGGTTCAATGCTGAGTTATAGAGGGTCTTTGACCAGAGATCGGTCTTGATCTCGTCGGTCGTCGCCACCCTGATACCGGCCTCCCTGATGAGAGAGGCAAGACGCTCGACCTCGTCGTCCACGCCAGCAGGGAACCGCCCCAGTTTCATGGGCGCCGCCTCCACCGAGACGTGGACCGACGCATCGCCCTGCCACTCAAACCCGGTGATGATCATCCCGCCGATGACCCGGTCAGTGAACTGGCTGATGATCTCCTCGTTCCCGATACCGTTCTGGAGGCTCACCACCTCACGTCCCCGGATCACGTCGGCAAACTGGCGGCAGATAGCCTCCGTATCGATGGACTTTGCGGTGATGAGAACGAAGTCAGCATCCTGCCATTCGCCGGGGAGGTCCTCAGAGCAACTGAAGCGGTAGGCGCCCTCTCCCCAGATACCGGTCATCAGGAAACCACGTTTTCGCACCGCATCAGCATGTCGCCTCCTGGCAACAGCATGGACATCTGCGACGCGGGATACCTTTGCGGCGACGGTCAGGCCGACCGCCCCCGCACCCAGGACCACGATCTTCATAGATGATATCATTTGGCGGGGTTAGCAGTTAACTCCTCGCATATTCTGGCGCGCACGCCCGGGAACCCTGGCGCTCCATGGCGATCAGGTCTCTCTTGATCTCGGGATCCGGGGTGAACCCGCCCAGACCGGTCTTTGCGACGATCCGGTGACAGGGAACCACAATCGGGGTGGGGTTTCTGGCCATCGCTGACCCAACCACGCGGGGGACGGTCCCGACCTTTCGCGCGATCTCGCCGTAGGTCGCGGTCTCTCCCGGGGGGACGGCACGGACCATGCGGTAGATCCTGGCAAAGGTCGATTCCCCCCCGGTTGCGACACTCTCAAGGCTGGAGAGGTCTGCCGGTCTCCCCGCGCAGTAACGCACGATCTCCCCCGGGACCGGACCATCGATCCCGGTGCGGGAGAATCGCACCCGATAAACAAGGTTGTCCCGCCATGTCACGTTGACATACCAGAGCCCAAACCGGCACGATCCCGTCAGGATCGCCATCTGCGCGCCTCCTTCTTGAAGAGGTCGATGGTGCAGGATATCATCTCCTCCTGCATCCAGGGCGGCAACCCGGCATGGACCCGGGGTTCCAGGAACCGCCGTTCCCCGAGAACGAGGATCCCGCGGTCCTCAGGTGTCCGGAGGACCCGGCCGAGCGCCTGCAGGGCGCGGTTGATCGCCGGGAGGGTGTAACTGATGAACTCTCCCTCAGCCCCGAACTTCATCCTGAAGTAGTCGATCACCATCCGACGGACACGGTTGAACGGCGCGAGCGGGAGGCCGATGACGAGCGCTCCGGCAAGCATATCGCCCCGGTAGTCCAGTCCTTCACTCCACTTGCCGCCGCAGACCGCAAAGAGGACGCCGGATCGACCTGATCCCGGGAGGGCCATAAACTCCCTGAGCATGGCAGACGCTGCCGTGGAATCCTTTGGCTCGACGTAGATCTGCTTCTCCCGGATCAGGGGAGCACACCGTTCGGCAAAGGTGTTGACCATCTCGTAGGAGGGGAAGTAGATCGCAAGGTTCCCGGGAAGAGCCGCAAACGTGGTGATGTAGTCCTCGGTCCGGGCGAGGTTCTGCGGGTTCTGGCGCATCGAGTAGGTGGAGGTGATGTCACTTGCGCAGAAGATCCGTCGGTTCTCTGGCGGGAAGGAGTTTGGGAGCGACACCGCCGTGACCGGAAGGTCGCCGAAGTAGTAGCGGCGGTAACTCTCGATAGGGGAGAGCGTGCCAGATATCAGGACACAGCAGGCGTGGGCCTGGGCGATCTCCTGGAACCTGGTGCTCGGGTCGATGTTCCTGACCTCAAGCGCCACTGTGCCATCGTCTTCCTTCCGGTAGATCGTCAGGTAGGCAGGGTCGGCCGCAGAACGGAAGATCCGGTAGAAGAAGTCGGTGAGACGCTCGATCGCGCTTTCCCGGAAGACACCAGCCTGCAGATTCTTCTCGCGGATCCCCTCGCTGATCTTGAGAAGGTCGTCGACGATCTCCTCCATACTCTGGTAGAGCGTGCCTTTCATGATCATCCGCTGGAAGATGGCAGGGTCAAACCAGTCCTCAAGTTCATGCGAACCTTTCAGCGCCTCCATGAACCTCGAGACCTGGGGGAGGATCTGTGCTATCGCGTCCGCCTGGTGCTGCGAACGGCGCCGGCCCGAGAGTTCGTGGCCAGCCTGCACGATATCGCGCTCATCGATCGTCACACTCTCGATGTTCTGGATAACGTCGCCGCAGTTGTGAGCCTCGTCGATGAGGAGCAGGGCGTCGGGTCCCTCGATCCCGAGCGAGAGGTAGATCTGTTCCCTGATGATGTCGTCGAAGAGGTGGTAGAAGTTCACCAGCACGACGTCAGCGTCCCTGGCTGCGTGCATCATCGTATCATACGGGCAGACGTTCCCGCAGAACCCGGCGAGCTGGTTGGGCCAGATCAACTCGGTGCTCACCCGCTCGGCACGGACGCGCAGGGCCGTCGACGGGACCATCTTCAACCCCGCGTCTCCGGGCTCCACAAAGGATTTTCCGTGGATGAAGTAGGGGCAGATGAGCGGGTGGTCGGGGTCCATCTTTTTGATCTGCTGCCGGATCCGGCGGTCCCGTGCCGGTATGAGTGAGCCTTTCTGCGCCCGTTCTCGCATCAGTGCTGTCGAGAAGGCTTTGACACCCTCGCATCGTCGGTAGACGTCCCCCTCACCGCCGAGCGGGCACATGCTGGACTTGCCGATGAGGTAGGCGAACTTCAGGCCGCCGCGTTTCTCCCGGATCAGCTGGAGTTCACGCATGAACGTGGCCAGCTGACTGATGGTGCGAACGGCGACAATCACTTTCCGTCCCCGGCTTTCTGCGAGGAGGGCAGAGACCACGCTCGACTTGCCGCTCCCGGTCGGTGCGTCGATCATGGCGATCCCGCCGTCGCGTGCGACCGATGCAGCCAGTTCTAGCATCTCCCGCTGGTGAGGCCGGTACTCCCGGTACGGGAACCAGTCATCAAGGGAATCCATTGCTTATAGGTTGACGGTTGACGTCAATGTAGTTTGGGTCCCGGGGGGTGAACGCGGAGGGAGACCGGCCCCCTCCCGAAGATCCCCGGGATCCCGACGTTGTCGCGATTGAGATCTCGCCGGGGAGATCCGGCATGCCAGCATACTTGCCTGCCCCCGGAGAACCGATCCGGCCCGCCGCCCATTCACCACCGGCCAGCGCTCGAGGGCGGGGGTGTGTCAGGGGGGATCTGGAACGAGCCCCCGGCGCAATCGTTATATACCGCACAGCAGATCGCAGAGCGGCCAACAATCGATCCTCGCAAAGCCGCGGGTCGGGTCATCGAGATGGTAAGCAGCCCCGGCAACACCGCGCCCGGGTCTGGTTTGCCACCTGCGCGCTGAACAGGACGCCCCCGGGCGATCGTCAGGTTCACGGGAGAACCATCTCCCGTGCCGGTGTTTGCTCTCTGGATCGGCCTGACCGCAGCAGAACCGGCAGAGGGAGGGGCTGGCGGCAACGCGGTGAACCCGGAGGACCCCCTCCCCCGCTCCGGTACCCCCGATCCGGGGGCAGAGGATGGGCGGTGCCTGGCCCCGGGAGCCTGCCAGCCCCACCGAGAGATCATGGAGAGAGATACCATTGTCAGATCCACCCGGTGAGGTCGTCTCCACCGGTGATCTTCGTAAAAAACCGGTCACGGTCACGACCATCCACTACGACGCCTCCCGCCTCGACGAGCGGGTCTGCACCAGCCCTGAGGATCTCCAGACCCTTGTTCTCAGCCCGGGGGTCACCTGGATCACCGTTGACGGCATCCACGACACCCGGGTTATCCAGGAGGTCGGGGACGCTCTCGGGATCCATCCGCTGACCCGGGAAGCTATCGCGAACACCCGCCAGCGCCCGAAGATCGAGGACTACGGCGATTATCTCTATGTGGTGGCCAGGATGGTCTCCCTCGAGAAGAGCGGTGAGCTCCAGAGCGAACAGGTCAGCCTTCTGCTCGGCGCAGGCTACGTTGGAACCTTCCAGGAAGAACCGGGCACCGCCTTTGACCACATCAAGGAGCGCATCCGTGCCGGGGGCGGGCGGCTCAGGACCGAAGGGGCCGATCACCTCTTCTACACCCTGCTGGATGCGGTCGTCGACGGCTACTTTGCCGTGATCGAGGTGTTCGGAGAGCGCATCGAGGAGATCGAGGAGAAGGTGGTAGCAGAGCCTGACCGGGAGACCCTGCAGGCGATCTACGCCCTGAAACGTTCCCTGATCACGCTCCGACGGGCAACCTGGCCGCTCCGTGATGTGCTGGGCGAACTCGAGCGAGGCGACTCGCCCCGGATCAGCAAACCGACGCTCGTCTACCTCAGGGACGTCCACGACCATGCCATCCAGGCCGCCGAGACCGTGGAGACCTACCGGGAGATGATCGCGGGGGTCCTTGATATCTATCTCTCCAGCCAGAGCAGCCGCATGAACGAGATCATGGAGGTGCTCACGATCATCGCCACCATCTTCATCCCGCTCTCGTTCATCGCCGGGATCTATGGCATGAACTTCGCATACATGCCCGAACTGGAGCATCCCTGGGGCTATCCGATGGCACTTGCCTCGATGATCGCCGTTGCGGGTGCGATGCTCCTCTACTTCAGGAGGAAAGGCTGGATATGATGGTGTTCCGGGAGAGAAGACAGGTCAGGCAGACAGGAGAACGGTTCTGCCCGGGGTGGGGAGGGAGACGACGACGTCTGGCAGCGATCAAGAGAACGTGCGATACCGCAGAGGAACCTTTGCACCCGGGTATCCCCGGGTGCGGGGTGCAGCAGTCAAGCATCGGGAAGAATGAGGCGAGGTGGTTCCTGGTCCGACTTTTGACCGGAACAGAGAGAGCCCGCAGGGCAACATCTTCAGTGCCGGCGCGACGGACGCCAGACGAGATGGTGGCAGGACACCGGCCGGGAGGAAGCGTTGTTCCCTTCCGTGAGGATGGGTCCTTCCCTGCCGGTCGAGGGATGGCGTACCACGCCCGCTGGCTCTCGTCGAGGTGGCCTGAGACCTGATAGTTCCTCTGTAGGTTTGACGAGGTGGAAAGAGCGTAGCCATCTTACCCCCGGGGTATTGCCCCACCCGGAACCTGGTATGTTACCAGGGTCAACGAGAGCACCGGTACAGAAGGTTTGGGCCCGCATCCCGTTCTGTCCATCGGTGAATTGGCTGGCGGGCCACGACTGTCCTTACCCATCGAGGGGTCTCCTGTCTCTCTTCCATCTCGTCGAATGTGGACGTTCATCCACAGGTG
>CAZYWX010000011.1:0-20410 GCA_964651285.1 uncultured Methanoculleus sp.
TGCACAATTGTAAGGGAAGGTCCACATGGGAATAAAACCATCGTATATCAAGAACCTTGGCGAAGAGCTTCTTGTTAAACACCGCAAGAAGTTTAGCGGAAACTTTGAGGAGAATAAACATGCCGTTGCCGAAGCTGCCACAATCGACAGCAAGCGTGTCCGGAACAGGGTTGCCGGGTATATCACAAGAAAGATAAATACAGGGAAGCGGTAAACCTCTAGTATTATGTTTGAGGGAATCCTTCCAGCTATTATCACCCCTTTTCGTCGAGACTCGGGAAAGGGCCTCGACATCGAAGGATTACGGTCCAATATTGAATCACTCCTTGAATGCGGTATCCACGGTATCGTCCCCTGCGGGTCGACCGGGGAGTCTGCAACGCTCACATTCGAAGAGCATGAGCAGGTGATCAGTGCGACCGTAGAGATCGTCGATGGCCGGGTGCCAGTGCTCGCAGGGACCGGATCGAACAACACCGAAGAGGCTATCCGCCTGACCAGGTCGGCACGGGATGCGGGGGCAGACGGTGCCCTGATCATCAGCCCCTACTACAACAAGCCGAACCGCTCCGGGCTTGTCAAGCATTTCACGAAGATCGCTGATCTCGGTCTCCCTATCGTCCTCTACAACGTCCCCGGTCGGACAGGACAGAACCTCCAGCCGGATCTGGTGGCAGAACTGGCCCGGCACCCGAACATCGTCGGGATCAAGGAGGCCAGCGGCGATATCACCCAGATATCCCGGATCATCGAGGAGACGCGGGATGAAGACTTCGTTGTTCTCTCAGGGGATGATGCGATGACCCTCCCGATCCTTGCGCTGGGGGGCGCAGGTGTGATATCGGTGACCGCGAACGTCAATCCCCGCCTGATGGTGCAGATGTATGACGCCTTCAGAGCAGGCGACCTTGCCCGCGCGCAGGATCTCCATTATACCCTTGCACCGCTCATGCGCGCGATGTTTGTCGATACCAACCCCATTCCTGTGAAGAAGGCTGTCGATCTTCTCGGGATGGCTGCAGGACCGGTCAGGTTGCCGCTCGACGACCTGGACGACCAGAAGACAGAAGAACTGAGGAAGGTGTTGACGAACTATGATTAAGGTAGCAGTCTCGGGGGCCCTGGGGCGGATGGGCACCACCATCGGCCAGATCGTTGATGAGGCGGCCGACCTGGAACTGGTCGGCGGGATCGATATACGAGAAGGATCGTTCTTCGGGAAGGATGTGGTCCCGGCGGCCCGCATCGACGAGTTCCTCAAAGAGCAGAAGCCAGATGTTCTCATCGACTTTACCGTCGCCGCCGCTGCGGTCGAGAACATCAAGGCGGCAGCAGAGAACAACGTGGCGCTCGTCGTCGGGACGACCGGGTTCTCGCAGGAACAGAAGAAGGTGATTCAGGAGAGCATTGAAGGACATGTCCCGGCGGTGATATCGAGCAACTTCTCTGTCGGCGTCAACATCTTCTGGGAGCTTGTGCGGGAGGCTGCCCGTCGGCTCGGCGATTACGACGTTGAGGTCACTGAAGCTCACCACCGTTACAAGAAAGATGCCCCGAGCGGCACCGCAAAGACTATCCTTGAGATCCTGGACCAGGAACTCGGGGACCGCAAGAAGGTCTATGGCCGTGTCGGTGAGACTCAGCGGAAAGACGAGATCGGCGTGCATGTCGTCCGCGGTGGAGATATCGTCGGAGATCACGCAGTTCTCTTCGCGGGGAACTTTGAGTGCATCGAGGTCTCCCACCGGGCCTACGACCGCGCGGTCTTCGCGCAGGGCGCCGTCCGGTCAGCACGCTGGGTCGTTGGACGAGATCCGCGCATCTATTCCATGCAGGATGTCCTGGGGTTATGAAAAACGCTCCTGATCGTCCTGGAAGAAACGAAATTTATTTTTAATTTCCTGGAAAAGTATGTACGTCCGGAGGAACAAGATTGCCAGCAGTTGTTGATATTGAGAAGTGCACCGGCTGCGAGACCTGTGTCGATGTCTGCCCGGCTGCCGCTATCACCATGGTAGATGACAAAGCACAGATCGATGCTGATCTCTGCGTCGATTGTGAGACCTGTGTCGACGAGTGCCCGTCTGAGGCTATCTCGATGGAGTGAACGCTCCCCCTTTGAAGTGGGGAGCACCTCAGGTTTTTTCAGCCCGGAGATCAGATCTCCAATCCTGTATTGATCGCTTGCGTTCTGGTCCCATCCCAGATCTCGCCCGAATGTGGGCAGGCATGGACCTGATCGACGAACACTCTTCTGATCTTCCTGTCGCGCATCGACACCTGCTGTGCGTCACTCTACGCAGGTATCTGAGGTTTCAGAGCGCGCTGTTGCACACCAGAGATCGATACCTTCAGTGGACGGCGTTCATCGCCCCACTGGGGTCGGGGGGCTTCTGCCTGCCTTCTTCATAAAAAACATACTCTTTAATATCAGCGACGCAACAGATCCATTTGTCTATGATTCATGTAGGAGTGCTTGGTGCCACAGGAGCAGTGGGTCAGCGCTTCGTTCAACTTTTAGCGGACCATCCCTGGTTTCATCTCCAGACACTCACCGCTTCTGAACGGAGTGCAGGAAAACCCTATGGTAAGGCGGTCAACTGGCGTCTTGATGCGCCGTATCCAGAGAAGGTCAGCGATATTGTTGTTACTCCAACAAAACTTGAGAGCCTGAAGGATTGTGACCTTGTCTTCTCAGCGCTTCCTCCCGAGGTGGCAGCACCGCTCGAGACCGAGATCGCCGATGCAGGCATCGGAGTCTGCAGCAACGCCCGGTCACACCGTATGGACCCGGACGTTCCCCTGGTGATCCCGGAGGTCAACCCGGACCATCTGGGCCTGATTGACGTCCAGCGGGATCAGGGACGGGATGGGTTCATCGTGACCAACCCCAACTGCTCGACGATCGTCCTGACGCTGGCCCTTGCACCCCTCAGGTCATTTGAGTTTCATGATGTGCGTGCAGCAACCATGCAGGCGATCTCAGGGGGCGGGTTTGCCGGGGTCTCTGCCATGGAGATCTACGACAATGTCATCCCCTACATCGGGTCTGAGGAGGAGAAGATCGAGACCGAGATCCTGAAGATCATGGGGACGTTTGACGGTTCTGAGGTTGTTCCCGCTCCGCTTCAGGTAAGCACGAGCTGTCACCGTGTGCCGGTCATCGATGGGCATACCATTGCGGTCTGGGTCGACGTGAAGGAGTCGGTTGATGTTGTGAAAAAAGCTTACGCAACCTTTAAGTCTCCCTTCAGCAATCTACCCTTACAGCCGGCAAAGGCAGTTGAGCTCCTTGACCAGCCCGACCGTCCGCAACCACGGCTCGATCGGAACCGTGGACGGGGGATGACCGTCTCTGTCGGGAGGATCCGGGAAGGATTACGGTTTGTTGCACTCGGTCACAACACGATCCGTGGGGCTGCAGGTGCATCCGTTCTCAACGCAGAGCTGATATATTCGAGGGAGTATCTCTAGATAGGTGGGCTATAATGAAAGATAACACAGTATTCGTTGGAAACAAACCAGTTATGAACTATGTGCTCGCAGTGGTCACTCAGTTTAACAATGGAGCTGAGGAGGTTGCGATTAAAGCCCGGGGGAGGGCTATTTCACGCGCAGTCGACACAGCAGAGATCGCGCTCAACCGCTTCCTGGAGAACGTGAGCAAGAAAGAGATCTCGACCGCGACCGAGATGATCGACACAGATACGGGGAAGACGAACGTCTCAAGTATCGAGATCATCCTCGCTCAGGGGAAGTGAGATCCGCAGGACCACACAAACGCTCTATCATCGATTCCTCCGCTCATCGGGGGTATTGGTATGCCTTCCCGGGGCTTTACGCGGGATACCGGCAGAACCCCCCCACGTCTGTGGGGGGATGAATGCCGTCTGCTGCCCCTGTTCCGTACGCGGAATGCCAGCGCAAAACCACGAGTGCTGCATAAAGCGTATCAGGTCTCAGGTCACTCTGCATTGAAGCAGGATGCTTGAGATCTCCTGACCGGTCTATCGACGACGCTCGCAGTGTCCTGAGTTGGGGGCTGTAATCTATCAGAAGACCATCCCGGAATGCCCCCAACGCTCACGCTCAGTCGGAGGGAGCGGTTACATCCTGATCGCAGTGATCTGTTTCCAGTTCCCGCCGGCGTCTCTTTCTCTGGCTGAGGCAGTCTGAAAAACCACCACGAACAGCCTACGTGATATCCTGATTCTTCAGCCCCTTCGATCTCGACCTGCCGCTCCACCATAAACGATTTATGAAGCCCGCTATAACAATTATATAATGAAGTGGGCAACAGTCGGAGTGCTGCTGCTGATGCTCGTAGCTTCCCTTGTCTTTCCAGCGGTAGCGGCAGGGAACGAAGAGAAATACAGTTATATCACAGTCGAGGATGTTGTCCTCCACCTGGAGGAAGAGCAGGCGGCCATAACCATTCATTACCAGATCGATGACGGTATCGGGTTCCTCGTGCTCCTCCTCGGGAAATCAGACCTCCAGCGGAAGGTTGATGAGATACTGAATTTTGAGGATGCTGAGATCCAGAGCATCGACCTGGAACATGCTGAGGTGCTCGTCGAGAACGCGTCAGAGAACTATGGTCAGGGGTCATACTGGTTCCCTGAGCACCGGTTCAGGGTCGTTGTGCCTTCGCTCACCATCATCACACCGCAGAACGTCAGACACTACGAGAATGTGAGTGAGATCACTGGCGGACTCGGTTATTTTGCCAGGATGTGAGTGTTTTTCAGCTGAAACCGCTGATGACCTGGCGTCACCCCTCTTCTTCTCATTGAGGCTACTCCGTAATCCTTCTGCCGCCGCCTCAGCCACCGCTTCGTGGCAGAGACAAGCCCGGCGGGGAGTCTGAGTCTGTTCCTGGCGTCTGCATCTGATATCTGTCAGACCGCCGTTCTGGTGCGTATTTCTGTTCAGACCTGCCCGGGACGTTCCTTCAGCCGCAAGACATCCCCAGGTTCTGCCCAGAACCTGATCCTGCGGAGGCTGCAGAGGGGGTGGGGCTGACGGGTCGTCTCTTCCGAGGTTCTTTCCTCTGCCCCTCTGGCAGCACCTGTATTGCAAGAACCAGGCGATCTAACCTCATACGCGAGCCTGTAAGGGCAGGAACTGACCGAACAGGCTGGCCGATCAACGCCTGTGACGACCAGGCCCCTCCTTTGGGGACATGGCGTAGACAGCCGGGAAAGCTTCACTCTTCTTGAGCGGGGTCGTTCACGCGCTCCACTGATGATCGTCGCTAGGGTGGCTGGATGCAGGGATGAACCGCATCCTCCCACCCCCGCTTCGTTCTGGGGATCGTTGAGGGGAGAGGGGGGGAGAGCCCAAAGATGCCCGCTCCCTATCGTGGGGTTCCGGGGCAGGGCGTGGCGAAGACCCCGGGATATCGATGGGTACGGACAAAAATCCCTGCCGTGGGGCCGGGGCGGTAATCCTCAGGGAAGAGGAACCCCGGGAAAGAGATCCCTGGAGGCTGCCTTGCCCCTCGGTCTCTGGACGGAGAAGCCTCCATGATGCGTCCGGGTGGGTGTGGGTGGTCGGTCAGACCTCTCTCTTCAGCATCATCGGTTCGCGGTCATCTTCCAGCCTGTCCAGGAACGACTGGAGGTAAACACCGAATAAGGCGCAGAAAAGGCCTCCGATGGTGGCGAAGATGATGTACTTCACACCAACATTTGTTGTTACCGGGAAGTGGGTGATGTCGCTGATCGAGAGGATGTAGGTGCTTGCACCATAGGCGATGGTCCCGATCGCCAGCACAAAGAACGGCAGGGCCACCACACGCTGGATCACCCGCCGTTCGTTGAGGAAGACATCGATGATCTTTCCCACCGATGCAACGAGACCGGCGGCGGTGAACCAGGCTATGGCCCCGTAGATGAACGCCATGATCTGGAAGAAGATGCCTGAGGACGTATAATATTCCAGAAAACTGATAAGCCCAAGGATGACCCCGACGATGCTGAGCAGTATTGCGGTAATGTAGGAGACGAAGGTAAACCTGCCGCCATGCAGTGACGCCTTCAATGACGAGACAAGGTATCCAAAGACCTCATCGATCCCCATACCCTTGAAGAGCAGGTAGATACCGATAACCCCGACGACAACGATGGTTGCCCCCTCCGGGTATCCGAGAAGGTAGCCTGCCGCGTAGAGGAGCATGGCAAGGCCGAGCGGCACGAGGACAAGTTTTGAGACCCGAGGGTCATCAAGCAGCCGCTTGAGGATGTAGTAGGTTCCTTCAAGGTTGGGCATCTGGTTGACCACGACCCGCCGCACGCTGCTGACCGGTACCCGTGACTGGATGATCGGCAGGACGTATTCATCTTCAGCACCATCGGTCACCAGGATACAGGTGTTGGAACCGGTCTCGATCAGGATCTGATCAAGGCTGGACGCTATCCGCCGGTCACCATCAATCAGGTTCATGTGATCGCCGCAGATGACAGCGACGGCAACCTCTTCCCCCCGCTCAACGAGTTCGTCATAGACTTTGACGGTCTCGAAGATCGCGTTGATGTCGGAATCTTCAGGGTCGATCAGACCGAGGGATGTTGCTGCATGAAGGCAGGCCTCTCGACCCACAACAGGACCATCCACCCGGGCTTTGAACCCGAGATCGTCATCACGATCGACACAGAGGACAAGCGTCCGCTCTCTTGTCATTCAATAGAACATCTCCTTGAACCTATTAAACAATTTGCAGCGGACGCAGAAAAAATTATTAGAGGAGTTTTGCACGCTGGAGCAGGAGCAGGTCATCGGTCGTGAGTTTCTCACCCTCTCTGAACTGCTGGAAGATACGCTCTGCCTCTTTCCTGACGGCTTTCTGCTCTCTGGTGACTCTGGTTCTCCGAGTCTTCCTCCGCAGCCCTGAGATCACCTTATCGTAGTCACGGAGTTCCTTCTGGCAGGTGATGAACTGTTTGTGCTCTTCATCGGCTGCTTCCTGTGCTTCAACAAACCGCATGTGAGCTGCGTCAGCAACCTCACGAGATTTATCAGCCTTCCGGTACGATTCAACCATCAGGTTATGATGTTGCTGTGCAATTTCAGCGTTCTCGGTGACGCCTTTATGCAGTTCTGAGGCAAGCCTTCGGTATTCCCGGGCTTCAGCAAGCTTCGCTCGCATCCCTTTGTTCTGTTCAAGTTCAGCCTCCTGGTCCTTGACCGCCTCTTTCAGGAGCTTGATCTTCTCGATCAACTCACGTTCTTTGTCCGGGCTGTAGACCTCGGTCTGCTGCTTGAACTCAAGGTGCTCGATCTGCTTCTGCAGTTCTTTGATGCCCCGGTTCCGGAGGGTGCCATGTTCTCTCTTGAAAGCCTCGATCTCTTCGAAGAGCGCATTTGCCTTGTCGTTGTAGTCGTTTCTCTGGTTTTTCAGCGACTGGACAATTTCGTTGATCTTATCTCGTTCTTCTTTATGCTGCTGCGCCTCCTCGACAAATTCGCGGGTCTGAGCGTTCAGCGCGTTACGCTCACGTGCATTCTTGCTGGCGAGCGCGTTCAGCTTGTTGCGCCTCTCTTTGTGTTGTTCAGACTCCGCAAGGACTTTTTTTCTCTTCTCAATCAAATCATTCAGCATTCTCAACCAAACCTCAACATTCGATACCTGTCTCATATCCCCACCAGCAGACCATACCCACGCATCTGCAGGGATATTGGAGGCTTACGTAGCGGCTACACCACAAGAAAAGACGTTTCCCGGACTCGAAATCGAGACCGTCATTCATCTGTCTGCTCATGTGTTCAACCCCGATACTATTGGCGAGTGACCGCAGAATCGTTGGTTCTGCGCCCTGCACAAGACACCCCGTGCTGGAGGGATTATACGAGAACGTCTATAATTCAAATGTCATTTGTACTATTAAGTATTTCGTAGAGAACCTGGATGGATCCCGGTGGAGTGCAGGTACGCCAAGATCCAACCTGCTATTGCTGGATGCAGGAGGGGGGTGGCCGGGTATAACCTGGACCTGGTCCCCCCCGGGGGCGTCCCCGCGCACAGAATCGGTCTGTGGTGAGTGGTATATCGATGGTGGCGCGCCGCCGGGGTTTTCCAAAAACCCTGGAAGCGAGGCTGGACCCAGGATCCTGGTGGATTTGCGCCACGAGAAGAACCGGGACCACTCCTCCTTCTGCCGGTTCCTCTCCTCTCGTGAGGCGATGTCCGGAAGGACAGGACGATCTTCTCTCTACTGAGTCTTTGCCTGGCAAGCACTTCTCGAGTGTGCTTTGCGTCTGGAACAGTGAGGCGATCTCTTTCCGGGCTCCTCCCGGATCACCTGAGAGTCAACCTCTTCTTTATCCGGGATGGTTGTGGCGAACTGATGCTGGAAATGGGTCGACAATCCTTTTTTCCCGGGGTTGAGATCTTCGCGGGAGATGGCGGGGGTGGCTCTGCCCTGGTCCTAAAAGAGTATGTAAGAAGTTTGAAGGGATTCAGAGGAAGTCGATGAGATGCCCGCTTTTGGTGTCTCCTCCAGTACGCCGTCCGACCGTCCTGCCTGACTGCCGGGTTAGCGGTTCGTAGTCGCGATGGCTTCCAAGGATCTGTGCACTTTTCACTCCGGTCATGACCGCCATGACACGAACTCTCCCCTCATAATCGCTGTTTACTCGCGCACCCCAGATGACGTCTGCGTGTGGGTCGAGTTCATAGGTCAACGAACTCGCGATCTCCTCGGCGTCCTGGAGGGTCAGGTCGTTCCCGCCCGTGATATGGATGAGACTCCCGGTTGCTCCCCGGTAATCGATGTCCAGCAGCGGGTGGTTCAGGCACTCGTGGACGACGCTCTCGGCCTTGTTCTGCTGTTTGCTCTCTCCGACAAGCATCACGGCAACACCACCCTTGCTCATGATGGCACGCACGTCTGCATAGTCGATGTTGATGAGTGATGGCTCGGTGATCGTCTCGCTGATACCCTTGACCGTCTCTGCGATGAGCTGGTCCATGACCGAGAACGCCTGGCCAAGCGGCAGGTTGGGCACGTAGTTGATGAGCCGGTTGTTGTCGAGCACGATGACCGAATCGGCAGCGGCAGAGAGCGATTCAAGCCCCTCTTCTGCACGGAGGAGCCGCGCTTTCTCAACCTGGAAGGGATAACTGACCATCCCGACGACGATCGCTCCCTGTTCCTTGGCGATCTGCGCGACAACCGGTGCTGTTCCTGTACCGGTACCCCCACCCATACCGGCGGTGATGAAGACAAGGTCTGCGTCGCAGAGCAGCCCCTCCAGGGTCGGTCTGGCCATCTCGGCCGCGCGCCTGCCGACGTCCGGGAACCCACCGGCCCCGAGCCCTTTCGTGAGCGATTTGCCGACCAGCACCCTCTTGTCAGCCTGGATCATGTCCAGATGTTGCTTGTCTGTGTTGATCGCGATCGTCTCTGCGCCGTTTACCTGCATGTGGTAAAGGCGGTTTACGGTGTTGTTCCCTGCACCACCGCACCCCACGATAACAATCCGGGGCTGGCCGAGGAAGTCGTCTTCGCTCTCCAGTAAATCTGCCTTCAGGTACTTCTCACGTTCCGCGTGTTTTAACGCCTCGTTAATGATCGTCTGCATCGAATACCTCCTAAATTTTTAATGATATCTGGTCGGCCTCGCGTAGAACACGGTCTCCATGCTTCTCGAGAAGTGCCCTGACTGAATGCCGCACAGCTTCTGACACTGTGGGGAATTCGCCAGCCTCCACCAACTTCTGGAGCATCTCAACCTGCTGTCGGGGCAATCTGATTGTTATCCGATCCATCATCTCAATCACTTATATCTGACATCTGGCAGCCAGGCGTCCGCCATTTGTCAGACACTCGCAATCTTAATGTCTGACTTCATCAGATAATGCATAATAACATTCGTATGATATAAATACCTTCTGAAAGCGATCACAGACCACCATAATGGTTTTTATGGATTGCAACCGACAACATACCTTCAAAGATGAGAAAAAACCTCCCCGGAAAAGTGGAACATGGCGGCCAGGTACGCTGGCACCGTAGTACCCAGGGACGAGAAGATCTGATTGACTTCAGCGCCAGCATCAACCCCTACCCTCCAGAGATCTGCTGGGACCTGAAGCCCTCGGTGCTGCGAGATTATCCCGACGACCGATATGAGACCCTCAAAGAGGTGATCGCCGGGACGTTTGGACGTGATGCGGCAGAGGTCACCGTCGGCAACGGGTCGGTCGAACTTATCCGCGCGTTCTGTCTTGCCAGCCTCGGTCATGGGAGTACCGCCTGTATCAATCCCCCGACGTTTGCCGAGTACAGGGTGGCGGCGATGCTGGCCGGTGCCCGATGTACCTCTGACTGCGATGGGGCTGCTGTTCGATTCCTCTGCAACCCAAACAACCCCACCGGGAGGTTGCAGACCCGCTCAGAAGTCCTCCATACCCTTTCGCGCGTGGCTGAGCAGGGAGCCTATCTCTTCCTTGACGAGGCCTTCATCGAGCTCGCTGACCCGCGTCAGAGCCTCGTTGACGTCTCTCATGAGAACCTCTTCCTCCTGCGATCCCTGACAAAGAGTTTTGCCGTGCCTGGCATCAGGTTCGGATATGGGTTTGGCGCCCCTGACCTCATCGAGCGGGTGGAGGCGGTCCGCCTCCCCTGGACGGTGAACGCGTTTGCCGAGGCCTTCGCGATCGAGGCCTTCCGGCACTACGATGAACTCGAAGAGTCGCGGACGAGGATCGCCAGGGAGCGGGTGTGGCTTTCTGACCACCTTGACCGCCTCGGCCTCGCCTACGAACCTCCATCAGCAAACTACATCCTGGTGGAGGTCCCGATGCCTGCTGAGGTGCTGGTCGAACGACTCCTCGGCCACGGAATCCTCGTCCGGGATTGCCGGTCGTTTGGGCTCCCCCGTTATATCCGCGTAGCGGTGCGGACCCATGAAGAGAACCACCGTCTTATCGAGGCACTCGAAGCATGCTTGCCCTGATCATGGCCGGCGGCCAGGGCTCGCGGCTTCAGATGGGTGAGAAACCCCTGGTCCCTGTCTGCGGCAGGCCGATGCTCTCCTATGCCATCGAGGCTTTTGAATCTGCAGGTCACGAGGTGATCGTCGTCGCCTCATACCGGACACCACTCACCAGGAACTGGTGCCAGGCAAGGGAGATCCCCCTCTATAGCGCTGAGGGACTTGGCTACGTCGAAGACATCCAGGCAGCGGCTTCTGACCTCGTGGAACCGGGGGACCCCTTCTTCACCTCTGTCTCTGATCTCCCCTGCCTTGCGCCTGATATCATCATTCGTATCGAGACTGCCTGGCGTCGGGCAGGAACACCGGCCTGCTCCACGTGGGTGCCCCGTGACCTCTGCGAAGAGCATGGCTGCCGGACGCAGTACACTGAGATGGTCGAGGGCGTACCGGCCTGCCCTGCCGGGATCAACATCCTGACGGCGGACGGTTTTGACGCTCCTCAGGATGAACTGCGGCTCCTGCTGCACGATCGGAGGCTTGCCTTCAACATCAACACGCGCGCTGAGCTGGCGCTGGTGCAGGACTACCTCCGCCAGAAACAGAAGACCCCCTAGCCCGGGGACCCCTCACCCCGCCCCCAATTTTTGAGAGAAACTATATTATCAGAACATCACCGACTTTTAGGTATGGAATCCTGCCGGGAAATCGAACTAGAGGGGCATATCATCGATTCGGGCATTATGACCCGGGTGTTCGACAAGATCATGGATATGGGAGGAGACTTTGAGATTATCAGGTTCGACGTCGGGAAACTCAAGACCGACACAAGTTATGCACGCCTGTGCGTGATGGCGCCTACCGACCGGCAACTCGCTGCCATCCTTTCCGAGCTGCACCGGCTCGGCGCACGCACCCTCGAGATCAGCGACGTCACCCTCGTACCGGCAGAGGGCGATCGGATCCTTCCGAAGGGGTTCTACTCGACGACCAACCACCCGACCTTCGTGAAGTACCAGGGTGAATGGTTGCCTGTCGAACAGATCGAGATGGACTGCCATATCGTGGTTGATGAAGAGAACCGGCGGGCCATCTGCACCCCGATCTCCAAGATCAAGGCCGGTGATGCGGTCGTCGTCAGCGAGGTCGGGGTCCGGGTGGTTTTCCCTGAGCGGCCGAGGAAGGCGAGCACGTTTGAGTTCATGCACGGGACCGTCTCGTCAGAGCGGCCGAGCGAGGCGATCATCGCAAGGATCGCCCGCGAGATCCTCAGGATGAAGGAGAAGGGCGAGAAGATCGCGCTCGTCGGCGGTCCGGCGATCGTCCATACCGGGGCGGCTGGAGCCCTTGCGAAGATGATCCGCGATGGCTACATCGACGCGCTCTTCGCAGGGAATGCGCTTGCCACTCACGATATCGAATCAAACCTCTTTGGCACGTCTCTCGGGATGAACGTCAAGACAGGTACGCTTATCACCGGCGGGCACAGGCATCACATCTGTGCTATCAGCGAGATCATGCGGGCCGGGTCCATCAAGAACGCGGTCGACCAGGGGATCGTCACCGGCGGGATCATGTATGAGTGCGTAAAGAAGGGCATCCCGTTCGTGCTCGCCGGGTCCATCCGGGACGATGGACCGCTCCCAGACGTGATCACAGACGTCGTGGAGGCGCAGGATGCCATGCGCCATCACCTCCGTGACATCGGTATGGTGGTGATGGTCGGGACGCTTCTCCACTCCATCGCCGTCGGGAACTTCCTCCCCTCCTATGTCAAGACCGTCTGCGTTGATATCAACCCCGCAGCGGTGACAAAACTGATGGATCGGGGCACAACACAGGCGGTCGGCGTCGTGAGCGATGCCGGGACGTTCCTCCCGCTGCTCGCGAAGCAGCTGGAGGAGCAGAAGAATATGTCCTGCTCGGACAGCGCTTCCTAATAACCAGTAGCCTCCAGAGAAGCGACTCCCGATCGGTTTTTTGCCCGGTCCTGATGGGCCATGCCGGGGCATCGCCATGGCCTGCCCATGCTCCGGGGATGGGGGTTTCGTGGGTTATGCCGCCTGCAGGAAGGGAGAGACCCCCTTCCGGTTCCCACCACGGTCCACGGCCCGGGAGACCGGGGGGATCCATCCCATCGGGTGGGGATGAGCATCCAACCAGGGGGTCTCCTTGAATCCGATAATGCGGAATCGATACACTAGCGGGTAAGCGGCATACAGAAGGGCTCTTCCCGGTCCATCACAAATTCCCACTCTTCTTTACACCCGCAGTCGATCGCTGCAAGCGCGCGCAGGAGCCCGGTATCCCCGGTCAGCGAGTAATCGCTGATCCCCTTCACGATGGAGCGGTCGCAGGTACCGCAGTTGTGCGGCCCCCGGTTCTGCCCGCCGCCGACAGGATCGCAGAGAACATGCACCGGAGAGTCGATCAGGACGTCTAGAACGGTCCAGAGATAGGGCGGGCGGTATGCATGCTGACGCCAGAGCCGTTCGACCTCAGTCCTGCTCTGGACGGTGCAGAGGTTCATGGATATGCTATCGGCGACAGAGGAGACCTCCCTGATGGAATGCACCATGTCGTCGCGCGCTTCGCGCTCAGTCAGGAACGGCGGTTTCAGCAGGAGGTAGGCCTTCACGCCCGCGCCAGCGTCATGCGCAATCTCTGCTGCGTGGAGAAAGTCAGCGTATGAGAACCCTTTGTCGATACACCTCTCCCTGATGAGATCGTTTGTGGTCTCAAGGCCCATGGCGACAGAGAGCGGCGTGGTCCAGGCACCGGTGTCGATCGCCTCACCAAACTCCCTGAGCGCGTCTGCATCGACGTACTCTGGCCTTGTTTCGGCGATCACCATCTTGCCCCTGAACGCTTCTGCGATGGCGCGCCGGGCAGCGACGGGGACCTCTCCCGGGTCGAAGAAACTCCCTGACGTGAAGATCTTGAGCACCTGATAATCCTCGTCGCGGAAGTTCTCTTTCACCCAGCCGACCTGGCGGATCAGCCGGTCAGTGAGATCGTCTCGCGGCATGTCGGGGTAGCGCTCGTGCCGATACCCGCACATACGGCACCGGTTCCAGGAACACCCGCCGCTCCTGAAGATGACCGTCAACGTATCGAGGATCTGCTCTCCGATACGGTCCTTCCCCCGCCAGGAGGCCAGCGGCTTCTCAACAGATTTGGATAGCATTATACCTCATATTCGTCGATGTACTGGTATGAAAAGGATCGTATGGCTGACACTCCTTGTTGCGATGCTGCTTGTCAGTGCCGCATCAGGTGCATACGTAGAGATCAATGCTCCAGAGACGGTGTACGTCGGCGAACCTCTCGTCGTCACCGGCACCACGCTTGTTGGGGGGCTCACCAAACCCACCCTCAACCCAGGGTTCAGCACAGACGTTGTCCTCTACTCAATCAAGCACACGAAGAGCGAAGTCGACCGCAAGACCATCGTTGTCCAGGAGAATGGTTCGTTCTCAGCGACGTTTGATACCGCTGGCCTCCCCGCAGGGAAGTACACGGTCGAGATCATCGATCCCCGGCCACCGACTACCTTCGGGGGCAGTTCAAAGACTTTGCAGTTCCTCGAACTGGTCGATCGGTCAGGCGATCTCAGAATCTCTTCGCCGCTAACCCAGGACTTCGACGGTAGCCTCGACATCAGGGGCGCAGTCACCGATATCGGGGGTGGAGGTGTGCGTATCCTGGTCAAACATGATGACACCACCGTCTACGGGCCTGAGTATATCAGGACCGATGTAGATGGGAGGTTCTCCGCGACCGTGCCCATACCAGAAGCAGGCACATACAGGGTTACGTTCTCTGACGCGCGGGGGTATATCGACACCAGAGAGTTTGTGGTAACCGGCGCGCCGACTCCCTCAGAGACCCAGGCACCGGTGGTCTCGGCCAGCGCACCCGCCACCAGGTCTGCCCCGGCATACTTTGAGGTCGATACCAGGGTCGGCACGGTGACGCTCACGACCTCGTCCGGGATCGACTGGGTAGTCGAGTACATCGACGAGGATGGTAACCTCCATAAGGTCAATGACGCGGGCCTGCTGGATCCTGAGACCATGGAGTTCCCGGCACAGGGCGGTCTGGTCTACGTCAAGATCTACCCGGTCGGCTACAAGGACGGTGGAACGGTGCGGCTCTCGGCAACAAATGCCGATGCTATCAGGATGAGCCAGGATGCACCAGTAGTCTTCGGTGACGCGACGCCCACCCCCCCGGAGACCGCAACACCACTTCCTGGTGTGCTGGCGCTGCTCGCGCTCCTTGTGGTTATCCTGAGTCGCCGGGGATGAATAACCTTTTTTTGTCTGGCGACCAATAGGTAAAAGCGAGCCGGGATAGTCTAGTCCGGGAAGGCGGTGGCCTTGAAAGCCACTGGTGCTTGGCACCTCGGGAGTTCAAATCTCCCTCCCGGCGTTTCTCTAGACGTTTTTCCGGGATCTGGATGCGGAACTCCTTTTCTCTGTCGTTCGATCTTAGCCCTGATCCGATCAGTTGCAGCGCCCATGGGTATCTGCTCGAGGTTACCAGAAAGGCTGATCAGGGCGATAACCCGAAATATTCCTAGACCGGGGAAGGGGAAACCTGGATTGTTCTGAAAGATCGCTGGTGAAATCAGGGTTCAGGAGCGTTTCTGATCCAGGCTGATCGGTTTCGGTTGCCAGGAACGCTCCGATTCCTCTCCCTCGAAAAAGGGGATGGGGGTAACCTGTTCCTGTTCTCCCCCGAGGTCGAGCCGGGCATAACCAGCCTGGTTCTGACCTGGTCTTCAATCGTCGTAGTGCCACAGGATCTCATCATCGTCATCGATCTCATCTGGGTAGGGGACATCGATGACAACCGCGCCATCTTCGAGAATGTCGCCGATCTCGATGTACGATCCTGCAGGGAATTCTCGTTCTTCTGTGCTTCCGTCAGGGTGTTGAACGTATGCCCACATGGCTTTAGTACCTCCTGGATCTCTCTGTTCAAGGGCTCCTGATGCGTCAGACCCGGACCTGAGCTGCATCCTTGAAGAGCATACCTCTCTTTTTGTATCAGAGAATGGTCAGATAAAGTGTTTTCGGCGGAAGAGACAGAAGGACTCCTGATTTGTCCTGGATACAGGGGGCCGGCTCATGAGAGCGCAGGGTAATGGTCTGGTGGGAATGGGAAGGGGGAAGGCACCTCCTCACTGCTCCTGGCTGACTGTCGGGGATGCATAACCCTTATACGGTGACGGCAGAGAGAGGTGCCCATGCGCATCGGGATGCTCTCTGATACACATGACCATCTCCTGATGGTGGATGCAGCCGTTGAGCAGTTGAACGGCGAAGAGGTGGATCTGGTGCTCCATGCCGGGGACTATATAGCACCCTTCGTCATCCCGCGGCTGGCAAACCTGAGTTCACCCATGATCGGTGTTCTCGGAAACAACGATGGCGACCATCGCCTCCTGGCAGCGCGGTTTGCTGAGCAGGACCATCTCGATCTTCGGGGGCGTTTCGCGGCTGTCACTGCGGGCGGCATGGCAATCGGACTGCTCCATGGCGATGACCGCGAACTTCTGCAGACGCTTATTGAGAGGAAGACCTTCGATGTGGTGGTTCATGGACACACCCACCAGGTCGAGGTCAGGAACGCGGGCGGGACATTGGTCATCAATCCGGGGGAGACCTGTGGTTACCTGACCGGCAAGCCAACCATCGCCGTGCTGGACACGGAGACCAGGGATGTGGAACTGATCAGCCTCTGACCGGGGGTGGCAGCAGGCCTGTTGTGGAGGTTGTCCACGAACCCTCTCTGCCGCGCCCTCCCCCTCCCCCCGCGTGGCCCGCGTGGTAGCGACGAGCCCGGGGTGCTCTGTTTACGTTCTCTCTCCTGGTCTGTGTCTGCTCCAACCCTGCCCGGCTCTTCAACCGTCCGGGCAGGTTCGGGATGTTCTCCTGATTACTTTTCCGTGCCACGGACTGAGGGGGGAGCCGGGGATGGGGATACCCACCAAACCCCTGTCCCACACGGTTTGCAGAGCCTCCCTCAGAGAGGGTCTACGGCTCGTCAGGAGGAAGCGAGCAGATAGAGGGTTCAACAAAGCCAGGCATCCTCTTCCGTGCCACAAGGGCAGTAGTTGATGCCGGACGATACCGCGGTACCGCCCGGTGTATCCTGGCCCGGCCGCGCGGCCGGGGATGTGCAAGATGGATGGATGTACACGAGGTCTTCCTGGAGGTGCCCGGGGATTGACGATCCTGGTGGGTCGGCTGGATGCGCACGGCACAGGAACGACGATTCTCGCGAATAGAGGAGATCCGAGATCCCCCCGCCCCCCGGCTCGCCCCCCTCCCGGCAGAAGAGTCCCGGGATACCCTTCCACTATCCAGGGTCTCCCTCACGATGAACGCCCGGAACCAGGTGGTTGGGTCGCGGAGGGCCGGGCTCCGATTTTTGCTCACAGAATCCCCGATCTGCAGGCATCATCGCCGCTGAAGGATGGCTGTGGCCGCCTACCGTCTCTCTTCTTGCGGCCCTCGATTCCAGGAAACCTCGATCGCGTACCGCGTTTGCTGTCTTCCATGATTGGTGCATCGATTTCCAATCGCTTCTCCCTGGCAGCGGTTCCCGATCGGTCATCTCCCGGTCCTGACACTTGCGAATCCCGGGGCCATGCCGGGGCATCGCCCTGGGACCGCTCATGCTCCGGGGGGTTCGTGGGTTGTGGATCATGCCTCGTGCGGGGAGGGGGCAAGCCCCCGGGGGAGTGCCCCGGGTGTGGGAACGAGCACCCAACCAGGGGGTCTCTTTGAATCTGATAATGCGGAATCGGGGTACTGGAGCCTGGAGGTGGAAGAGCGCCACCCGCACAGGTGTTTGCGCCTCTCCAGATCGCTCTGATGTCAGCAAAGGAGACCTCCTGTGGTCGGGGAGGACGATTCCTGACACCGTCGATCAGCACCGCGGGGGAAAGCGGATCTGGTCGGTCGGTGCACCGCCACGGGTGAGGGTAAACCCTGATATCGCCTCTCTGGCTCTTGCCGATAGACCCCGCCATTCTGGATTGAGACCCGAAGACCCTTTTAGTTTCTCAGTGGTCCTGGCCTTCCCTGCAGCGAGGAGGGGGAGCGATCCCGATGAACCGGGTATCATATCTGGGTGCTCATTATAATAGGAGGGTTAATATATATCGTCATATACTCTATCCCCATCGCAGATTAACGGTGCACCAACCTCCGCGTCGCCCAATGATTCATAGAAGACCTGGCTGACGGTAGATCCCTTCAGCCACCAGGACGAGATCCTGATAGATCTCACACGGTCATCCATAAACCGCTCTTCTGCGCACAGCAAGAGTCGGGCGCTTCGGCAGGCACGCTTGGGCACCTGCTTGCTGCGACAGGACAGAATGCTCAAGGGAGTATGAAGAGATGACAAAGAAAAGCAACATTCTGGTCTCCATACTGTTAGCCTGCGCACTGGTGAGCATTGCCGGTGCTGCCGCTGTAGACCTCTCTGTGGTATGGAATAAGACCTATGGCCAGCCTGGTGCGAGCGACTCTGCCCACGCGATCGTCCAGATCCCGGGGGACCGGGGATACCTCTTCGCCGGTGGCACTGAATCGTTTGGCGCTGGAGAGACAGACCCCTGGGTGGTCAGTCTCACCCGGTCAGGCGATGAACGATGGAACAGAACATATGGTGGCACCGACGCGGATATGGCCCGCGCGGTGATCGAGACCTCAGACGGGAACTATCTCTTCGCAGGGGCGCTCACCTATGTGACCGAAGGGAACCGGAAGGATACCGACGTCCAGGTCGTGAAGATCAGCCCATCAGGCGACATCCTCTGGAATGAAACCTTTGGTGGGCCTGACGTCAATGCCTCGGCGTTCGCGGTTGCTGAGGCGCCGGATGGGGGGTACGTCGTTGTTGGTACAACAGCACCCTGGGGAGACCCTGATACCGATGCCCTGGTGATCAAACTTGATACCGCCGGGGCAGAGGAATGGAGCCGTACCTTCGGGGAGCCGGGGCTTCATGATTCGGCGTACTCTGTTGTCGTGACACCGTCTGGTGAGATCGGTGTTGCGGGAAGCACGCAATCGTTTGAAGCGTTTGCGACCGATGCGTTCATCCTGAAACTCAATTCAACGGGGGATGTGATCTGGAATACGACCTTCGGTGGTCCTGAGAACGACACCGCCCGCTCGATCATCCTTGCACCGGACGGAGACTTTGTCTTTGCCGGGAGTTACATGAGCAGGCTTACCCCTAACAGGACAGAAGACGATGCCCTGGTCGTTAAGATGAACCCTGACGGAGAGGTTGTCTGGAACTGGACCTATGGGAGCGCAGACGAGAACGAGTCGGCCGAATCGATCATCGCCACACTCGACGGTGGATACCTCTTTGTCGGGAGGAGCGGGAAGTCATCTCTTGATAACGATGCATGGGTCGTGAAACTTGACAGCAAGGGATCTGTTGAGGGTGATCTGACGATCGGGGGCACGAACCCGGGTGATCTGGCCGCGTCGGTCATCCAGACGGGAGCGTCTGAGTACGTCTTTGCTGGGACCTTCAACGCTACCAGGGAGGGTGGCGTGCCTGATGAGACCGATGCCTGGGTCGTAAAACTGGCCGAAAAGCCGAAGAAGGTCCCTCAGCCGCCACCAAAACCGCCAAAACCGCCGAAAGTCTGCCCCGAGCAGTGTCCCCCGCGAACGCCGGCACCAACCGAGCCTCCCCGGCCGACCACCGGTAGTATCGGCGACTTTGTCTGGAACGATACGAACCAGAACGGCATCCAGGATGCCGGTGAGCCGGGGATAGGGGGTGTCAACGTCACGCTCCTGAATGCAGACCTCATCGAGTTCGCTACCGAGGTGACAGATTCTGAGGGCAGGTATGTATTCAGCGGTCTGCGCCCGGGCGGATATTATGTTGTGTTCAGTCTCCCTGGAGAGTACATGTTCACGGTGAAGGATGCTGGTGAGGATGACACAAAGGATAGCGATGCAGACGAGACGACGGGCAGGACCGATCTGATCACCCTCATGGCGGGCGAGGAGCAGTTTCAATGGGATGCCGGGCTGATCAAGCTGGCACCTCCACCGGAGACCGGTAGCATCGGCGGCTTTGTCTGGAACGATACGAACCAGAACGGCATCCAGGATGTCGATGAATCCGGTATTCCGGACGTCAGTGTCTTCCTCATCGGCGCGGACGGCTCAGAGATCGCATCTGTAACGACTGATGCGAGCGGCGTCTACCTCTTCGCCGATATCGCGCCAGGGACTTACTCCCTGAGGTTTGAAGCCCCGGTTGGGTATACGTTCACCATACCTGACGAGGGCAGCGACGATGTGGACAGCGACGCCGATCCGTCCAGCGGTACCACCGAGCAGTTTGAGGTTGGGGCAGGCGAGGAGCAGCTCACCTGGGATGCTGGGATGTATCTGATCGGCGAAGAGCCGGTAGA
>CAZYWX010000012.1:0-19243 GCA_964651285.1 uncultured Methanoculleus sp.
ACTTCCGTTGACCCTCAATCCTCCCAAAGATCTCCTGTTCCAGATCCTGCTCGTCGAAGATCTCGGCCTCCAGGGTATCCTCCTCACCACGATCAGGTGACCGGTTCAGGAAATCGCCGATAACCGCTTTAAATCCCATATTCATGTCTCCGGAGTCATAGAACTGATCAGGATGATGAACATCATGCTCCCGAGCGGCACGATCAGGTAGATGATGATGTAGAGGGAGAGCGGGTTCGAGTCGCCTGAGAGGATTGTCATCACCGACTGCAGGATGATCAGGAAGAGCATGCCTGCAACCATCGCGGTGACATAGGACTCCGCGATCAACCCGAGCGTCTCCAGGAACGCCTCCTGCTGCTGGTTGTTCTCAAGCGTATACTGGTGAGCCTTCGCGCGGAAATACTCTGTAAGGTTACTCCCGCTGGATATGCTCGCAACGGCACCCTGCAGGAACTCCCGCATCCGTTCGCTCGGCGTCGCCTGCGAGACCGTCCGGAGGGCTTCAAGGAGATCTTTCCCGAAGAAGTCAGTCTCCCGGGAGATGTAATGCGCCTCGACGGCGCTCTCACCATAGATCCTGCTCTGGCCAAGCAGCCGGAAGATCTCATCAGGGGTGATCCCGGCCGAGGACATCGCAGTGACGTAGTTGACAGCGTAGGGCAGGGTGGCATCGATGTTCCGACGGCGCTCGCCTGCCTGTATGCCAGGATAGAGAAGAAAGAGCAGGTACGATATCCCACCAGAGAGCAGGAGCGAGAGGATCGTGATGATGAGGGTACCGATCACGAGTTTGTAGTCGGCCAGCGCATAGAAGAACCCGGGAACTGCTCCCCGGTAGGTGATCATCTCAGGGATCCGCAGGAGGTAGGTGAGGAGCCCGATGACCACCGCGGCGACCAGCCCCACAAGGGCCGAGGAGACATAGGTTGTCGCAAGGTAGACTTCAAACGGGGTATTGATCCGGGCTCCCTGCAGGTCTCTGCGGAGGGCAACAAACTCACCTCGTTTCTCCTTGAAGTCCCGACCGATCAGGTTGAAACAGAACCTCTCATAGGAGTTCATACAGGATCGCCCTCCCCATAGAGGTCAGAGCGCACCCGCTGGATGACCATCTCGGGATCGCGGAAGTAGGAGACCAGGATCGTGCTCACGTCGCGGAAGTAGCGGATATTCTTGATACGCATCCATTCGAGCACCTCCTGCCGCCGTTTCAGTTCTTCCTGCATCCGCTCCTCGCTCCATCCCCGGTCCTCCATGATCTGCTCAAGGATGTAGGACTTGCCGGAGTAGCGGATCTCGTCGGTCGCCGGGTGCCACCTGAAGACCTCGTTCGTGATCAGCTCGTTCGTCCGGGGATCGATATCCAGGATCTCAATGAGCTGTTTGTTCCGCCGGATCCGCTGGCCACCCACCCGCGCCTGCACCTGGATGGACATCAGGGAGAGCGCCGAGAGCATGTTTCTCGGCACGTTGATCGGCGGGTTCTCCAGACGATGGACGGCGCTTGCCACCGAATCTGCGTGCATCGTCGCGTAGGTGGCGTGCCCGGTGCTCATCGCCTGGAAGAGGGTCAGAGCCTCGCGTCCACGGACCTCTCCAACCAGGATATACTCAGGGCGCTGCCTGAGGGTGGCACGCAGGAGTTCGTACATATCGATCTCACCCCGTCCATCCTGCGAGAACGAGTCCCTGGTGATGCTCGGGATCCAGTTTGGATGCGGGAGTTTCAACTCACGGGTATCCTCAAGTGTCACGATCTTTGCAAGCGGCGGAATGAAGAGTGATATGGCGTTTAAGGTCGTCGTCTTCCCGGAAGCCGTCCCGCCGGCAAATATACAGGACTTGGCATTCTCGACCGCAAGCCAGAGGAACGCGATCCCGAGCGGCGAGAAGGTGTGCCACTCGATCAGATCGGTCGGCGTGATCGGTTCTTCCCTGAACTTCCGGATCGTGAACGTCGAGCCATGAGCAGTCACCTCCTCCCCGAGTGTCATCTGGATACGTGATCCATCGCTCATCGTGGCATCAAGCATCGGCTCAGCGATCGAGATGTATTTCCCGGCCCGTTGTGCAAGTTTCGTGACGAATGAGTCAAGCTCTCTTGCATCACGATAAATGAGGTCGGTTCTCATCGATTCGTAGGTCGTGTGATAGACAAAGATGGGCCTGTTTACACCGTCACAGGAGATATCCTCGATGTACCTGTCGTGCATCACCGGGTCGATCATCCCGTTGCCCAGGAACTCCTTCTCCACATGGTAAAAGATCTTCTCCCGACTGGCCGGAGGAAGACGGATTCCGTAATCAGCGATGATCGTGTTGACAGAATCACGAAGCACCTGCCTTGATTCGTCGTGGGTGAGGCCCCGGGTGGTGATGTTGAGCGTCTCAAAGAGGCGTTCCTTGATCTCACCGAAGAGTTCTTGCTCGGCAGGCGTGAGTATGGGCTCAAGGACATGGTAGGTGTACTCGTGCGTTGTGCTGTCATAGGTCACCCGGATGTAGGCATACGGCTCATTCACCGGGTAGAGCTCAACCTCCTCCAGCCCTGGCGACGGCCGCATCGAGAGATCGACGAGCGGCCCGTGGAGAATGGGGTTGTACTTCTCGATCACCTCCCCGACCATCGGGATCTGGAACCTCTTGAGAAACCCGAATAGGGGCGCCGGGGTCTCCTCCTCAGGAATCGCCACCTGTGCAGCGGTTGTGACCGCAGCAAGAGTGTCAGGAGAGAAAGCACGAGAAAAGAGGTCATCGAACTCAGACACAACCCGGGCGTTGTCGATAAAATCAAAACGACGGTCGCCAGGGTCGATATTGATCTCTTCGACTGTGAACGTCGCGCTCTTCGGGAGGATCAGGTTTGAGAGGTTCTCGAGGTCATCGACAGATACCACGCCGGCGCCCTCCCTCGCATCAGGATCGACCCCATCCCTGTCCTCCTTCAGGCCGGTTGCCCGGGAGAGGTGCTCTGAAGGGTCGGGATGCCCCACCAGGGGAACTGCACGTCCATTTCCCTGATCCCTTCCGCCCCCCTCGATTCGATCGAGCAGCGCCCTGACAGGGTCGTCGTCGTTCATGGTCCGGTCATTCTCGTTACCCCATGACCTGCCCAGTGAGTCAATGAGCGCCCTGATCTCCGCCTTCTCGTCCGAGGGAGGGGACGAGGGGGCTGATTGCTCCTGCTCTGATAGCAACCCCTTCTGGGGCTCACGCACTCCAGCGGTCCGGTGCTCACCAGACGAGGAAGGTGCAGGACCGGCAAGCGCTGGCATGCCATCCCCGTCATCGCCCTCCAGTCTCCCGGACTGTGTAAGGAGGTTCCTGACCGCTGCTACCAATTCACGTTCTTTATCTTCACCTGTTCTCATCTTCTGTGCCCCCAACATCAACGCGCATCTCTCCCCGGGATTCATGGAATTCAACGATACGTCGTGCCTTCTCGCCGGTCCGGTCCGAGACCACGCACATGTAGCGCCCGTTCAAGAGTCGGAAGCAGACCTTTCCCTCAGAATCTGCTACATCACTCGTGATGACATATTTTCCCTTTCTGATCGAGATGCGGGCGCCAGCGAGGGGGACCTGTCCGTCGCAGACGGTCAGGCAGAGGAACCCCACCCGCTGCCGGACGGGGATACCAACGATCGGGACCTCGAGACAACCGTTCCTCTTCAGGTGACTCTTCTCAAAGACCCTGCAGCGTGAGACCAGTGCTTCAACGATCCCTGGATCCACCTGGAAGAGAACAAACTCCTCCCTATCGGTCATGTGCAGAACAGCAGGATCCCCAAAGAGCGTTCCCTTCTCATCAACAAATATGGCGCCATCAGGTTCGCCCCTGGAGAACATCAGAAAGAACGTATGCGTCTCCTCGTCTGAGACCCCGATGCCGGTCAGGTAATGAACACTATAGGAGCGCGCCATCTCACCAAGAGTAAAGCATCCCTCATATGCCGACTGCTCAAAGATCTTAGCCATCAGGTCGGGTACGTCCATGCAGATCTTCAGGTGACGATATTCTGTGGTTCCTTTGCCAGAAGAGGGGATTCATACCCCCATAATATATCAACATCAGGACACTGATATTAATATCTTGTGATAATCGAATCTCGGTTCTGGTACCCATTCTGATTAAAGTATCAGATCAGGGAACCGGACAGGGCTTGTTGACAGCAGAAGCGCCCGATGTCCGGCCAGTTGATGTGAGATTCGTGAACAGAGAGATTGGGCGATCAGGACCTGCAAAAAAAGAGTCCCTGGCATCATTTGATCTCAGAGAGACCCTGCAGAGACAGAAGCGATCCCCGGAAGACGAGATCGTCAGAAATAAGACACAAAAGGTGCATACCGTACGATTCCATGATCCTTCTGCCCGTGGTCGCCATCCCGCTCATGATCGCAGCGGTTGCAATAGGGGTCACGCTCATTTATGCCTCTATCCTTGACGCAAAGGAGCGTCGGGTACCCCATAAAACCTGGCGCCCCGCACTTATGGTCGCGATTCCGGTGGCCATCTGGGTGTATGGGCTGACCCTTCTTGCAGACTGGCGAACGGCAGCAAGTTACCTCGCTCTGGTCGTGGTCTTCTGTGGTTTTTTTTACGTATGCCAGGCTACCAACCTCTTCGGAGGAGCAGATGCATACGCTCTCATCATCATCACAGCATGCATCCCGTTCTTTCCGATCGAGCCATACTCTGGCATTCCACCCCTCAAGTTCTTCCCGTTCACCGTGCTGACCAACGCCGTGCTCCTCAACATCATGGCACCGATTGCAATATTCGCGAGAAACCTGATCCAGGGAAACCGGGCCCCGCTACCCTGCCTCTTCCTCGGGTTCCCGGTCGACGGAGATAAAATCCAGAACGAATTTGGCTTTGTCATGGAAGATATCGAAGAGAAAGACGGCATGCTGGTCAGGCGATTTGTCGGGTTTACCGAGTCTCTCAGGCGCATGGTCCAGGGGAGGAAAAGGGTATACACAAAAGATCTCAGGCTCCACCCTGAGGATTACCAGGAGGAGCTTGCTCTCTACCAGAAGGCCGGCAGGGTATGGATATCCTACGGCATTCCATTCATTATACCGATCACGGCAGGATTCCTGACCGCACTATTCATGGGCGATATACTCTTTGTGATCATGAAGAGCCTCGCAGGAATGTGAACCAATGGAAATACAGTTTAAGAACGGATTGGTGCCTGTCATCGTACAGGAGAAACGAACGCGTGAGGTCCTGATGCTTGCTTATGCAAACGCAGAGGCGCTGGAACTCACCAGAAACACTGGATACGCACACTACTACAGCAGAAGCAGACAGAAACTCTGGAAGAAAGGAGAGGAGAGCGGGCATGTCCAGCGAGTACACCGGGTGCTCGTCGACTGCGACGCGGACACGATCCTCTACGAGGTCGAACAGGTCGGCGCGGCCTGCCATACCGGTCATGCCTCCTGTTTCTATCGAACAATTGAGGGTGAGGAGATCGCAGGATTGGTCTTTGATCCAGAGAAGGTATACGCTAATAAGGGAGAATGACCTCAATATAATGGTGATTTTTTATGAAAATTGTACCCGATACCAGCGTCGTAATAGACGGGCGCATAACATCAATGATAAAAACCGGAGAATATAAGGGCGCAACAATAATCATACCAGAAGCCGTCGTCGCCGAACTGGAGGCACAGGCAAATCAGGGACGGGAGATAGGGTTTTCTGGTCTGACAGAACTCCAGGAACTCTTCAGGCTCTCGGAAGAGGGTGTTATAGAACTCCAGTTCGCTGGAGACCGCCCAAGCCTCGATCAGGTGAAACTCTCCAGCGGAGGTGAGATCGACGCCCTGATCCGGAACGTCGCCCTCCAGTATGACGCCCGGTTTATCACAAGTGACCTCGTACAGGCGGAGGTGGCAAAGGCAAAAGGGCTCGATGTCACCTACCTAAAACCGCAGATGGGCGACTTCTCACCGCTCACGATCGACCAGTACTTCGATGAGGAGACGACAGCAGTTTTCCTCAAAGAACGGGCCCCACCAATGGCAAAGATAGGGAAATTCCAGGATATCCGCCTGGTCACCCTCCGTGACGCGCCGATGACCGAGTACGAGCTCAGGTCCATGGCGCAGGAACTCCTCGAGCGCGCAAAGCGCGACCCTGATGGTTTCATCGAACTCGAGAAACGCGGGATCACGGTAGTCCAGATCGGGTCGCTCAGAATATCGATCGCCAGAAGACCGTTCTCAGATGGGATGGAGATTACTGTGGTGCGCCCGCTCGTGGACCTCACACTCGATGACTATGATATGGCACCCGAGATCAAGAAACGGCTCCTCGAGAACCGTCGCGGCATCCTGATCGCAGGACCACCCGGATCGGGGAAGACCACCCTGGCACAGAGCATCGCGACGTACCTTGCCGAGCATGGTCTCATCGTCAAGACGATGGAAGCCCCACGAGACCTGCAGGTGCCGGACCACATAACCCAGTACACGGCGCTTGAGGGTAACATGACAAACACCGCCGAGGCTCTCCTGCTGGTCAGGCCCGATTACGTCATCTTCGACGAACTCAGAAAGAGCGGGGACTTCGGCGTCTACGCCGATATGCGCCTCGCCGGCATGAACATGGTCGGGGTGGTGCATGCCATGGAGGTCCACGACTGCCTCCAGCGCTTCTGTAACCGCGTGGACTATAGCGTCCTGCCCCAGATCGTCAGCTCCATCATCTACGTTGTCCAGGGGAAGATAGCAAAGATCTACGACCTTGAACTGACGTTGAAGGTGCCTGAGGGGATGTCTGGCGACGCACGCGTCTGCCCGGTGGTCACGGTCCGCGAACACTCTCAGCAGGAGCCCGAGATCGAGATCTTCCGCTACGAAGGAGAGACCCTGGTGATGCCACTCACACAGAACGCTGAGAGACCGGCACCCTCGCCGAAACCAGCCAATGAATCGAAGTCTGAGGAGAACGTCACCTGGAGAGTCGCCGAGAAAGAGATCCAGCGCGAGATCGGGCGGTATACGAACGGCCCGGTCGAGGTCAAGATCATCAGTGACAACAAGGCTGTCGTCTACATCGAGGACAGAGATGTCCCGGCGGCGATCGGGAAAGGCGGCAAGAATGTCTCGGCGGTCGTGAACAAACTCGGTATCGGGATCGATATCAGACCCCTGAGTGAGTTTGAGGTGCTAAAACCAGTCGAGGAGGAGATGCGACTCGGCGACGGCATCGGAATTCGCATTGACAGGAGGCAGCTGGTCATCATATCTCCAGAGAACAAGGGCAAGATCGTCGACGTCTTTGCCGGGAAGGAGTATCTCTTTACGGCTACGGTAAACGAGGAAGGGGATATCCTCCTCGCCAAGAACAGCACGATCGCTCAGGAGATGATCCGGCGCTACAACAAGGGTGAGACGATCCGGCTGAGACCGGTGTGAAAGGATACCAGAGATGAGGGAACCAGAATTTGGAGGTATAGAGTGAGCGGATTTGATATGCGAAGTAACGAACGAGAGTGTATCGCCCGGTGGGAACACGCGTTTGAGGCCGATCCGGCAGAGAAGGAGAAGTACTACCTGACCGTGGCATACCCATACCCGAGCGGAGCGATGCACGTCGGCCACGGACGGACCTATATCGTACCTGACGTCATCGCCCGGTACCAGCGGATGAAGGGGAAGCAGGTCCTCTTCCCGATGGCGTTCCACGTCACCGGCACCCCGGTCATCGGGATATCGAAGAGGATAGCAAACGGGGATGAGCAGACGATAGGACTCTACCGCGACCTCTACCGGGTGCCGCAGGACATCCTGGACCGGTTCATCAACCCGATGGAGATCGTCCGGTACTTCTCGGAGGAGTACCGGCGCGTGATGCAGAAATGCGGGCTCTCCATCGACTGGCGGCGGCGGTTCATCACCGTCGACCCCCAGTACAGCAGGTTCATCGAGTGGCAGTACGGGCACCTGCACGAGGACAAACATGTCGTGAAGGGGGCCCACCCGGTCAAGTACTGCCCCCAGTGCGAGAACCCGGTCGGCGACCACGACCTGCTCGAGGGGGACAAGGCTGAGATCATCAAGTTCACCCTGGTGGTCTTCCAGTGGGGCGATGCCCGCATTCCATGCGCGACGCTCCGGCCCGAGACGATCTACGGCGTGACGAACCTCTGGGTGAACCCGGCCACTACCTACGTCCGGGCAACGATCGACGGTGAGAAGTGGATCTTAAGCGCAGAGGCGGCAGGGAAGCTCGCCCTGCAGGACCACGAGGTCCTGGTGACCGAGAAGATCCCGGGAACCGCGCTCATCGACCAGACGGTCGCCCACCCGCTCTGCGGCGAGATCACCGTCCTTCCGGCAACGTTTGTGGACCCCGATATGGGGACCGGGATCGTCATGAGCGTTCCCGCCCACGCACCCTTCGATTACATCGCGCTCCGCGACCTGCAGCAGCAGGGGAGGTACACGTCCATCCAGCCGGTTCCGCTCATCTCTGTCGAGGGCTACGGCGAGATCCCGGCAAAGGACGCGGTCGAGCGGGCAGGCATCCGTGACCAGAACGACCCGGCGATGGAGGCGCTCACCCAGGAGATCTACAGCGCCGAGTTCTCCCGCGGGAAGGTCTTTGAGAAGTACGGCGGAAAGCCGGTTCGGGAGGCCAGGGACGATGTGGCGGCGCTGATGCTGGAGCGCTACGGCTCCATCCCGATGTACGACTTTGATAACCGTCAGGTGATCTGCCGGTGCGGCGGCAGGGTCTACGTGAAGATCCTCCATGACCAGTGGTTCCTGGAGTACAGCGACCCCTGCTGGAAGGAGCAGGTGAAGACCCAGCTCGAGGAGATGGCACTTGTTCCATCCGAGGTCAGGGCTGAGTTTGACCGGACGGTCGACTGGCTGAAGGACTGGGCCTGTACCCGTCGGGTGGGGCTTGGTACAAAACTCCCCTGGGATCCGACCTGGATCATCGAGCCACTCTCAGACTCGACGATCTACATGGCCTACTACACCATCGCTCACCACGTAAAGGCCATACCGCCCGAGAACCTCACCCCCGAGGTCTTCGACTATATCTTCTTTGGGGAGGGCACGCCTGAGACCGTTGATAGGGAGACTCTTGACCAGATCAGGAACGAGTTCCTCTACTGGTACCCTTACGACTACCGGTTCTCGGCAAAGGACCTGATATCAAACCACCTCACGTTCCAGCTCTTCCACCACCGGGCCATCTTCCCGCAGGAACTGCAGCCAAAGGGCATGGTGGTCTTCGGTATGGGTCTCCTGAACGGGGCAAAGATGTCCTCGAGCAAGGGGAATGTCTACCTGCTCGAGGATGCCCTGGAGGAGTTTGGTGCTGATACCGTCAGGATGTTCCTCGTTGGGAGCGCGGAGCCCTGGCAGGACTTTGACTGGCGCAACGAACTTGTCTCCTCGACCAGGAAACAGGTCGAGCGGTTCTGGAACACGGTGCAGGAGATAAAGCAGGCAGAAGGGACCTATGCCATCGATGCCTGGCTCGCGAGCAGGCTGCAACGCCGCATCGAGAGCACAACCGCGGCGTTTGAATCGTTCCAGACGAGGAAGGCGTTGCAGGAGGCGTTCTTTGGCATTGAGTCTGACCTGAAATGGTACCGCCGCCGCCTGCCCGAGGGTGCGAACGGCGGTGCGGTGCTCCAGGACCTCTGTCGCACCTGGGTGCGGCTGCTCGCTCCCATCATCCCCTTTACCTGTGAGGCGCTCTGGCGCGACCTGGGCGAGCACCATATGGTCTCCTTTGCCCCCTGGCCAGAAGCGGATGAGTCGCTGATCAACCCCGAGATCGAACTTGCCGAGGAGCTCCTGGAGAGGACGGTCGAGGATATCGAGTCGATCCTGAAACTCATCCCGATGGAACCCACGTCCATCAGCCTCTTTGTCGCCCCGGCCTGGAAGCGCGAGATCTTCCGGATCGTCGCTGCATCGACTGACAGGACCCGGGTGATACGGGAGATCATGCAGAACGAAGAGATGCGGAGACGCGGTCGCGAGGCGACAGATGCGACGAAGCAGATCACAAAACTGGTCCTGAAACTGCCACCAAAACTTGTGAAGGATCTGCAGACCACGCCGCCCGACGAACAGGCAGTCCTCGAGGACGCACAGCAGTTCCTGGAGCATGAGTTCGGTGTGCCGGTGACGATCCAGGATGCCGGTGAGAGCACCCACCCGAAGGCCTCCGGGGCCCTGCCCTTCAAGCCAGCGATCGTGATCGAGTAGAGCTCTCTCCTTCTTTCCAGATACCTTTTTTCCGGCTTTGTTGAAACCCCATCTCTTCGTTCCGGGGGTCGCCAACCCGGGGCTCTTCGCCACGCACTGCCTGGGGGCGGGTGGGAGTTGGAGAGGGTTTTTTCAGGTAGTGCCTTCTGCGGGGGTGGACCCCCTCCCCTGTTCCCTCCCCCCGATGCGACACTCACCACGGTCCACTGCATGGGGTGTTGCCCCTGTGTCTGGTTCCCGTCCCGGTATCAGGCTGGATCTAAGCAATATGAGCCCGTATTGCTCTTCGGTAGCCGTGAAATCCAGGTCCTCCTCTCCGGCCATGGGGGTATCCGGGCTCTTCGCCACGCACTGCCCCCGCCCCGCCGGGGCGGGGGAGGAGCGCCAAAGGCGCGGGCGGGGTGGGGTTGACAGGGGACTATTGCCTTGTGGGGGTGGGGCGGGGCTACAGGGAGGGACTCATAGGATCCTTTGCAGGGAGTGGGTCGCTCCCTCCCGACAGAGGAGTTCCCGGATAACCTCATGGAAAAGGTCTAATTCGGCACCAATCCAGCCCGGCAGACGTTTTTTACCCAGTATGCCCGGATTCCCCTTTCCGGACCCGCGCGCGATTTCACAGAACCCCTATTTCTTTACCTGGATCTCCAACAACCTCCGGATCGCCCGCAACTCCTCCACTACTGCATCAGCGGCAACAGGAGGTTGTTCAGGCTCGCCCCCGACCGCGACCGGGCCAGTCCTCCGCACAAAACCCATAATCATCTCCTGCAGGGCTTTTGGGTCCTCGATCCCGTTGAGGACAATCTCGGCCCGGGCCTGGCCAGAATAGCCTGCGGTCTGCACCCGAAGCGCCGAGAAGGAGAAGACCCGCATCAGGGGGCCCTGGACTATATCGACGTTCGTGATCCGATTGTAGGGGACGATGCCTGTCTGCCGGAACCAGACCCCCCGCTGCCAGGTGATCTCGGTGAGAGTGAGCTGGTAGGTTATGCTCCTGTGATAGAGAGGGACCCAGTAGACAACGAATACGATGATGGCAAGGATGGGTACGGCGGTGACGGCGGCGACGACTGCCGGGCTGAGGAGGATGATGGGGACCAACCAGGGCAGGACGAAGAGGGCAAGGATCACGACAAGGTATGCATAGAGGTACGACCGGTACTGCGGTGCCGGCCTGAACGGCTCTCCCAGGCGAAACTGAGTGAGAGGCATGGCGTCATATACCATCTCAATCCAGAACGATTAAATCTTCCTGGCCGGCCGGGCAGAAATCATCCTCCCGTAGAGCGGCAGGCTCCAGGAGGTAGACCCACGCCGGATTCATTGTTTCTGAAAGGATGGAGAAGAGAGACCATTCTCCGGGCCGCTCATCCGCCTGAGCTCCCGGAGGATTTGCGCATCTCACTTCTGCTTCGCGCCTGCCTGGAGCATGTCGCGTGCCATCCTGTAGGTCTCGACCTTGTACTGCATCATCTCGATCCGGTGCTGCTTCATCTTGATGCGGGACTCGATCATCCGGATCATCAGCTGCCGCATCTGATCCTCGTCGAGGAGATCGAACATCCTCTCAAGGAGCATGCCGTGGGCGCCGTATACGCCACGGTGTGTCATGCCATAACCCCCCTACCAGCCTGCCCATATCAGCAGACCAGGCACTCCAGTGCCCATCTGGCGTTGAATACCTTATGGTGGGTGGTATGACCCTCACAGGCTTACCAGCGGACCGCAGATATCGCGCCGCGTTCGGCCCGGTTCCCGACCCAGGAGGAGGGCTCAGCGACTCGCCCCTTTCCTCAGGAAAGGTCCATGCTTCCACCCTGCAGGCGGCGGTTCCGGTTTATGCAGGCGTTGAGCACCTCATCCATCAACCAGAGTGACCCTTCGATCCCGGCCACCGCCCGGGAATGCAGAAGAACCCTGCTCCGGCAGGGTGGTGTCAATCCAACGAACGCGGCGTCGTTGCAGACCGCCTGCTCATAGGATGAACCGAGGATCAGGTCAGGTTCAGCATCCTGGATCATCCTCCTGATGGTTAAAAAGTCGGTCGTCTGTGTGATCTCTCTGGAAGAGGAGGTCCCGGCTTCGTTCCTGGTCACGATGCAGGCAATATCTGCGTCAAGATAACGTTCGAGGAACTCCGCGGCAAAGAGAGAATAGGAGTAACCGGCGCAGATTACCACCCGCGGAGGATCGAACCGGCGGAGATACTTTCCGCACGCCTTCACAATCCGGGCATCTGCCCATGCGATCTCTTCCATAACCGGCCGAGTCCTGATACCATCAATCTCTGAGGCAAGCACCTCAAAGGTCTCAGCGACGGCGTCGAGGCCGAGAAGCGAGCCACACCACGTCCCAACATCACTCGCAAGATCAGGGTTCGTCCCGATAGTGAGGGGGGCTGCCCGGCGGGTCGCAGAGTAGTGGTCGAGGCAGAACGTGGTGGCAACGGGTGCGCCGGCCAGGTTGAGCAATCGCCGTGCCTCAAGAGCATTGCCCCGGTAGAAGTGATCGGTGCGGCAGATACCGTCGATGTTGACGCCAGGAGCGTCAGGATCCACCTCAGGCGCGATCTTCGCGAGCGCCCGATGATACCCGGCCTCAAGATCCCCGATGAACCCGGGGCTATCGACGATGAAGACCCGACCGTCCTGAGCCAGGCTCTCGATATCTTCACCCATGATGGCAGGCACGCAGGTGTTGACCACGGCTACCTGGGAGAAGCGGCCGTCAAGGTCCCTGATCACCTCCTGCAGGCGAGACTCTGTGCCAAAAATGACCTCGTTCTCGACGATAAACGTCCCATAGATGGGAACGCCGACAAGGGATGCAGGGTAGAAGTAGCATCCGCTCGAACCATGGACGACGACAGCGAGGTCTTCAAAACCGGCCAGGCAGGCAACCGCCCCGGTCATTGCGCAGGGCCAGAGCGGGTTTTCACATGGCATGTGATGGTCTTCAGGCATAGATCCAGAAGATCATGGCAGTCTGGAGATATAAAAGACGGCCTTTCCCTGAAGATCTGGTCGGGGGCAGCAGAGAATGTGTGCCCCGGGTCTCACCGCTGAGGGGCCGATGCAGACCTCTGATGGAGAGGATCGTAACCACAGCCCCTCCCCTGGGGTATCGCCACGCGGGAGAGGGTGGCAGAAGAGCTACGAGCTCCAGGACACCCATCGAAGTCTGCCCCCCGCCCCCGCCCCCACCTCAAACCTTCAAGTCACCAGGCCAGATGTAGAGCCTGCCTGTTCACGTTCAAGACCGCCCGGAACTGAAGCAACGGTATGCAGAGCCAGGGATCGCCTGAGAAGGAGTAGACGGGGTTTTTCACAGGGTAAAAAATGAGACGTGGTCTAGCTGCTTCGCGCCGCAACTTCGCGCTTGATGACCAGAACCGGCTGGTGAGCGTTCTTGATCACGTACTCTGAGACCGTTCCGAGCAGTCGCTCCCGGATGTTCGACCGACCATGTGAACCGATGACGATGAGCGAGACCTGCTCCGCATCGGCAGCGGCCACGATCTCCTTCCCCGGGCTGCCGATGGGCATCCTGAGAACCACGTTCAGCCCCCGCCGCTCAAGCGCCCGCCGGGTGGCGATGACCCTGTGCTGGATCTCAGCCCGCAGCTGGCTCTGGACTTCAGTCTCCTGGTCAGGTACGGTCCCGAGGAACCCATGCCCCCCCGAGGCGATCAGCGTGGCCTCTTTCTGGTCGATGACGTGCACAAGGACCACCTCTCTGGTTCCTGCCTCCTGGAGTGCGGGGATGTAGTCCAGCACCTTCATGGAGGGCTCTGAAAAATCTGTTGGAAACAGGATGCGTTCAAACATATCTGGACCCTCGCTCCGGTGTCCCTCCTCTGCGTACCAGGTATTGAACTTATGGGGCATGGGGGGTGGAGCAAGAAGTCCCCGGCCTGAAGGCCGGGAGGGCACGAAAGCTTAGATCCCATCTCCATAGGAGATGAGGCAGCCGGTTCACCGTCGCTGGGTCTCCCGGATCAGGAGCCTCCATCGGTGCAGCATCCGTCGGAACCCGGAGGTCCCGACAGGCGCTGGGCAGGGAACCGGGATCTGGACGCCATCAGGGGCAACCGTGAGATCGAGGAGTTCAATACACTCATCAAGAAGCGTCCGGGCATCCGGGTCCACCTCAAGCATGGGATGTGCTGTCTGGAAGCACACCTTGCTCCCGACGATATCTGCGAACTCTTCAAGCATCGCCGCCTGGTAAGCACGCTCCTCCTCAACGGCGGTGGAGGCATCGACACCGCAGATGCGCCCCACCTCCTCAAGGAAGCGGCACGTCCCATGAAGACCGGTCGGAAACGAGTCAATGCAGGGGGTCCCAAACCTCTGACAGAGGTCTTCGCCCACCGGCCGCAACGCCGGCTCCCGGAGGATGTTGATCGCGGCAGACCCCAGGCGTCCGAGGTCATGTATCCGGATCCCCCGGACAAACCTGAGGTTGATCCCGATACCAAGCCGTCTGAGGAGGCGGGCAACCTCGGCTGCGTTCTCATCGACACCATACTCCAGGTTCTTCTCACCGACAAGGTTTGCTGAGAGGGTTTTGTCGACAGCAGGTCCGGCGAGCGATGCGACGGAGGAGAGGGCGTTTCTGACCCCGCACTCAAAGACTCCACCGAGGAAACCGGCGGTCGGTACCGCGATCACCGGGATGCCCCGGGGCTTTGCACAGACGGCCACGGTGTCATCCCCTATCGTCTCGACGATGCAGGTAGAGAGGACGAAGATGGCGGCAGGAGCGGGGGAAAGTGAGAGCACCTGTTCAATGGACCTCTCCAGTGCCTCTTCGCCACCGAAGATGATATCGTTCTCTGTGAGATGGGTGGCGAAGAGATGGGGGACCTCGACCCGACCGTTCGCAAGCAGGGTGGCATGGAGGAGGGAGAAGTTGTGGTGCGTACAGCCTGCAGGTCCGTGGATAACGCATGCAGCGTCCCGTACCTCAGTGAGCACCGAGAGGGCTCCGGTCAGGGTACACCCCTCAAACCTGGACAAATTCAAAGGCGAATGACTCGAGTTCATCCATCTCAAGCGGGGTAGGGATGCTCGTCGTGCTGTTTTCGCGGACGGTGCGCCCGAGCTCCCGGTAGACCGCCGCCTGCCCTGATTCGGGGGCATACTCGACGACCGTCTGCCTGTGCAACTCTGCGACCTGCACTATCCGGTCCCGGGGGATGTAGGCAACGAGCTTTGAGTTGATCCGGCGGGCAAACTCCTCCACCAGGTCCTCTTCACCCTCGATGTTCTTCGCGTTGCAGATCACCCCTCCCAGGGCACATCTGTTCCGAACACGCCGCGATAGGCGGGCGATAGCTTTTGCTATGTTGTTTGCTGCGTAGATCGACATCAGCTCGCCAGAGGTGACCAGGTAGATCTCCTGCGCGTAGCCTTCACGCATCGGCATCGCAAACCCGCCACAGACGACGTCCCCAAGGACGTCATAGACGATCACGTCCCCTCTGAGGGCGTCCAGGCGTTCAAGGAGCTGGAACGTTGCGATGATCCCCCGACCGGCACACCCGACCCCTGGCTCCGGCCCGCCCGCCTCCACACAGCGCACCCCCCCGAAGCCCTGGTGGACCACGTCGTCAACGGTGATGTTCTCGTCCCCGCGTTCCCTGATGAGGTCGAGCACCGTCGGGATCCAGGTTCCGTGCATCAGCATACGAGTACTGTCGTGCTTGGGATCGCAGCCGATCTGCAGAATATCCAGGCCATCCTCTGCGAGTGCTGCCGATACGTTTGCTGCGGTAGTGGATTTCCCGATTCCACCCTTCCCGTAGAGGGCGATCTGTTTCATTATTCTTACTATGCGCTTGCATGGGTAATTAGGTGTTGGATGATGATCCTATAGACTTAGTATATAACCGTTTCTGTAAAATGATAAACACATTGCAGAATGCCGAATCCCTAAAAAAGAGAATATATGCACTTTTTAACAAAAAGGCGTCGCTAAACAAGATATCGATATATAGAAAGATATATAGTTCACAACCCAGAACTCTTCTGAAACGCAGGAGAGCAAACCATGGATCCACGATTTCGATCACGGTTGATTGCGACGACCATCCTCCTGGTCATCATCTGTTCGGCCTTCTCGGTGAGCCCGGTCGCCGGATTCCACCTGGAAAATCGCGATGGGAACGGAACCGATGCAGCACTTGCAGAAGCCCTGGTGCTGCAGCAGAGCACCAAGATCAGGGGAGAATTTCTGGAGAATGTAACTGTCTACATCGACAGCAGGAGTGAGAAGTTCGAGCAACAAGATCTCTCTGGGTATACGAGTGATCCCTGCGGCGTATATGCCCCCGGAGAGAACGCCATCTACATCAGATCAGACAGGAACCCTGAGCAGGCAGACGAGGTCTTTGCGCAGCAGGTAGGCTACCGGATCTACCACACCATGGGGTTTGACGAGAGCACGGTCTTCCCGACCCTTGCCGCAGATCCCGGGTCCTCCCTGGCCCGGGTCAGCGCCCCTGCTGGTGAGGAAAACGAAGCCGCGATCTTTGCCGATGCCTTCATGCTCTACCACACCACCCCCGACCTCCTGAAGGAGGATGCTCCCGAGATCTACACCTACATGGACCTGCTCGCAAAGAACGGCGGGGAGAGGGCAACGGTGGACGACCTCTACACTCACCACCAACAAGAGTAAAAACCAGAACATCTCTTTTTTTTGCGGGACAACCCCTTCTTTCCACGGCAATCTTACCCCTGACCACGATTAATCTGTGTACCGCTGCTCTGGTTCCCGGGATCCTCTCATTCGTCCGGTCGTGTATCGCCGTGAGGAAGGGACGGTTCGTGGCAATACCTCGCAGAAAGGGGCGTCTGGGGAAGATCTCCCGGTCTCGGTCCTCTGCGTGATAGATGGAATGAGGGGCGGCAGGGATGGGGACACCAGACTGTGGAACGACTGCTGGAGAAAGTATGGTCCAGAACACCCCTATCCAGAACGATCGAGCACATCCCAAAAGTCTCTGGCGATCGATGATCCCGGGGGGTCGGCGCACCTTCACGCAGGGGAACGTCGATTCGACGCATCCAGGGCGCAGAAATCGGAACGGCTGCCTATGCCCAGGGTATCGCGCCCTGGGGGAGGGACCGGGAGGGGGCGACCCCCTCCCGGCAGAGGAGTTTGGGGATAACCTCCAACAATCAGGCCGAGAGAGACCTTCGGATGATGAAACAGAAGATCTCCGGAGTATTCTGCGGTGAGGAGGGGGCTATGAATTTCTGCAGGGTCAAGAGGATTCGTATCGACGATCAAGAAGCATGATCGCCCGGTATCACCGGAACTGAGAAGAATGTTTGCGGAAACACCCTTCATGCCGACGGCGGCTCATCGGGTGCCCTGAATAGTTACGTCTAATGAAGGCCAGGGATGATTCAGCGCTGTGACTTCTTACGAATCTGTTCAGACATTCTCTGCCGCCCGGTAGCGGACTCAACCTGATCTCCGAGGGGGCATGCCGTGAAGCAGGGACTTCAGGGCTCCTGGTCCTTCAGCAGCACCCACGTCGTTGTCCCGGGGCCGCTCTTCTTCGGCCTCCTCTCCCACTGCCACATCCCCTGGCCCAGGATCTCGTCGAGGGCACGAAACATGTTGCGAAACGTGATCTCTTTGCGCTCACCCTCATCGATCACATCAGGGAGGGCCTCTGCAAGTCTCAACTGGATCCCGTACCAGGGCTTCCCCCTCCGCCGGATCTCATCGTAGACCGGTTTGATAACTTCCTGTCCCGAAGTTCGATCGATCCGGGGAAAATAACCTGTACAAAAATAGATGTAGAAGGGAATGAGTTTGAAACGGTTTGTGGGATGGAGGAGTATTTGGGAGCAGGATATAAACCTGCAATATGGTGCGAAGTCCGCGGACCTACATCGGATCGAAACCCCAATAGCCAGCAAAAAGTCATTGATTTTCTTTCAGAATTTGACTACATACCCTTACAGGGTAAATAACAAAAAGAAAGAATTGTTCGCTCCTGAAAACGAAGACGTACCGCAGGTATTTGGTCTCTTATTCCTGAGAGAAACTCATACCCTGTAACCTCGATCGAGACTACATTTTGGCAACATGTTTGCGCTAAAATCCGCATTCTGCAGTTTGATCGAGAGGTTTATTTGTTATAGACCTCTTTTATGAGCAACTCTGCGAGTTCGTCCCAGGAATGTATATTTGACGGATCGATTGACCTTCTCTCATACTCCGCAGCATGTTCAAGGGCAGTCCTGATAGAGTCCTCATCCCCGGGAACATAGTAGACAAAATTTTTTCTCGACGATTGAAGTCCAACAGGGGCAACAATCGGTAATTTGCAGTATGTATATTGTAGTACCTTCAGGCTATCTGAAAATGATGCTAGACCGTGGTCACTGATGAGGTTCTGCAGGCCTATATCCGCATGCTGTATGTACGGAACGGTTTCGGCAAAGGGCATCTCGCCGTAGTAGAGTAAATTTGAGGATTCTCCCACCTTCGCGAGAGGACCGATGATATGGAATCCCCAGTGAGGGAATGATTCTGCGGCTGTTTTTATGAAATCATAATCAAAGTGACTCGTCCCGACGAAGACAATGTTCTTCTCAAACCTGCTGTATTCTTCTGGTAGATCGTGCTGCTTTGAGAATATCTCTTTGTTGATCCCGTGATAATGCAGCCTGCTGTTGGGCAGATGGGCAAACTTTCGGTAGATATACTCTGATGGGACACTGATCAGATCAAACATTGGTGCGATCTTTTGTTCATAATTTATAACATACCAAGGGGCACCGATGGTTTCTAAATCATCAGAAACTCGATAAATTTTCTTTGCAGAAGGATTGATGTTGCAAATCTTTTCAAAGAGCAACAATGCCCCTGTACTTTCAAAAACAATAACGTCAGCAGCAACTATTTCTTTTTTTTAACGCTGAAGGCAGTCTACTTAGCTCATATATTTTTGATAACGGTGTCA